>JAUXHA010000046.1 GCA_030621845.1 Spongiibacteraceae bacterium
CCTCGATAGCGGTTTTATTGAGTTCGCGATTGATTCTACACAGGTTTCTGTCACCCCGGATCGCAAGGCGGTTTATGTTGTGGTGAATATCACTGAAGGGGAGAAGTTCACCGTGGGCACCGTTGATCTCTCGGGTGACCTGGTGCTATCCGAGGCGCAGCTGAAGCCCTATGTACTGGTTCGTCAGGGTCAAACCTTCTCCCAGTCGGTGGTGACCAGCACCGAGGAATGGCTGACCAAGCGGTTGGGCAATGATGGCTATAATTTTGCCAAGGTTGAAGGTATTCCCGAGCTCAACCGTGAAGATAAAGTGGTCAATCTGAAATTTTTTATTGACCCGGGTAAGCGAACCTACGTCAGGCGGATCAATTTCCAGGGCAATAGCCGCACAGCGGATGACGTACTCCGGCGTGAAATGCGGCAAATGGAAGGGGCACCGGCATCCTCTGCGGCGATTGATCAATCGCGGGTGCGTTTGAATCGCCTGGGCTTTTTTAGGGAGGCCGTGCCTGAAACCCGTGAGGTACCGGGTACCGATGATTTAATCGATGTGACCTATCAGGTTGAAGAGCAACCTTCGGGGAGTATTGGTGCCAGTGTCGGTTTTTCCCAGGACAGCGGGGTGATCCTGGGCGCGAATATCCAGCAGGATAACTTCCTCGGCACCGGTAAGCAGGTGGGGATCAGCATTAATAAAAGTGATTATCTGTCGAATATTCGCTTTAGTTACCTCAATCCCTATTACACTGAAGACGGTGTCAGTCGCGGTTTTTCGGTGTATTACCGTGAGGCTGATCTTGACCAGATCAACATATCCAATTTCTCTACCGATACCCTGGGCGGTAATATGAATTTTGGTTATCCACTGTCGGAAACCCAGCGCTTGGGCTTCAGTGTTGGTTGGTCCAGTACCAAGATAAAAAGTGGTGCTTTTGCGGTACAGGAAATTGCAGTGAGCCCGGCGCAATTTGATATCACCGATGGCAACTACAATACCTGGTATAGCGAGGGCAGCTTTGACGACGACGGTAATTATTCCGGAGACACCCTGTCGTCGGCGTTTACCGACGACGAGTGGGAACAAATCAATGCACTGTACGGCAGTGACGCTGACCCCAAAGACGGTTTCCTTGATGAAAATGGCAGCAATTACGACAACTGGACCTTGACCACCAGTTGGTCACAATCCACCTTGAACCGGGGTCGCCTGGCGACCCGGGGTGCATCGCAAAGTCTGTCCTTCGAACTGTCGGTGCCGCTCAGTGACCTGCAATTTGGCAAGCTGGTCTATAACGGGCAGATATTCTTCCCGTTGTCGCGCACCTGGACATTTCGCTTGCGCACGGAACTGGGTTATGGCGATGGCTATGGTGATCAAAGTCGCTTGCCGTTTTACCAGAATTTCTACTCCGGTGGCTTTGGTTCGGTACGTGGCTACAAGAGTAATACCCTCGGGCCTCGAAGTACGCCGGCGATACCCTATTTCAACCGGGGTGTAGCGGTGGGCGCCTACAATGCGGGTGAAAGCCCCGAGGCGCTGTTAGATCCGGCAAGGTATTCCTATTTACTGGTGGATGGTGATGGTACCCCGGAAGGTGATACCGACTGTAATGGTGATGGCATCGCGGATAACCAGGGACAAAAATTTGCCTGTAACCCGGATTATTCCAGCGGCGATCCCTTTGGCGGTAATATCCTGGTTGAAGGTGGAGCCGAGATTATCTTTCCGTTACCCTTCATCAAGGATCAAGGCTCAGTGCGTACGGCCGTCTTCATTGACGTCGGTAATGTCTTCAGTTCGGACTGTGGTAAAAGCCAGGCCAATTGTTCAGAGCTTGATGTGGACGAATTACGCTACTCGGTCGGGGTTGGCCTGACCTGGATTACCGGCTTTGGGCCATTGACATTTAGCTATGCCATACCCTATAACGATAAGGATGTGGATAGAACAGAAGAATTCCAGTTTTCGCTGGGAAGAAGTTTTTAATTTTTAGTTTGTTTAGTTAACCGGAGATAGATTGTGAAGAGAATGAATAAGTTAATGATTGTGCTGGCCCTGTTACTTGTGCCTGTGCTGGCTAATGCGGAAGGTAAAATTGCTGTGTTAAACGTTCAGGAGGCAATTTTGAACACGGATGTCGCCCAGAAACGGCTGGAAGCATTTCGCAATCAGCCCGATATTGCCGAGAATGTTAAGCAACTGGAAACCCTGCAGAAGGAGTTTCAGGCACTGGTAGAGCAAATCAAGAAAGATTCGGCGGTGATGAGCGCCGATCAAAAACAGGCGCAAAGTAAAAAAATCCAGGACAAGCGTGCAGATATCGAGCATGTAGGGCGTAAATTAAAAACCGCTGAGCAGGATATGGCCAAGGCCTTGATGCAGGAGTTGGGGCCCAGGTTGCAACAGGTAGTGGGTGAATTAATTCAGGGTGAAGGTATTGGCCTGCTATTGAATCAACAGGGTGTCATGCATGTGGATAGCAGTTTTAGTATTACTGCCAAGGTGACCGACAAACTCAACCAGCAGCCATAAGTTTCTGCTGGTGAAGTTACCCGATTGAGAGAGGATTTGTTGCTGATGATGGATATTCATGAGATTCGCCAGTATCTTCCCCACGCCTATCCGTTTCTGATGATCGATCGGGTGCTGGAAGTGACAGCAATGGAATCAATTGTGGCCTGTAAAAATGTCTCGGTGAATGAACCGTTCTTTACCGGACATTTTCCCGAAATGCCAATAATGCCCGGCGTGCTCATCGTCGAAGCCATGGCCCAGTCAGCCGGTATACTGGGTTTTGTGAGCCAGCAAAAGACCATAGCCGATGGCACACTGTATTTATTTGTTGGTGCGGATCATGTTCGTTTTAAGCGTCAGGTGGTTCCAGGTGATCAGTTGATTCTGCGCTCGCAGTACATTTCTGATCGTCGCGGTTTGTGGAAGTTTCAATGCACAGCCCATGTGGACGAACAGCTGGCGGCGTCTGCGACTATTCTCTGCGCGGATAAGCAGCGCTAGTTGCCGGTTATTGTGCTGGCGTTATTGATAAGATCAAAGAGAAACTGATGGAAGCATTTATCCCCGCTTACCAGGGCTTGTTACTGGCCGGTGTTGACGAGGTGGGTCGCGGGCCGCTGGCAGGTGATGTGGTGGCCGCGGCGGTGATTCTCGATCCCTCCAGGCCAATAGTCGGGCTGGATGATTCTAAAAAGCTCTCGGAAAAAAAACGTGAATATCTATTTGAGCTAATCAGTGACAACGCCCTGAGCTATTCTGTGGCGCGTGCCTCAGTGGCTGAAATTGACCAGATTAATATCCTCCATGCCAGCCTGCTGGCGATGAAACGCGCGGTAGAAGGGCTGGGTCAACAGCCGGAGCATGTGCTGGTTGACGGTAACCGTTTGCCGCAGTGGCATTATTCTTCGGAACCGGTGGTGAAGGGGGACAGTCGTCACCAGGCAATTGCCGCCGCCTCCATTGTCGCCAAGGTTGTTCGTGATAGAGAGATGGTGGAACTCGATCGGCAGTATCCCGGTTATGGTTTAGCGGGGCATAAGGGCTATCCGACCAAAGCCCATGTCGAGGCACTGGAAAAGCTGGGGGTGACCGCTATCCATCGGCGCACGTTTGGGCCGGTAGCAAGAATGCTTGAGCGGGGTTAGTTTCTCGCTCGCTGCTGTTGTTTTTTTGATCACATTGCTGCCTTTGATGTGTTTTTCCGTGTATAGTGGTGTGTGATATAAAACCAATAAAGAAGTAGCTGTAACTGATGAAGTATCGTCTTCCCTCTGCATTATTTTTCTCTGTATTGTTATTCCTCGGCGGCTGTGGTGCCGGGGGCGGTCAGGAAGTGGCCAGTAACAATGATCTGCGTACGTCCCCAAGTGATGCCAGCGATGCGCTGTTTCAAGCCGACCGCTTATTGCAGGTCGATATTGAAATGGATCCGGCTGAATATGATATTTTACGTCAGCAGGGCCGTTATCTGACTACGGTCTTCACTGGCTGCGCGGCGGATTTTGAATACAGTCATTTTAAGGCAACGGTCACCGTCGATGGCGAGGTGCTGAATAATGTGGATGTTCGTAAAAAAGGCTTTTTGGGTTCCCTTTCGGCCAGTCGTCCGTCTTTCAAATTAAATTTTGATACCCATGAGCCCGGCAGGCGCTTTATGGATCTGGAACGGATGACCCTCAATAATAACAATCAGGATCCCAGTAATACGCATACCTGCATGGCCTACGATATGTTTCGGGCGGCAGGATTGCCAGCACCCCGTTGCAGCTTTGCTGAAGTGCGACTCAATGGTGAGTCGCTGGGAATATATTCGCATGTAGAGAGCATTAAAAAGCATTTCCTCCGTCGTAATTTTAGCTCGGATGAAGGCAATCTATACGAGGCCCAGCTTGCGGATTTTGGCGAGTTCAGCCAGCATAATTTTCAGGCCAAGACCAATGAGGAGTTGAATAATCGCACTGACCTTGAACTGGTGGTCACGGCGTTACAGGCCGATGACGGGAATCTTCCCGGCTTGTTGAACCAGGCGGTTGATGTCGAGGCGTTCATTAGTTTCTGGGCGATGGAAACCATTAGCGGCCACTGGGATTCGGCGACCGGCAACGCCAACAATTATTTTATCTACCGCGATCCCGGCAATAATCTGTTTTACTACATTCCCTGGGGAGCGGATGCTGCGCTGGAAATAGATCATCAACTGGCACCCGGCACCGGCCCGCTGTATCGCTATATCAATATATCGGCGCGTTTATACCAGATTCCGGCGTACCGGGAAAAATACCATGCCCGCGTTTTACAGTTACTGGATCAGCTGTGGGGTGCCGATGCCTTGCACGCCGAAGTGGACAGGATCAGGGAGTTAACCGGCACTGAAGAAGAAAAAATGGCCGGGGTGCGTACCTTTATTGATACGCATGATGGCACTGTTCGAGCCGTTATCGCCGGCGAGCAGACCCAGCTTGAGCGGACGTTTGTTGACCAGGCTGCGGTCTGTGATACGAGTGAGATTACGTCTATATCCGGCAGCATCACCAATGGGGCGGGCTTTGTAGCGTGGGAAGATTTGGACGGTAAGCTAATTACTGTGCCAGTGTCTGCATCTCCTGCCGTCGAGGGGGGGGCTGAGACGCCCGGAAACTCAGTATTAATAACGCTTATCGGCTCGCTCAATGGGGAGCTCATGATCGCACCGATACTGATTGATCCGGCCGAATTTGGTCGGGACGAGATTCCCCTCCACGGTGCTTCTACGATGATTGTCCTGGGAAGTTTGTCGGGAGGTACGTTCCAAATGAAAGGGGCAACGGGCGCCGGCACCTTATTCTTTGATAGTGCTGCTGTGTTGGGTGCGCCGGTTAACATGCATTTCTCTGCTGAGCTGTTGTTGAGTGATCGCTTGCTTGGATTTCTCGGTGGGGGCTAATAATGATACTTGATCAACAGCAATATCGAGCAGATCATCGCCGCCTGCGGGCAGGCCAGCACGAGATGGAAATGCATTGCTTGCCGCTGGTGGAAAAGTTGCTTACGCACAGTCTGGAGGAACAAAAATCGGTAAACCTTGCCGACCGTACTGATTCCAAATTTTTATTGCCGGTCAGTGTGTTGCCGCGCTTCCTGCAGGAACTCAATGGTGACTACACGGTGTTAGAGGATTCCGGGCATCGTATTTTTACCTATGAGAATACTTATTTCGACACCCCTGAATGGGATCTCTACCACCATCATCACAATGGCAAGCTCAATCGCCATAAGCTGCGTTATCGTCGTTACCATGAAACCGATATTGCCTATCTCGAAGACAAGCTGAAAACCAATAAAAACCGTACGGTGAAGAAACGTGTTGCCTGGGAGACGGAAGATCCGGCCCAGGTGTTTGAGGATAAAAAGACCATACAGCCCAGTTTATATGTGAATTATCGTCGTATTAGTCTGTGGAATCACCACAGTGACGAGCGCTTGACGCTCGATTACGATCTTCATTATTGTCGCCCGCAGCAGGATAGCATCGCTCGGCTCGAGCACCTTTTTATCGCTGAACTTAAACGTGATGGCAATGCCGATGATTCGTCTTTTGTTCGGCGCGCCAGAGACTATGGTTTTACCCCCCAGCCCTTTAGTAAATATTGTGTGGGTGCCTGCCTGACGGATGACGGCAGCCTGAAACGCAATCAATTCAAATCGATACTGAACACAGTTAATCAAATTCAGCTTACAGGAACCGCTACGGTATGACACTCAGCCTGGACTACGACTTTCTCATTCGATTATGCATCAATATGATCGCCATCGTGATTTTGATTCGATTGATTTATTTTTCCGCGTCACAGCATCGAGCTTATGCCAGTTCATTTATATTATTTGGCATGGGCGTGTTTCTGGTCACCAGCCAGTTGGCCACTGTGGATATTTCCATGGGTTTCGCCTTCGGTTTGTTCGCCATTTTTTCCATGTTGCGCTATCGAACTGAGTCCATCACCATCAAGGAAATGACCTATCTTTTCCTGGTTATTGCCATGTCCTTATTATCAGCTATTGGCACCATGAATTATTTAGGCCTGGTGTTATTGCTCAGCCTGATTTGTTTTATGGCTTACATCACCGAGACCAGCCTGTTGCTGCCAGCGCTGGAAGAGCAAACGGTACAATACGAAAAAATTGCTAATATTCTGCCGGAAAAAAGAGCAGAGCTGTTACAGGATTTACGGGATCGCCTGGGCCTGGATATTCACAATGTTGAAATTATCAAAGTGGATTTTTTGAAGGATGTCGCACTGCTCAAAGTTCAATACGTGCCGCCGGTAAGCAAATGATCAGTCGCTGCGCCGCCAGGGCCTGGCCCTTACTCGTTCTGTTATTGCTTAGCAACGCTGTGCTGGCAGAAAAACAACGTTTGAAAATCAGTGGCCAAGTGTTACTCGATGCCGATTACTACGAGTCATTCTGGAGTAAAAACGGCGACAACTCTAACACCGAGGGGGAGTTACGCAACGGTCGAATCCAGTTGGACTACGATTTTCCCAAGGGTTGGGAAGTCAAATTACAACTCGATTCTGATCTCGATTCCGAGGGTGGGGATGTCGAGTTGGGCTCCGCCTATATTCGTTATACCCGTTGGGATGTTGCCGATATAACCCTGGGGAAAATGAAAGAACCGTTGGGTCTGGAGCGCAATACGCGCAGCGCCAAGTTACAAACCATTGAAGGATCAATGATGAGCACCGCTTTTACGCCCGGTAAAAACTGGGGCTTACGTCTGAACAGTGCCAATAAGCACCGGACCTGGGCGCTGGCACTGGCGGTGGAAGATGACGAAGACGATGATTACGATGAAGATGATCCGACGGCTATTACCGGTCGCTATACCTTGTCACCGATTAATAACAATGCACAAACCTTGCAGTTGGGTCTCTCCGCGTCCTGGCGTGACTGGAATAAAAACACCTTCCAGATCAGGGATCGCGCGGAGGTCAATAGTGCTGACAGAGTGGTGAGAAGTGCCGAGTTCCTCGCCGACACGCAAACGCTGTTGGGGCTGGAAGGGCTGTGGCGATACAAAAGCCTGCAACTGCAAGCGGAGTATATGGCCACCAGAGTGGAAGAAGCCGAGGGTCCGGATTGGGATTACGACGGTTACTATGTTACTGCCAGCTATCTCTTAACCGGAGAGCAGCGCGAGTTCAAAAAAGGTAAATTTCGCCGCTTGAAACCATTGGCTAACAGCGGTGCATGGGAGCTGGTTGCCCGTTACAGTTATCTCGATGTTCGCGATCACAGTCTGGGCTCTAAAGCTTCGGTGACGACGCTGGGCGTCAACTATTACTACAAACGACATACCAAGGTAATGCTTGCCTATTTACACCCCGATATTTCCGGCAGCGTGCGGCATGCGAACCCCGATGGTGATGCGGTATCAGCGAGACTGCAGTTTTTGTTTTGATCGCGCATCAATCCATTTTCGATAGTCAGGTCTGGGTATGAACAGATTTTTTCACCACCTTCTTGTTATCGCACTGTTGACGAACCTTGTTGTTTCAGCTGCGATGGCCAAAAACACCTTGGCCCCATCCACCCTTGCTGCCTGGGTACAGTACACCGCTGAGGGTGTTGAGGCGCGAGCGGTGGTACTGGGCGAATGCCCGCAACTCATTAGTGATGGCTCAGCATTGGCGATGACGGTGCGAGTCGCGCCAGATGATGATCATCCGAATACCGTGTGTACTGCGGTAATTTCCGGCCAGACCAAACAACTATCACTGCAGGGTCAGCGCTTACCGTTACCTGAAAAAAACCCTGAGCGTATTGTGGTGCTGGGGGATACCGGCTGTCGCGTGTCTGGTAAACATGGACTTTACCAAGCCTGTAATAATAATAGCCTGTGGCCTTTCCGGCAGGTGGCCAAGAGCGTTGCCGCCTATGATCCGCAGCTGATTATCTATACCGGAGATTATATTTACCGCGAAGCCGCTTGCCCCAAGGGCAATCATGGCTGTGCGGGGACACCTTATGGGGATAACCAGGCAACGTGGCAGGCCGACTGGTTGCAGCCGGCCAGGCCGATACAGTTAGCGGCACCGCTGGTGTTGATTCGGGGCAATCATGAAAGTTGCCGCCGCGCGGGCCGCGGCTGGTTTCGCTATCTGGCTCCCCGTGAATACCCCGGAAAGTGCCTGTCCAATACCGCGCCCTGGACGATGAAGATTGGCGCGCAGACCCTGGCGGTGCTGGACACCGCCACCGTGAAAGATGCCCGGGGGAAATCCCTGGCGCCGCAGTTTGCCGAGCAGCTGCGGGGACTCAAGCAGCAACTGGGCGCTGGGGGCTGGCTTGCCAGTCACCGTACCTTTTGGGGTTTCGGTGCCGATGACGATAGCGGTAAATTGAGTCGACCGACCAAAGTGTTGCAAAATGCTGTGCGCATGGCGGGCCTGCCTGAAAATACCCAGCTGTTAATCGGTGCCCATATACATTTGGCAGAAATCATCGCTTTCGCTAACCAGCGGCCACCACAATTGGTAGTAGCCAATGGGGGAACCCAGTTGGTGAGCAGGGTCACACCGCCGAAAAAGATTGATGGTGTAGCGATTGAAACCAGCAGGGTGATTTACCAGTACGGTTTTGTGGTGATGGAGGCACAAAAAGAGGGTGGCTGGGTGATCAGTTTTCGCGATGTCGAGGGCAGGGAAATCGAGCAGTGCCAATTGCAGGGAAAAAATCTTAGTTGTTGAAAAGAAACGCTGGCAGGATATAAAGCCACGGCGTTTAATCAACCCGATAAACAATAATTATGCACAGTCAATGGAGTTGGAATGAGATTTTCAGTTTGGTGGCAGGCGATGACCACCATGCCCGCGCTAACAGCGTCCCAATGGCAACAACTTGACCTGGTCGCGCGCTGGCTGATCGCTACCCGGGCGTCGGTGTTGTTAATGACCATCAGTTCGGCAGCCATCGGTGGTTTACTGGCCTGGCGTGACGGTGCTTTTGATGGTGTGTTATTTGCCTTGACGGTGATCGGCCTGGCCTTTGCCCACGCCACCAATAACCTGCTCAATGATTTTACCGATTCCATTATGGGTGTCGATAAAAACAATTATTATCGCAACCAGTACGGGGTGCATGTACTGGAAGATCAATTACTCAGCCGTGCTCAATTCTGGCGTTACCTGTTTTTTACCGCGGCGATTGCCTTGCTGGCGGGTGGGCTGCTGATCTGGCTACGCAGCGGTATTACCCTGAACCTGATGGCCGCCGGTGCTTTTTTCGTATTGTTTTATACCTGGCCGTTAAAGTACATTGGCCTCGGCGAGCCCGCCGTACTGCTGGTGTGGGGGCCGCTGATGGTTGGCGGCAGCTACTATGTGATCAGTGGTGACTGGAGTTGGTCGGTGACCTGGCTGAGTATTGTTTATGGCCTGGGGCCGACCTCAGTGTTATTTGGCAAGCACATCGATAAGATCGACATGGATCGGCAGAAGGGCGTGCGCTCGCTGCCAGTGATACTCGGCGAGCAAGCGGCACGCTATTGGGTGATGGTTATGCTGGTTAGCCAATACCTGTTGGCCATGGGGCTGGTTATTCGCGGTGACTTTCACTGGGTGATGGCGCTGTTGTTATTAAACCTGCCCAAGCTGTGGCGGCTGTTAGCCAGTTTTCGCCAGCCAAAACCGGATGCTCGCCCGGAAGCTTTCCCGGAAAACATCTGGCCGCTGTGGTTTGCCGCCTATGCTTTTGACCATACCCGCACTTTCAGCGGTTTGTTTTTACTGGCCCTGTTACTCGACATCGTTCTGCGCCAGTGAGGATTAGTTTCACCTTTCCCGCCCGCTAGCTGCTAGCTGGGCGCTCCTTGTTGCTAACGATCGTGAACCACCTCCACATCGGCACTGGCGCCGCTGCGATGACAGGTGGCGCAACTTTCAATGGCATTGTTGGCCTCGCTTTCACTGCCATCAAAGACGGCCCCTCCGGCGCTTACCATATGAGCTTTGGCGACACTGTTGTCGTGGCAGGATGAGCAGGCGGCCGCGATGGGGGTGGTATAGGTCGAGCCACCTTTCAGGGCCGGTGAATCGATTAACAGTGGCAGGCTGTAAGTGCCATCGAGGTGACAGCTCAGGCAATCCGATAGATCACCAGGGTATTGCAGGCGGTCAGTATCGAAGCCCTTGTACGCTGTCTCGCGGAAACCGCCGGCATGGACACCGTGAACCAGCACCCGGAAGTCGGCGATTTCACTAAAGCCCAGTCCGGGGCCGTGGCAACCCACGCACAGCTGCGGGTTTTCGGCCGGGGTGGCATGGAAAGCGGCGTGGCCGCTATCGGTCATACTCAGGCGGTGGTGGCAGCTGTCGCATTTGTCGATATCAACGATCTCCCGCCTGGCAGTGGCTGAGGAAGCCTCGCTGGCAAAGTAGGCGATGGTACTGACGATGGGCAGGCAGTCTGCTGGCGTTTGGCCGATGGTACTGTTGCATCGGCCCAGGTCACCATTGCCAAACAGCATCACGCCAACGGTATCCTGTGCGCTGGCGATCGGGTCGGGGGAGGTGACCTGAAAGCGGTTAGCGCCGAGGTTAATCGTGTTGGCGGCAGCAATAGTGAACTCAATGTTCAAGGAATCAAAGCCGCTGAGGCCCTCATTGGCAAAGTCGGTGGCGGCATCCCAGGCAACGCCCAGCTGCAATTTGCCGGAAAAGCTGAGGATGTCGATGGGTGTGCCATCGCGGCTGAGGGTAACAATGACCACCGGGAATTCACCGGGGCCGGTATTACTGGCGCTCTCAATGGTCAAGCTGAGTGCTCGTGCCATTTCTTCGTCCTGGTCGCGGTGTCGCTCGGCAACATTGCTGTGGCACTGTATACAGGGGCTGTTGCCGCCGCTACCGTGCCTGGTTTTATCATCGTGGCAGGATTCACAGGCTTTGCGGCCAGCGTAGGTGGCCCATAGATGACCGTCGGGGGTGATTGTGGCCCGGGGCATGGGTAAGTCTTGTGCCAGCGCGTAGTCAATATCTTCCTGGCCGGCATGGCAGCGGGTACACTGAATTACCTTTTGCGGGTAGCTGACATGGGAATAGTCATGCTCACCATTTTTATAACCCCAGATTTTATAGTCCTTGCCGCCTTGCACGCTGGGCAGGTTTTCACTGAAGTGGATGCGGTGAGCCATGACTTTCATGTCAACGGTATTTTCACTATTGGCATCGGCTGTGTCGGGGTTATGGCAACTGACGCAGTATTCTGTGGCGGTGCGACTGCCGTGTAAGCGCAGCGGGTCATGGCAGCTGTTGCAACTTTCATCGGCAATGATTTGGCGGCTATCGTAATTGCTGTAGAAGTCCTCATTCAGTGAAGTGGCGCGGTCACCGATGGCGGGATCGACCAGATCCTGGGGAACAAAATCAATACAGGGGTTGTTGCTACTGGCGTTGAGGGAAAACTGCAGGCAGACACGGTGCAGCTCGGGCAGTGCTGTCGGGTCGCCGGGGTCCGTGAGCAGGGTATAGGACCAACTGCCATTGCTATTGTCCACCAGTACACCACCGCGCTCGGCAGTGACTTGCTGGCGCACCGTTTTACCGGTGGCTACGGCGTCCTGTATTTTACGCGCCAGGTCAGGAATGGTGGCGGGGTCGGTATTGGCGGTAAACTCGCTGCACTGATTGTTACTGTTGTCGACATCGGCCTGGTTGCGACAGACCGGATCCTCGCTGGTGATAATTGGCGATGCCCAGTCGGTATTGTCAAAGTCATTACTGCTGCTGACCAGCTTGGCCAGACTGGCGCGGAGCATGCTGTTGTCGAGGCCGGTCACCGGCTGTGAACCGTTGGCGATCAGGGTAAAGCTTACCGTGGGTGGGCTGGCCAGGCTAACCGCCGTCATCTGCGCTACTACCGTGTCGCTGTCGCTCAAGTCGCCGGCATCAATACCGTTGCCTGGTGCGGGTGGCGGTATGATCGGTGGCGGTGGATCGACAGGACCATTGGGTGGCGGTGGTCCGGGTTCAGCCGAGGCGCGGTCGCCGCCGCCGTCGCTGCAGCCGCTTAAGGCGAGGGTCAAAGCGATGATACTGCTCGCCAATCCAGTCCTTATTCGAGACAACATAGTTAATCACCTGTCAATTCTTGTCATTAATACAATCAGCCCGGAGGCCTTACAAACCGTGTAATTCTGAAACCGGGTAAGTCCGGCCTTCACCGTGGCAAAGGTCACATTGTTCAATCACCGTACCGGCATCAATCGCCGCCTGGGTGGTAGAAAAATTACCGCCATTGGCTTCCATATGGCTTTGTGCAGTGCTGCGGTCATGGCACGAAGCGCAAACTGCCGCGGTGCGGGTGGTCACGGTGTCATCCGAGGGATCCTGCACATCGGCGCCGGTGTCGTTGCTGGTGGCCAGTACGGTGTCAGCCATTGGCAGGCTGTAACTGCTGTCTTGATGGCAGTTCAGGCAGTTATTCAGCTCGGCGGGAAAGGCAGCGTCAAAGGTATGCACGGTGCCGCCAAAACCGACAATCTGTAGCGGCTGTTGGCGGAAGCGACCGGCGTGAATGCCATGAATCATCGTTTTAAAATCGACCGACTCTTCGTCCTTGCCATCCGTGGGCGGAGGGTTGGCCGTGCCTCGGCGGGCAATGTCTGTGTTGCGAGGATTGTGGCAGCTCACGCAGCTGTCAATCTCATCGCTGCGATTACTGCCGTGCAGTGACAGGCTGCCGTGACAGCGATTGCAGTTCTCCAGTGCGACGATCTGGCGCCGGGGTTTGGCACTGCCATCGGCTTCATCAATACTGTAAAAGGACACTACGTTGGTGAGTGGAACACGCTCTCCGTCAACCACAGGGTGTCCTTCAATCACCACCACGCCACTGCCGCTGGCCGCGACATTGGGCGCCAGTGAACCATCGGGAATCGCAATCGCGGAGATGACCTGGAAAGAGCCGTCGCCATTGTCGCTGGCATCGCTCAGTGCATTGATGGAAATCGAGTTGGCATTGTTGCCCTGGTTGCCGGTATTGGTGTAGTCGGTGGTTGGCCAGGCTAGTTTTACCGCCAGGCTGGCACCGGCATCGGTCCAGCTGGGATCCTTGAGAATGTCATAGGTCTGGTCACCCTGCAGGGGGTTGACCACGAAAAAATTGACTATCGGCAACTGCCCCTGGGCGGTGTTACTCACGGAGAGAATACGCGCTTCGAACGCGGCACTGGCATCGGCGGCGGCGTTGCGGTGGCGGCTGGCGATACTGCCGGCGATACCGTTGCTGGCATGACAGCTCATGCAGTTGTTGTCATCGGGTTGGCCACCGTAATGCTCGGCAAAATCCACATCATCATGGCAGGAACCACAGGCGGCACGGGAGGCATATTCCGACCAGTTATCGCCCTGGTTGGTCAGGGTTTGGCTGCCGTCACCGGTGGCCGTGCCGGCATGGCATAGCTGGCAATCGCGAATATCCCGGGGGAAAATCACCGCGGAATAATCATGCTTGATATCGTTATAGCCCCAGATGGCATATTCACCACCGGCCTGGACACTGGGAAGGTCAGCGCCGCGATGAATTTTATGGATCATTTGCTTAAAGTCGACAGTGTTGGCGCTATTGGCATCGCTGGAGCCGGGGTTGTGGCAGGTGACGCAATAGCGGGTTTCAATCCGCCCGCCGCCGTGTATAGCGAGTTGGCCGTGGCAGCCATTGCAGTTTTCAATCGCCACCACATCGTACTGGGGGATGAAATGCTCACCGCTCTGTGGTTGCCAGTCGTAAACAGGGTTGGCTTTGCCGGGGCTATTACTGAATTGGATGGCGACCCGGTGGGTGCGATTAGCCTGGTACTGGATGCTGATATTTTCAGTAGCGGCCTGGGCAAGAATCTCCGCGGGAATGTCCACTACGCTGGCAGCAAAGCGGTATTGGTAGGTGCCGTCCTGGTGGTTGCTGAGTTCGCCGTCACCGCCAGCCTCGGTATTGGCTTGCAGTTTTGAAACTGTTCCCGGGCCCACACCCGGCTCCTCAATGCGGTTGATATAGGATTGCCAGTTACCGCTGAGCCCGCCAAGGGGGGAGGATTGCAATTTGGCCAGGGTGAGGCGAATATCGCCGGCAGTCAGGTCATTGATGGCAATAAAGTTTTCATTGCTCAGTTGGAAGTCAATGATCGCACGGCCATCTTCCGCTATCTCGGCGTGGGTAATAAATGCCTGCAGGGTGGTGGCATCGGCATAGCCCGTTCCCCCGGAGGGTGCCGGTATCTGCGGCGTAGTGTTCGCCCCGTCGCTGTTATTACCGCCACCACCGCCACAGGCAGTTAACACACAGATGGTCAACAACAGTACTAGCAGTAGTGCAAGCGGTGAATGTCGAATTAAAGCTGGCAACATAGTTCTCTTATCGCTTCATTTAGGGCAATTGATACAACACCGATAGGCCGATCACATGCAGCGTATCGTCGGGGGCTTTTTCACCGGTCAATAATACTTTATCTACAGTATCCGCCGCTACACCATCAAGCGCCCAGTCATCTTCTTCATAATAGTAAAACTGGTAGTTAAGGCTTACGCTGAGAATGTCAGTGAAATGATAATTGGCATCCCACTTCAGGTGGTGCAGGTGTGTTTTGTTATCCGGTAATGACTGGCCGGATAAGTCGTCGGCACCGAAGGTAGTGAAATGCTGCTTTACCCGGGTGTCAACAAAACTGTAATCAAGCGTCATATCCAATTCGTCAGGGCGGGGCGTCCACTCGACATTGATACCGATGGCGTGGCTGCTGGTTTCCGGTTTAGTCGACCAGTCTCGCTCCGGGTCGCTGGCCTGGGGATAGGGCGGGGCAGTGACAAAGGCATTTTTTTCAGCGCCGCCGCGAAAGCTGCGACCAAATTGTTTTGCCTCGTAGTAGTCAAAGCTGTAATAGCTGCTTAAGCTCCACTGTTGACCGGGATTGTAGTTGGCACTGAGGGTGGTGTTGAACTGCTGTTCCGATTTAAGGCCCAGCGTGGTTTTATCGTAGTCCTTATCATCCCAGAGCATATCCAGGTTGAGGTTCCAGCGCTCAGAGGCGAGGTAATTGCCATTGAACTTCGCCTGCCAGCGCTCACGACTGGATAAGTAATACTGGCTGAGCAGGGGGTGATTGCTATAGCGCTGGTTATCGGGGGTCTGGTTGATCAGCTGACTATCGAGAAAGGCGTAATAGGATTGATCCCAGTTATACGTCGATGCTTTCCGGTCGCTGTAGGCCAGGCTGAAACGGCCGCTGGCTTTATTAAAGGGTCGGAAACGCAGTGCGGCTTCCAGGCTGTTTTCGTCGGTTTCCCGGGTGGCAGCGTTATGGCGGCTAATGTTTTCGTATTGGTAGGCCAGGCTGAAGCGGGTTTGTTTTGGCAGGCGATAACTGCCCTTCAATTCGACCCGGTTTTTGGTCACTTCATAGGGGCGGTTGTAGACGGTAAATTCACTGCCGGGCTGGTCGCCGCTGTCCGCGGGTGGGTAGAGATAGCCATCGCGAGGTGAATCATTGTCGCGGTCATAATAGTGGTAGTTAAGATCCAGGCTGAGCTTGGCAAAAGGCCGGAATAAAATACCGCCATTGGCCACGGTGGTATTGGCATCGCCATTGAGGTTTGTCCTGGGTTCAGCTGTGTTCACCACCAAACTGGGGTTAACGGTATAGGGCAGGTAGTTTTCGTCCTGGCTGGCACGACTGTAGGATGCATCGCCATAGGCGCGTAATTTGGGCGTGAACTGGTAGCTGGCCAATAAACGCAATTGCTGCATCTCGGTGTCTGGCGGCAGTGACATCTGTCCATAGCCATTGGGATAATCGACGTTTGCCCCAAAATTGGCATCATAGGGGTTTTGCCACTGCAGCCCGTTTTTGTGGTTATCGAAGTCGGAGTAAAGATAACTGAGGCCCAGGTGCAGTTTTTCATCGCCGTAGTGAAAGGCCAGATCGAACTCATTGGTGGTCTGGTTAATTTTCTGTGGCAGGACTGCCGCATGGGGGTTGGCGCCATTGAGATAAAAAGCACCGCCCAGGGTTTGCTTGCCGTCTTTTTTCTCGGTGCTGATATTGGATTCCATTGACCACTGTTTGTTGATTTGTTGCTGGTAATTTACGGCGTATTTATCCCGCTCAATTTTTTGCTTAAAGGAGCTGAGCGAATCATCCAGCAGCGTCATGCCGGAGGTGATGTTCGAGGGTACCCAGTTAGCGGGGAGATTGCCCTTGGCATCAAAGGGGCTTCGGCCGCTGTCATTATTGGCCTGCAATTGCTGGTCAAAGCTGGCGCTGAGTCGAAAGTGATTGCGTCTGCCGACAGTGACTTCCCCTTCCTGTACGTCGGTGCCACCGTCTTGCAGGCGCGCTTTCCAGAACAATGGCTGGGAGCCATTTTCAGTGTGCTGCTGCCAGCTGCCATAATTGATATCGAGCACAGGCAGCCAACCCTGTCGATTCAGGCCGTTGTAACGACCGAGGGTGAAATTGTCATCGCTGACGTATTGCAGCCCGAGACGAATCTCACCTTTGCCGGGCGCTATGCCGCTGGTTGTTGGCGCGAGGCTAAACACGGTGTTGCTATCATCGAGCAGGAATTCAAAGGGATCCTCGCTATTGTCCGCTGGCACTGGTGTTTGTGTGGCTTCGCCAGCTTGGCTCGCGGCAGTGTTCGGCGTTCTGCTGTATTCGGTATTGCGCTCATCCTTTAGGAATTCAAAGGGGTCTTCATCGCCACTAGCGGCCTGCTGCGCTTGCACAGCGGGCACGGTTAACAGACAACAAAGAAGCAAAACAGGCGTTTTCATCAGATTACCTGGTCAGGCGTCCTCCCGATGGGTGGTTGCTGCCGTGTACCTGCGAGTGGCAATTCAAGCAGTTGCTGCCCAGCAGGCTCGAGTTACCGCTTCCCGAGGGTAGACCACTGCCGTCATTTAACTGGCTGGGGTGGAATGCTGCACTATGGCATTGCTGGCACAGGAAGGGACCGCGCGAGATCAATAAATCTTTATTTACTGAGCCGTGGGGTCGGTGGCAGAGGCTGCAGTCTTCGGCTACCGGTGGATGCTCAAATAAAAACGGGCCGCGTTTTTCGCTGTGGCACTGGATACAGGTGCTGTTCAATGAGGTGCCGACCAGGCTGGCATCGGTGGTGGTGCCATGGGGGTTGTGGCAGTCAGAGCAGCTGGTTTTGCCTTCCTTGATCGGGTGCCTGGAGGGCATTCTCAGCTGTGCCTGCATCGGTGTATGACAGCCCACGCAGACCTCAATCTGACTGCGGGAATCCAGTACCGCGTCGTGGTTGGTGTGTGCCTGATGGCAGTCGTTGCAGGCGACATCTTCTGTGTGGTGGGCGCTGCCCTGCCACATAAGCCTCTCGTTACCCTGGTGGCAGCCCAGACACTGGCCGTTGCGGGTTTCTACGCGCGAGGGATGACTGGGGCCAAAGCTGACCTGGGGTGGGTTTTCGGTGGGCTGGGCACGGTGCTCGCTGCTATCGCCATGACACTGTACGCAGGCGGCATTGCCACTGCCCATGGCGGCACCGTGGGCGGTTTGCCAGATGCTGTGTAAACCCTGGTTAACGGCATCAGTATGGCAGCTGACGCACTGTTTCTGTTCGCTCTGCTGCGCCTGGCCTGTGGCGGAAAAGAGCAGCAGGCCGAGTAACAGGGCCAGGGGCATAAGGCGATGACTGTGTGTATTCAATGTCAGTTCCGTTCTCTGTGTCACCCAATCAGGCGTTGTCGTTATTTGACCGTAAAATCGGTATCAAAATCATTCAGGCTAAAGGTCATCGGCAGCGATACCCAGTGTTCGGCTGCATCAGCGCCCTGACCGTGTATGGCATAGCCAAAGGTATAGGTTTTTCCCCTGGCAATGACTTTGCCGCTGCCGGAGAGGGCCTTGCTAAAGCGTACTGTCCAGCGGCCCTGGTTAAATTCTGCGCTGGCACTGACCAGAGCGTTGCTGTCCTGCTTGCGCTCGGCGAGGATAGTTGCTGTTTCGACGTTCTGGAGTTTGCCTGCGTCCAGTTCGGCTCGCCACATTTCGACATAGCGACCCTGGCTCATCATTTCGGCCAGCACAGCAGCGCTTTGCGTCTGCGGTGGGCGGCCAATAGAATGTTGTTGCTGGCGTGAACTGAGCAGGTATTTGCTTAATCCTTGCTGGTGATCCTGAGGCATGCCCGGCAGGTCGCTGTGGCAGGTAGCCCAGCAGCCGGCGCGGCCAAATTCGTCGTCGCTGTTATCATCCAGCATCAGGGCCACGGCGCTGTCATCGGCGCTGCCCTGCCAGCTGATAGTGACGATAAGCTGGTCACCGTTGAGGGCAAATTCAATGTGGCTGTTGATGCTGGCCTGGTGGCCGGGGGTGACCAGCTTCGCTCCCATGTCAGCCTGGTCGCCGTTATGGCACTGCAGGCAGTTGCGACCCTGACGGAAGGATTGGGCACCGGCATGTTCACTGAGAATCCAGTCACCATCAGATTGGCCGGGGAAAAACAAGCTGACATCGGCACCGGGAAGGCCACCCAGTACCGGTGGCGGGAAACTGTTAGGCGGTGAGTGAGCAACACCACGATGGCAGTCAATACAGGTTTTGTCCTTGCTGGCCATGGTCTTGTGGTATTGCTTGGCGCGGTCGCTGACCTGCGGGCTCTTTTGCATGGCGCGAAAATCATGGCAACTGCGACAGCCTTCAGAGCGGTTTTGCAATAGTTTGACCATTGGTGAGGGATCGGCGTGGGGGTCATGACAGGTAGCGCAGGGCGGGTTGTTGGCTTTTTCCTGTTGCAGGTGGTGAATACCCTTTTTCTGCACCTTGTGACAGACAGTGCAGACTTCGCCCTGGGTATGTGGATTCAATACCGCCTGGTCCACCACATGCAAGTCGTGGCAACTGGTACAGGTCAGCTGATTGCGCTGGTGCAGGGCGGTGGGCCAGTCCTGGGCCTTGTCGTCCTGATGGCATTGCAGGCAGGCGCCGCTCTGCTGTTCGACCGAGTCGGTCCAGCGTGGCCCAAAGCTGATACCCGGCTTGGTTGTGGTCGGCCCTCGGGTGTGTGCGGCACTGGGGCCATGACACTGTTCACAGCCTTTTTGTGCCATCGGGGTTTCGGGGTTGCTGAGATCACCGTGAGCACCTTCCATCATCGGGTGAACAGGGGAGTCGGCGCTGAAATCGTGGCAGCCCAGGCACATTTTTGTGCCACCCTCACTATAGTTCTCCCCTTTGGCATTCACAGTGCCAACAAAAGATAGCAACAATAAACCAATGGCTAATAGATGGTGAATCTGGTCACGCATGATGTGCCCCGCCTTCAATTGCATTCCCTTGTTCTTTGTTAGATATGGACCCGCACTACACTTACTTAATCGACAATTCTTTTGATAGCCTGCCCGCTAGCCTTCGGGCAGCGTTTTCTCGCCCTTCAATTGATAGTCATGAGCAATGCCCTGATGACAATCAATACAAGTTTTACCCTTTGAGGCCATCGACCGATGGTAATCCTGAGCCTTGGCTGTTTGTACAGAAAAATCCATGTGTTTAACATCGTGACAGTGACGGCAGGGAGCGGAATCACTTGAGCGCAGGCGAGCGATTTCCTTTTCTTTCATATGCTCAACTCTGGCCATATATTTTTCGGGCGTATCAATGGTGCCCAACAGGTGCGACAGCACTTCCTGGCTGGCCTGCACTTTACGAATCATTTTTGGGATAAAGGCGTGGGGTACATGACAATCTGCACAAACTGGTCGCACACCGGTACGATTGTTGTAATGAGAAGTCATCTGCAATGCTTGATTGGGGATATCATGATTGTGACAACTGAGACAGAACGACTCGGTATTGGTCGCCGTGAGTGACATTTCAAAGCCGACAACGCCAACCGCGCCGATGACGATACCCAGTCCACCGAGACTGAGCACCGACCAGGTCACGGCGGGTTTACGCAAATAACTAATCAGGGCTTTGACGCGCTCTATCACCCCCATGTCCCACCTCGCTGTAGAATCATCTAATAGAATTGTCTGACAATTTAGAGGGTTATAGTAGTAAACCGTTGGGCGAGGGGCAAGGATAATTATCCGCTGAAAGGAAAATAAAAATAGGGCGGCCAGCAATGACATGCATCATCTTCAGCGACGAACTATCGCGATATGATGAGGAGGGATGGCCAGTGTGTAGAGTGCAAAAATTACCGTAGTTACATTGTGATAAGTCAAACTTGCTGGAGTGGAATGGAGTGGAGTGGATGTTGTAACGGTGCAGTAAAGCTTGTACTGTTGGCGTCCCGCTTAGCGTGACAATGCTATGTAACATAGCTGGATCGATAATGTGAAAAGGAATATTTATGTTTGAATATAAAAGATACTGGAAATTAACAGTGACCCTGCTCGGAATTATCGCGGCAGTGGTGTTAATTTCCCCTGCTTCGGCAGCCAAGAGACCCAACATCCTGGTAATCTGGGGTGATGATATCGGGCAGGACAATATCAGCGCCTACCACAGAGGCTTGATGGGAGGTACGACACCGAATATTGATCGCATCGCCAATGAGGGTGCCTTGTTCACCGATCATTACGGTCAGCAATCCTGCACCGCGGGACGCGCCGCGTTCATGCTGGGGCAGAATCCGTTTCGCACGGGGCTGTTGACCATCGGCATGCCTGGGGCCAAACACGGTGTTCGAGAGCAAGACCCCACCATTGTCGAACTACTGAAACCTTACGGTTATATCACCGGCCAATTTGGCAAGAACCACCTGGGCGATCGCAACGAATACTTGCCCACCGTCCACGGCATGGATGAATTCTACGGCAACCTCTATCACCTGAACGCCGAAGAAGAACCGGAAAATGCAGATTATCCGAAAGACCCCAAGTTTCGGGCAACATATGGCCCGCGTGGCGTCATGGACTGCGTTGCGACGGATAAGTTTGACAAGACAGACGAGCCACGCTGGGGCGTTGTCGGCAAGCAGAAGTGCAAGGATACTGGTCCGCTGACCAAAAAGCGCATGGAAACTATCGAGGAAGACCTGTTGTCGCGCTCACTCGATTTCATGGAGCGGGCAGTCA
>JAUXHA010000059.1 GCA_030621845.1 Spongiibacteraceae bacterium
CGGGGTATGTTTTCGTATTCCTTTCATATAATGCGCCGTCGAGTGACGGGCTCCTCCAATAAACCAGGCGTCAATGCCAGATATCGCGCGAGTATGAAAGAGGTAGTTAGATTTAAAAGTGAGGTCGAAGTCAGGTTTAGCGGAAATAGGCTTTTCTGCTTTGAAATCACGAAGCAAATATTCACATGAAAAACAGCCAGCCCTTGTATTCAAAGTACTGGGGTTGATTAGATCTTATTAGAGGTAACTAAGTTGAAGGATATAGTCGTTTACTCTTTTCACACGGCAGATAAATACTATTGTGAAAAGGGCCAGGAGCTAAGAGAGAGTTTGCAGAAACTGGGTGTTCAATTCCAGATTGACGAGATTGAAATTCCTGAAGGGAAAACCTGGGCTGATCTTTGCCGGGAAAAAATCAGCATGCTGTACAATTTTTGTATAGCCCATGAAGGTAAAAAAGTTTTTTGGATTGATGCTGATTGTATTTTATCGGAGTTGCCTAAATTTGTAGCCGACTTTTCGGCAGATATTATTGGTTTTCAACGCGGCTTTGGGGATCCTCAAAAGATTGGATATAACTTTAAAGCCAGGTTCTGGGAGCCGTGCATGATTGGTATTAATTGCACGTCAGGTGGTCGTCAGTTTATAAAGGATGCCTATTTAATTGAGAGAGAGTTTGAAGGTATGGCTACCGATGACTACTTTTTCGAAGAGTCGTGGCGTAAAAACTGCACCAGCATGTCCTTCCAGATAATTCCATCGTCCTATGCATACCTTCCTGGTCGTAGGAGAAAAGCGGCAGAGGGAATAACACCATTCTTCCACTTTGGTGCTAGCGGTAATGTTAAAGAATTTAAAGGGAAAGTTATTCAACATAAAAGACTCAATGAAGATGACGCAACTATTCTCGCCATTCTAACTCGCGATATTCCGCGGAGAATATACGCCAGGCTTAGGTCTTATTTGGCCAGGATATTGCCAAATAAAATCCGGGAGAAACTGGCTGGAAAGCAAAGTTTGAATGATAGGGCCAACAACAAATTTCTTAAGATAAAGGCAATCAACAGTGCTATTGCTGGAGATGGCGTCGCGATAGAAAAACTGCTTGAGTCAAGGGGGGGAGAATCCAATCTTTCAATGCAGCAGGGCGCCATCATTCATCAAGCGAGATCTGTTCTCAGCTATCGGGGTACAAACGCTCCTGGGCCAGGGTTGATCGACTTGGCCTGGTGGATTAATCCTGAGCCAGGAAATTTTGGTGATTGGCTAAGTCCCTATATCTTTAACAAGATATCTGGACGAAACGTACGGTATGTAAATCCTCAAAGGCAGAGGGTGCAAGAAGCGCACTATTTTAGTGTTGGGTCAATTGGTAAATTTCTGAAGAGTTCTTCAATTGTCATGGGGACAGGGGTCAGTGCTGTAGACGCTGTACTGAACCCAAATGCAAGGTACCGCTCTGTCCGTGGGCCCCGTACACATAGTTTAGTGAAAGCGGCCGGGGGGGATTGCCCGGAATTGTTTGGGGATCCGGCGATTTTGATGCCGCTCTTGTACCAGGCAAAAGCAGTGCAAAAAACCAACAAAATAGGTCTGGTCAGGCACTTTACACATAAATCGATTCCCATCTCATTGCCTGATAATGTAGAGGAGTTGGATATCTTGTGTTCGGCTCCTGCAGAGCTGGAAAGCTTCATCGATAAGTTGCACGAATATGATTATGTGCTATCAAGTGCTATGCATGCCTATATAATATGCCAAGCCTATGGAATACCTTGTGGCTTGATAAATTTTGAGGGTGCTGAGGCCTCGGTGCACGGTGACGGTCTAAAGTATCATGATTATTTTGAAGGCGTATCGCTACCATCGAGGATGCCTACGGTTATTCCAGGGAACCTACGCGGCAGGGATTTAAGTTTACTCGTATCTAAAGAAGATATTTCCAGAAAGGTTATTTTGGATTTAGAAAGCATGTTCAAAGATGAGTTGATTTTACTTGGCGGGACGCAATAGTGATAACTGTGAGGAGCTATGCCGCCTCCCGCCAGACAGGGTCTGAGTAATGTTTGACCTGGGTGAGGGCGAGGGGACGATTTACGCGAAATACTTTAATGCAATTCCCAATTGGGGAGATCAAGCGGGTGTTTACTTGACCGAAAAGATAACTGGCCGGAGTGTTTCAAGAATAAGATTTGGGTGGCGGGAGCATCTGGTAACGATTGGCAGCATACTTTCAGAGTGTAACAGCAAAAGTATTGTTTGGGGTGCGGGCTTCATTTCTCAAAGCAGTAAGTTAAAATCAATGCCCAGGCGCATAACTGCGGTCAGGGGCCCGAAGTCCTTGAGCTTGTTAAGGGAGTATGGTTTCAAAGACCCCGTGGCATTGGGTGATCCGGCGGTGCTTATGCCAAGGTTTTACTGCCCTGATGTCAGGAAAAAACACTCGATTGGATATATACCGCACTATATAGATAGGGAAAACCCAGAGGTTCAACAGATCGCCAAGAGGGGCATTAATATCGTTGATATACGGCTTCCGGTTGAAGAGTTTGTTGATGCCCTGCTGGAGTGTGAATATATATATTCATCTTCTTTGCATGGATTAATAGCTGCTGATTCATATGGCCTTGCGTCAAAGTGGGTTCAAGGTTCTGAGCTTATTATTGGCGGTGAGTTTAAATTCCAGGATTACTATTTCTCGATAGGTCTATTTAACGAGGCTCCAGTGGCGCTGGATTTCCTGGTGACGGGGAGCGAAGAAGAGTTGAAAAAAATGTGTTGTAAGAAAGAACTTAGTATTTCTGGCGATGAGTTGCTTGATGCTTTCCCGTTAAAGGTATAGAAATGCTTACTATTGGAGTGGTTATCCCCCTGTATAACAAGGAAAGCTCTATCGAAAGAGCGCTTCAATCGGTATTTTCCCAAAGGCGTAAAGCTGACAAGATCATTATTGTTGATGACGCCTCAACAGACAGTAGTTTGCATGTTGTGCAGTCGTTGATGGATGATATTAATATTGAGCTTATAGAGTTGCCTGATAATTCTGGTGTCTCTCACGCCAGGAATGCAGGAATTGCGGCCTGTGATTCGGATTATGTCTGCTTCCTTGATGCTGATGACTATTGGCTGCCTGATTTTCTTGTGGAGGTGGAGTCAGTTCTTATTAAGAATGAGAATACAGACTTGGTTGCTACTGCTTATAAATATGCCACAAATAATGGGTTTGTTTCTGCAAAAACAAAGGCAAGCCAACTATCGGGGAAGGTGGTAAAAATAGACGATTACTTTGCATGGGCGTCCTCTGGAGACCTGCCTATCACGGCTTCGTCAGTATGTGTTCGCAGGGACTCCCTTAAGCAGGAGGGTGGATTTAACGAATCTTTGCTTATGGGGGAAGACCAGTTGCTATGGTCAAGAATTTCTTATATGGGAAGTATGCTGTTTATAAAAAGAGAGTTGGCTGTATACGACATTGTTGCTGCTAACTCGGCTTGTTTTAATGGCGATAAAACTCGGCCATCTCCATACCTTTCGATGATAAAAGGAGATGTAGGTACGGGTTTGGCACCACAGAGGCTTCATGCCTCAATACTTCGATATATTGATCGTGGCTATAAGTACGCAGCCTTACACTGCCTGATTCAGGGTAGGATGGTGCTTGCCAGGAGTTATCTTAGGTCGTTGACGTTTTCTAATGATGCGCAGGCAGGTGTAATGCTGGCGATTACATTTCTCCCTGCAGGGATGGCCTCTTGGTTGTGCGCTATGGCGCATAATTTTGTGAATAAAAAAAATCGGCTATAGTCTTTTCAAAGTTGATAGGCTGTCAGTACAGGATTTTGTGTTTCCGGAGAGATTGTGGTCTCTCTAGACGTGTTTAGTAGAAGGCTGTCGAGTTTTCGATGGAGTTTTAAAAGTGGGTCAGTGTGAGGTTGATAGGCTTATATGCCGCGCTGATTTTTAGATAATTGCTACGTATTGTAATTTTATATGTTAATTCTCCTTAAAGTTTTTGCTTTTTTAGTCAAGACATTGGTGCTTCTTAATGGGCGGAGTCGCTGGGCCTTTGTTTTTGTCATGTTGTTCGCGATATTGCTGCCGCTACTTGATTTAATTTTCTTTAAGATCTTAGCATCTGTTTTTTCAGGCACTGGCGAAGATGTTGACTATGTAAAAGTGGCGATACCATTGCTTACGGTTTTGTTTTTCGTGACTGGCTTGAAGTATTTGGCAAAGGTTAGAAAGGTAATTTATGTAAACAGAATTGTTGAGATTATTCATGATATTGATTCCGGGGCTATTGGGGGAGGTATAAACTGGCTAAGAGTCGTCGTCTTCGAAGTGCTTAATAGCGCCACGTCTATTCTCCATGTGGGGATGTTATCGGTTGCATCAATCTATATAAACCCCATGATGGGTGGTGTGCTGTTGGTGCTTAGCCTCATATCATTTTGTGTGATTAGTGCTTTCTTTAAAATGGAAACTGTCAATCAAAGACGTATAAAGAGAGATGTAACGCTGAAGGCATATAAGCGAGCTGAGTTGCTGGTGGAGTCAAGAACTAAATCTGCCGAGATGGCATCCGTGGCAGTTAACGGGGTTGTTTTGTTGTTCTTTTTGGCTCTTCTTTATGTCTATTCGGTCAGTGGGATTGAGCCGGTTGATGCGTTAATCTTTCTATTTTTGACCAGGTTTGTAAGCTCAAATCTTGGTGGTCTTGCATCGTCATTGATGCGTTTATCCCGGGCTTGGGTGAATGTTGAAGATAAGTACGATGCGCTTGAGGAAAGAGTAATTTCCTATGCCCGCCCCAAAAAAAATAAGATATTTTCTGTCGGTCTTCAAGGGTCGGGCACTGTAACGCTAAGGAGTTCTTTGGTTATGCTGGGTTATAATCACTTGAAGTATCGTGTACAAATGGCTTCCCTGTACTACAAGGGCGACATGGCTAAGATTTTTCAAGGTATTGAGGGTTATGATTCCTGTGATGGGTGGCCTTGGCCGTTAATCTATCCGGAGATTTATAAAAAATACCCTGATGCAAAATTTGTTCTTACGACTCGGGGAAGTGAGGATGATTGGTATAGAAGTATGCTTGCACTGGAGAATTTAGTGAGCAGGGAGCGGATGCGTGGAAAGTGGAAGGGTCAGGGATTTAGTGCGGAATTTTATGAAAACAAGAGTGTTGAAGGAAACAGAGAATATTATATTGATAAGTATCGGGCACATAACAACGCTGTCAGAAGTTTTTTTGAAGATAAGCCGGGATCGTTAGTCGATATAAGTTGGGATGATGCATCGGCGTGGGCTGATTTTTGTGGAGGGATAGGCATTGCAGAACCAAAACATCTTCAGCTTAAAGTCTCGAAAAACGAGTGAGTTCGTGTGAGGCTTTCTGTTACCAAATTTATTGAGTAGCGATTTTTTTAGGTTTTTGTGATTGTAGGGTGAGTGTTGTGAGGGGTATTCTAGATTGAAGTTTCCTGTGTTCTTTTCGGCGATAAAGGGTAGGGTTCGGGATTTTATTTATATCGATAGGTTGAAGGATGAGCTTGTTCTAGCTAAAAGGCAGGGTGTGGTTTTAGAAAGGCAGAGTGTAGTTTTAGAAAGGAAAGTTGAGGTTCTCAGGGAGTCAAGAGATTTATTTAGGGACGAATTTTACGAGACACGCCGTCAGTTGGAAGTGAAGTCTAATAGAAGCCTAATGTTCGAGAATGTTGCAAAAGGCATAGACCTGGAGTCTTCAGTGATTACTCTCGTCAGGGATGGGCTGGATGGTGGTGATAGAATTCTTATCAGGTCATTTTCTCATAGCTTGATTAATAGTGAGGCTATGCAGGATGTTGGCAATATTACTACTGCTTTAGTTTGCTTTAACGACGGGCTCTATGAAACAGCGCTCGACTATTTTAATTCATGCTCCCTGGATAAGACCTTAAAGTATGCCGCGCTAGAATATTTTTCCTGTGCTGTGGTTCTGGATGGGTTTTCATTAGGTTTATTGGAAGATCATATAGAAGGGATGTTGAAGTTACCTGATGCAGTTGAGGCAATTGAATTCATAAAATTGTTTGTTCGTGTTGGAGATATTTCCAAGTTTGTGATGTATTTTGAGAAATATAAAAATAGTGTAGAGGTGGATGGTCTTTCTTCTTCCTTGAAAGAAGAGCTTTCCTGGTATGATTCAGTGCTGTCAAAAAAAGTTGCAGTGCCAAAGGAGGCTCTAGCTGATGAAGTGGTTAATTTCGCTGTTATCGACTATAAGATGCTTGATAGGGCCAAGTCTTCATCCAATCATGGAGATTATATCCAAACCTTAGCTAGCCTTGCTAATATTTGTCGTTTTTCCAATGTTAATTTTGATGCGGATAGCTATATAGGGCCATATCTGTCAGAGCTTCAGGGTAATATTTCTGGCGGCCGGAAGATAAAAGGTGACGCTGTTAAGGTTTATCCGCATGTCTTTGATCGTGACTTTTCATCGGGTAGAAATTATCCGGAAAATACTTGGCTAATTTGCTTTGGTTGGTTTATGCATGCGAATTTTCGTGTGCATTACGACTTCCCGTTTCCTTCAGAGATAAATCCTATTTTCATTTCATTCCATGTGAATAGAGTAGAGTTTCTAACGGATGACGCCGTTAAATATTTACAGGCGCACTCCCCCATAGGGTGCAGGGATTGGACTAGTGTTTATCTTTTAAGAGAGAGGGGGGTTGATGCTTTTTTCTCTGGATGTCTTACCACTACGGTTAGCCAGCTTTTCGAGGAAAAGCCATCCTCTGGCGCTGGAAACAAAGTTGCTATTGTGGAATCTGTCAGGCCTGACGATCTTCCTTCAGGTTCGGAGATTACAGAGTTTACCCAGGCTGAAGATTCAATTTGTGATACTTCGATGGTGGAGAGCCTTCGCTATGTAAAGAGGCTTCTAGATTCATATAGAGAGTTTGATCTGATCGTTACGCACAGATTACACTGCTATCTTCCCTGTCGATCCTTGGGTTTGAACGTTGATTTTCGTCCAAAAAATAAATCTGATGTCAGGTTTGAGGGCTTGCTTGATTTGACTGATCAGGATTTAACTGTAATCAGGTCGGGAATTGAGGATAAGCTGGAGTCGGTACTTGGGAAGATTTTTTCCGGCCAGGAAAAGTCTGCTGTATACGATCATTGGCGGGATATATGTTCAGCAGACTTGCTTGCTGCTGATAGCTACTGTAACAATATTCCGCCGTTACCCAAGTTGTCTTTTAATCTTGGGGAGGCAGTTGGTCGCCTCAAAAACTCGGCATATAGCTTTAATTTCGCCCCTGCTGGGGCAGGTGTAGTACACATTGCTTTTGCCACCGATGAAAATCTGGCAGATGAACTGGCCGTAGTTATTCATTCGATTGTGAAAAATACTGAGGCTCCATTGTCTGTATCGGTGTTGACGAGGGGGCTTGGAGAGGATTATTTCACACGCATTGCTAATGACTTTAAGAATGTACATTTCACTTTCTTTAAATGTGATGATGTTTCTTACGGAAATTCATTGCGAATGTTAAGTCATATCACTGTGTCTACAATGGATAGATTGTTGCTGCCTGAGCTATTATCTGATTTGGATAAAGTGCTTTATCTGGATATAGACATACTTGTTGTAAGTGATATAGCGGAATTATATGGTTTGTCCTTGGGCGATAAGTGTTTGGCTGGTAAGAATAGTACGTGGGGCCCCTGGCGTTACGGTACCAAGATGGCATATAGGGCTTCACTGTCTCTAGGGCCAGAAGATGCATGGCACTTGAGGAGAAAGTTGCACTCTGAAGGGAAGTTACACTTTAATACGTTTAATGCCGGAGTCATTTTAATGAACCTTAATAAAATGAGAGAAGACTCTTTCTCTGCCGAATATATTCCTTATATCGAGCATTTTGCGATGAATGACCAGGATGTGTTGAACATGTATGCACGTGAAAATCGTTTAGAGCTTGATGGCTTGTGGAATAGTGTGCCTAGTCAGGATATATGTGAAGACGCTAAGTTATTGCATTGGGCTGGTCCAATAAAACCATGGTCAGAGTTTTATATTCGACAAAGAGAGCTTTTTCAGGATTGCAGGGCATCTTATCTGGATGATGTGGTCTGAGGTGATTATTCCTCTTTAAGTACTGGGATGCGGGCAGCTTTGCGCCGTTACCGCACCCCGTGGCCCTCTCCAAGAGAGGGCGATATGGTACCGAGGTACCGTGTATAACTATGGTGGCTAAAGGATTAAATATCAAGGTTTGGCTTAGAGGGATTTATGCTAAGCGAGCTTACTGAAATAGAAGTTAATTATGCTGACGAGCCAGTCGCTGCTTTTCCCGGTCCCAGTCGCGGTCTTTTTCTGTGGCTCGTTTATCGTGTTGTTGCTTACCTTTAGCAATATGAATAGCGGCCTTAACCAGGTGATTTTTCCAGTACAGTGCTGTGCAGACGCAGGCCTGGCCCTCTTTGGCAACGGCATCGTGTAATTTTGCCAGTTCTCTTTTGTTGAGTAACAGTTTGCGGGTACGTGTTGGGTCGGTGATATGATGGGTAGAAACCGTTTTCAAAGGTTCAATGTGCGTTCCCAGCAGGTAGGCTTCGCCGTCCTTGAGTAAGACATAGGAGTCAACAATTTGCCCCTTGCCGTTACGCAGGGCCTTCACCTCCCATCCGCGGAGCACCACACCCGCCTCGAATTTCTCACCGAGATGGTAATCGTGCCGCGCCTTTTTGTTCTGGGCGATGGTATTGTCGGCTTGTTTGGGTTTCTTCTTGGCCATGGCGGCGCATTATAGGGCTTATCGCTGGCAATGCGAATCGGTCTGGGGTAAAAAGTGGTTATATTACAATTTGATAGAAGGCTTGCATGAGTTTTATACGACAGTCAGTTCAGGGGGGGTGGAAGAGTCGCTGGACATTTATTGTGGCCACCACTGGGGCTACCGTGGGTTTGGGTAATCTCTGGAAGTTTTCCTATATGGCCGGCGAGAATGGTGGCGGGGCGTTTGTTATCGCCTATTTGCTCTGTGTACTGTTGATCGGCTTGCCAGTGATGATTGCCGAAGTTGTTATTGGTAGTCGTGGTAGAGCCAATCCGGTGAGTACCTCCCAGGATTTAAGCCTGGAGGCTGGCGTCTCACCGCTTTGGCAAATTATTGGCTGGTTGGGTTGTTTGTCCGGCTTCCTGATCCTCAGTTACTATAGTGTGATCGCGGGCTGGGGTATGGCTTATGTCGGGAAAATGCTCAGTGGCGACTTTCAGGCGGGCAGTGCGGCGCTGGTAGGGGATCATTTCACTACTTTTCTGTCAGACCCGGTGACATTAATGAAGTGGCAGGGTGCGTATATTGGGCTGCTGGTTTGTATTGCTGCACTGGGGGTGTCCAGGGGGCTGGCCTGGACCAGCCGATTACTGCTTCCGCTGTTGTTGATAAGCCTGGTATTGCTGCTGGTGTATAGCTTTCGTGTCGGTGATGTTGAGCGTGCCCTTGAGTTTTTATTTACCGTCAATGCCAAAGACCTGACCCTGCAGGCGATGCTGGATGCCATGGGTCATGCGTTTTTCAGTCTCAGTATCGGTGTTGGGGCACTGATGGCTTTTGGTGCCTATGTACCGGACCGGCGTTCTATTATTGGCATGCTTTCCGTGGTGGTGTTGCTTGATACGCTGGTGGCGCTACTGGCCGGAATGATTATTTTCCCGCTGGTATTCAGTTTGAATATTGAGCCGAGCATGGGGCCGGGATTGATGTTCGTGGCCCTGCCCTATGCCTTTGGCAATATGGATTATGGTGATTCCTTTGGCGCGCTGTTTTTTATTATGGTGTCCCTGACGGCGATTTCTTCCGGGATTGCGTTATTGGAGCCGGCCACGGCCTGGTTGGTAGAGCGTTTTCGCTGGCGGCGATCATTGGCGGTGTTGTTTTTGGGCGTGCTGCTGTGGTTGCTCGGCCTGATTACCGTGTTTTCCTTCAATCTATGGGCGGGGGTTACTGTGGCGGGGATGAGTCTGTTTACCCTGCTGGATTTTGTCGCCGCCAATGTGTTACTGCCGCTGGGTGGGCTGTTGATTGCGGTCTTTGTGGCCTGGAAGATGCGCCGGGAAACCGTTCGTGATGAACTGTATGTAGAGGCGGAGCCGTTATTTTCCCTGTGGCGCTGGTTGCTAAGGTATATCGCCGGGCCATCGGTGCTGGTAATATTTGCGACCCTGCTGTATCAGCGCGTACTCTCCTAGTGCTCTATTGCGTTGTACCGCGGGTAAGTAAATTATAGGAAAGAGCTAATGATCAATGTGGAAGTGGCCTATGCGCTGCCTGACAAACAGGCGATTGTGTCGGTGCAAGTTGAAAAGGGCTGCACAGTAGCTGAAGCGGTGCGTTTGTCGGGTATTGAAAAGCAGTTTGCCGGGCTGGATTTAGCCGAGGCGAAGGTGGGGATCTTTGGTAAGGCAGTGACTAAACCCGGCGAGCAGGAAATTCGTGAAGGTGAGCGGGTGGAGATTTACCGGCCGTTAATTGCTGATCCGAAAGAAGTACGCAAGGTCCGTGCTGCCAAAGTGAAGGCGGAGAAAGCGGATAAAAAAAAGCAGTAATGCTAAGCCTGCCGGCTTAAGCGGCGCTGCTATCTTCCTCCTGGTCACTGTCGGGGGTTGGTTCAAAGTCCCCTGAGTAATAGACCATTTTGTCACCATCAAAAAAGATGGTCAGGGTTTTTTGCTCGCGGCTGCCATCACTTTTTCTCAGGCTGTAAATATAATCCCAGCGGTCTTCGTTGAAGCTGTCCTTTATCAGTGGCGTTCCCATAATGTATTCAATCTGGCTGCGAGACATGCCTGGCTGCAGTTGATCGACCATTTCCTGGGTAATGATATTGCCCTGCTCAATTGGCAGGCGATAAAGACCGGGGAATTGCAGGGTGCTGCATCCGGCCAGTATAAAACCTACTAAAATGATAAGATATTTGTGCATTCGCTATTTCACTCTGCTGCGCGGACGTGGATAATACCGTAAACGCAGGTTTAACGCTAAGGTCCATCCCCTATGGCAATGGAAAATCAGGAATTACGTAAAGCGGGCTTGAAGGTCACGCTTCCTCGCGTAAAAATTTTACAGTTGCTTGAACAGGCCGATGTCAATAAGCACCACCTTAGCGCTGAAGATGTCTATAAGTTACTGCTGGAAGCCGGTGAGGATGTCGGTCTGGCGACAGTGTACCGAGTCCTGACCCAATTTGAGAGTGCTGGCCTGGTGGTGCGGCATAACTTTGAAAGTGGCCATTCTGTTTTTGAAATGGCCCAGGCAGAGCACCATGATCATATGATCTGTGTGGAAACCAATGAAGTCATTGAATTTTATGACCCGATTATTGAGCAGCGCCAGCACGAATTGGCAGCGGACAAGGGCTATGAAATTGTCGACCACAACCTTGTGCTGTATGTCAGGCCGTTGAAACCGAAGTGAAAAACCTTGCCTAGTGCGCGAGCATTTCCTGCGCATGGGCTCTCGACTGATCGGTGATGGCGATACCGCCAAGCATCCGGGCTATTTCCTCGACTTTGTTGCTATCGTCCAGTTTTTGTAAACGGGTGGTGGTGGTGGTCTTTTTCTGCAGCTTGCTGACAAAGAGGTGGTGATCTCCCTGGGAGGCCACCTGAGGCTGGTGAGTAACACACAATACCTGGCCACGCTGCCCCAGTTTATGCAGTAACTTGCCGACAATCTCGGCAATGGCGCCGCCAATACCGACATCCACTTCATCAAACACCAGGCTGGGTATGGCACTGGTCTGGGCGGTAATCACCTGAATCGCCAGGCTGATGCGTGACAGTTCACCGCCGGAGGCAATGCGTGATAGCGGCTGTGCCTGTTGGCCGGGGTTGGTGCTGACAAGAAATTCGATATCTTCATTGCCGTTAGCGTGGGGGCTGGCTTGATCGCGGGGCGTGAGTGCCAGCTTGAATTGGCAATTGCCCATGGATAGCGTGTCGAGCTGTTTTTCAATCTGCTTTTGCAGCCGAGTGGCGGCCAGCTTGCGTTTTTTACTGAGTTTATCGGCGCGTTGTTGATAGTCTTGTTGCAGTTCCTGCAATTGCTGTTGCAAGGACTCTATTTCTTCATCACTGCCAGTAATGCTATCGAGTTCAGCGCGCAATTGTTGCTGGAATTCAGCAAGTTGCCTGGCGCTGATACGGTGTTTACGGGCTATATCGTGGATGGCCCCCAGCCGTGATTCAAGCCAGTGCAGGCGTTCAGGATTGAGTTCAAAGCTATCGAGGTGAAGTTGCAATTCATCGCTGGCTTCCTCCACTTGAATCAGCGCGGTGCTTAATAACTCGGCGGCAGTGTCCAGGGCCGGGGGTTTTCCCTGGATCTCAGCCAGTGAGCGTATCGCCTGGCTAAGCAGGCCGGTAATATTCAACTGATCATCTTTGCACAGTGCCAGTGTGTGTTGGCTGGACTGCAATAATTGTTCGCCATTGGCCAGTTGTTTTTGCTCCTGGCTCAGTTGTGCCAGTTCGTCGCTTTGTAAATCCAGCTTGTCGAGTTCTTCTACCTGATAGCACAGCAATTGGGCACGGGCGCCCTGTTCGCTGCGATTGGCTTGCAGGGTTTGCAGCCGCTGCTGAAGTTGTTGATGCTGCCGCGTTATTTTTTTCAACTCGACAGTTTGTGCGCGGGTGCCGGCGTAGTCGTCGAGCAAGCGCCGCTGTTGATCCTTTTTTAGTAATGATTGGTGGGCGTGCTGGCTGTGGATGTCCAGTAGCATGCCACCGAGTTCTTTCAGGTTTTGCAGGGTGGCCGGGCGACCGTTGATGTAAGCCCTTGATCGTCCCTCGCGGGTGACAACCCGGCGCAACAGGCAGTCTTCACCACTGAGCAGGTCGTGGTTGGCCAGCCATTGCTGCGCATCCTGGCAGTCACCAATATCAAAACTGGCATTGATATCGGTGCGATCCTCGCCGTGGCGAACGACTTTGGCATCCGCCCGATCACCCAGTGCCAGGCCCAGTGCGCCCAGCATAATGGATTTACCGGCACCGGTTTCCCCGGTAATCACCGTCATCCCGTGGTCAAATTCCATTTCCAGATGGGCGGCGGTAGCAAAGTTTTCGATGCTCAGGTGGATTAGCATGACGGTTATTCCGGTATCTGTTTATTTATACAGTAGTATGGTTGTATATACAGTAGTTTGTCCAGCGGGTTTTTACCGGGTCGGGTAATTTTTGAATTAAGCGCTTGAATTACCTCTGTTTGACCCCATATCAAGTCACAGTTTGGCCTGCATCTTCTGCCAGGTCGTATTGTGAGTGTGTAAGATTTAACAATTTGTTGGTGAAATGGAGAAAAAAGTGTCGAACGAGCAGCAAGATCAGGCCGAAGCAGGCGAACAGGAAGCCACTGGGCAGCAAAGCGAGGTTGTCGAAGAATCCATTGAGGCTGAGCAGGCGCAGGATCCGGAGGCGCGACTGGAGGCCCTGGAGCAGGAGCTTGCCGAGGCCAGGGACCAGGCGCTGCGTGCCACCGCCGATGCCCAGAATGCCCGCCGTCGGGCGGAGAAAGATGTGCAGAGTGCGCACAAGTATGCGCTGGAAAAGTTTGCCGGTGAGTTGTTACAGGTGGTTGATAATCTGGACCGCGCGCTGTTGGCCGCCGATACCGACAATGAGGCGGTAAAACCACTGGCCGAAGGTGTTGAGCTGACCCATAAGAGCTTTACTGACGTATTAAAGAAATTCAATATCAACGAGATTGATCCCGCTGGCGAGCCCTTTGACCCCCAGTTACACCAGGCCATGACAATGATCGATAGCCCCGATGTTGAGCCCAATACAGTCATTGATGTGATGCAAAAAGGTTATGAGCTCAATGGTCGGCTGGTTCGTCCGGCGATGGTGGTGGTCTCCAAAGCCTAGGGTATTGAGCTGACAAGGGTATTTTTTGCACAAAAGGCTGGCCGGGCCTTGAAAAAGGAAAACACGCGCCAATATAAGGGACAAGCAATTAACAGCGCCGGACAATACGCTCCCAACAGGGATGACGGCGAACAGAATTAAGAAACGGAGAAATAAGCATGGCTAAAATTATTGGTATTGATCTTGGCACCACCAACTCCTGTGTTGCGGTGATGGATGGTGATTCAGTTAAGATCATTGAAAATGCAGAGGGTGATCGCACTACCCCGTCGATCATTGCCTATACCGAGGACAATGAAATCCTGGTCGGCCAGAGCGCCAAGCGTCAGGCGGTGACGAATCCTACCAATACGGTTTACGCGGTGAAGCGCTTGATTGGCCGCAAATTTAAAGATGATGTGGTGCAAAAGGATATTGCGATGGTGCCTTATACCATCGCCGCTGCCGATAATGGCGATGCCTGGGTGGAAGCGCGTGGTAAAAAAATGGCACCGCCACAGGTGTCGGCTGAAATCCTGATGAAAATGAAGCGTACGGCTGAAGAGTATTTGGGTGAGCCCGTCACCGAGGCGGTGGTGACAGTGCCTGCCTACTTTAATGACTCTCAGCGCCAGGCGACCAAAGATGCCGGTAAAATCGCCGGTCTGGAAGTTAAGCGTATTATCAATGAGCCAACCGCTGCGGCACTGGCTTATGGCATGGATAAGGCTAAGGGCGATCACACGATCGCTGTTTATGATCTTGGTGGTGGTACGTTCGATATCTCGATTATTGAAATCGCTGAAGTGGATGGCGAGCACCAGTTTGAAGTGTTGTCGACCAATGGTGACACCTTCCTTGGTGGTGAAGATTTCGACATGCGGCTGATTAACTATCTGGCCGAAGAGTTCAAGAAAGAAAACAGCATGGACCTGACCGGTGATCCGCTGGCGATGCAGCGTCTTAAAGAGGCGGCAGAAAAGGCCAAGATCGAGTTGTCCTCCAGTCAGGCGACAGAAGTGAACCTGCCTTACATTACCGCCGATGGCTCTGGACCCAAGCACCTGGTGGTGAAACTGACCCGTGCCAAGCTCGAGTCACTGGTTGAAGACCTGGTGATCAATTCGCTGGAGCCGGTCAAGATGGCACTGAAAGACGCCGACTTGTCCACTGGTGAAATCGATGACGTTATCCTGGTCGGTGGCCAGACGCGGATGCCGATGGTACAGGCCAAGGTAGCAGAGTTTTTTGGTAAAGAGCCTCGTAAAGATGTTAACCCCGATGAAGCAGTGGCCATGGGTGCGGCGATTCAGGGTGCGGTACTTAGCGGTGATGTTACAGACGTATTGTTACTCGATGTTACTCCCTTGACGCTCGGTATCGAGACTATGGGTGGTGTTGCAACATCGCTGATCGATAAGAACACAACGATCCCGACCAAGAAATCACAAATCTTCTCTACAGCAGAGGATAACCAGTCAGCGGTAACCATTCACGTGGTACAGGGTGAGCGCAAACAGGCAGCACAGAACAAATCCCTGGGACGTTTTGACCTGGCGGATATCCCGCCGGCCCAGCGTGGCCTGCCACAGATCGAAGTTACCTTCGATCTGGATGCTAACGGTATCTTGCATGTGGGCGCTAAAGACAAGGCGACCGGTAAAGAGCAGACCATTCGTATTACGGCCTGTGGCGGTTTATCGGATGAAGATATTGAAAGCATGGTGAAGGATGCGGAAGCTAATGCTGAAGCGGACAAGGCCTTCGAGGAAGTCGTTGTCGCGCGCAATACCCTGGATGGCTTGATCCACGCGACGAAAAAGACCCTGGAAGAAGCGGGTGACAAGGCGGATGAAGCAGAAAAAACTGCGATCGAAGCGGCCTTGAAAACAGCGGAAGAAGTGGTTGGCAGTGATGACAAGGATGCACTGGAAGCCGCAGCCAAGACCTTGGGTGAAGCGTCTAACGCCCTGGCCCAGAAGCTCTATGCTGAACAGGCTGAGCAACAGCAGCCTGGCGCGGAAGAGGCGGGTGCCGAGCAGGCAGATGCTGCCGATGATGCTGTCGATGCTGAGTTTGAAGAAGTTAAGGAAGACAAATAAAACAGGCGTAAGGTATAGCTTTCAGTCAGCAATGGCTGCAAGCTAAATCATCCGGGGTCAGTGTGGAATTCTACGCTGGCCCTTTTGCATAAATCAGATAAGCAAAATTAAGTTGAAGTATTACTATGTCAAAGCGTGACTATTACGAAGTGTTAGGTGTCAGCAAGGGTGTTGACGGCAAGGAAATTAAAAAGGCCTATCGTCGCGTGGCGATGAAATACCACCCCGATCGCAACCCTGATGACGCTAGCGCGGAAGAAAAGTTTAAAGAGGCTTCGGAAGCTTACCAAGTGCTTATGGACAGTGACAAGCGCAACGCCTATGACCAGTTTGGTCATGCCGGTGTCGACAATAGTGCCGGCGGTGGTTTTGGCGGCGGCGGTGGTGGTAACTTCAGTGATATTTTTGGTGATGTTTTTGGCGATATCTTTGGTGGCGGCCGAGGCCAGCGTGGCCCGCAACGCGGTTCGGATTTACGCTATAACCTCGATATCAATCTGGAAGAAGCGGTAAAAGGTACCACCACTAAAATTCGAATTCCCAGCCTGGTGGCTTGTAAAACCTGTGATGGCAGTGGTGCGAAAGAAGGCAGTAAACCGGTGAGCTGTACTACCTGTGGCGGCGTGGGTCAGGTGCGTATGCAACAGGGTTTGTTTGCGGTACAGCAAGCCTGCCCAAATTGCCGCGGTAAAGGCAAGATGATTAGTGACCCCTGTGGCACGTGTTACGGCGAAGGTCGGGTGGAAGAAACCAAAACGCTGTCAGTAAAAGTGCCGCCCGGGGTTGATACCGGTGACCGTATTCGCCTCGGCGGTGAAGGTGAAGCCGGCCCCGATGGTGGCCCCGCGGGTGATCTCTATGTACAGATGTCGGTGCGCAGTCATTCTATTTTTGAACGCGATGGCAAACACCTCTACTGTGAAGTCCCTATTTCGATGACCGACGCTGCCCTGGGTGGCGAGCTGGAAGTGCCGACCCTGGAAGGCCGGGTGAAACTGAAAATCCCCGCTGAAACCCAAACCGGTAAATTATTTCGTCTGCGCGGCAAGGGCGTCAGCCCGGTACGCGGAGGTTCCACCGGTGATTTACTGTGCCGGGTACAGGTTGAAACACCAGTGAATTTGACCAAGCGGCAAAAAGAACTGCTGACTGAGTTACAGGGTTCACTGGAAGGGGATAAGCATTCGCCGCGGAAGAAGTCCTGGTTTGATGGGGTCAAAAATTTCTTCGACGAAATGAAAATTTAGCGACGTCAGCGGCGAGCTTGCACTGTATTACTGCGTTGGTACAGTGCTCGTTCGGTCACATACTGATGTATGCTCCCTCGCTGTGCGCTGTGCCGCCTTGTA
>JAUXHA010000079.1 GCA_030621845.1 Spongiibacteraceae bacterium
CTGCACACGCGTAAAGGCATCGCTTTTATAGCTACTGAGAAAATGATTGCACCGTGTACAGCGCGCCCTATCACCATCGCGCAGCATCGACAGATCAAACAAATGATCGCAGGAAGGACAGGCAACCCAGTTGGTATTTATTGTAGTATTACTATTGTTAACCAGCACAACCCTTCGCCCGAAGCGGCGACACCCAAAAACTAGTACTGTATAACGTTTAGTCGCAATTTAACAGGTACAGGAAAGATTATTTCCCCAGCGACGCCCCTTGATCCAAACCTTCAAACTCGCGGCATCAAGTCCTTAACAGCCACAGCCGTAAACAATAAGCATATCGACCGATCCCAGTCGGGCCATTAACGAAATCGGCCACGAAAAGATTCATCAACTGTCATACCACTTACCAGTCGTCTGCGGTAGCATTAGCGCCCGGAAAAGAACTACTGGAGCCCAACGATGACAAAGAGCAACAAAACCTCACCCAACCGCGCCAAAAAACTCAGCGATATCAGCCAGTGGGATATCGAAACCGATATCGCTATTATCGGCTTTGGTGGCTCCGGTGCCTGTGCCGCGATAGAGGCACACGATGCGGGGTCTGAGGCAATTATCTTTGAGCTGGCCTCCGCTTCCGGCGGCTCTACCGCGCTCTCCAGCGCCGAAATTTACATGGGTGGTAATGGCGGCACCCGGGTCCAGCAAGCCACCGGGCACCACGATAACACCGAAGACATGTTCAACTATATGATGGCCGCTGCCGGCCCCCAGGCCGATGAAGCAAAAGTGCGCGCCTACTGTGAGGGCAGCCTGGATCATTTCAACTGGCTGGTTGACCAGGGTGTACCCTTCAAGGACAGCGAACTCAAAGAGCGTGCCATCATGGCACTGACCGATGACGGCTTACTCTATACTGGCAGTGAAAAAGCCTGGCCCTTTAATCAATTAGCCAAGCCCTGTCCCCGCGGCCACAATCTCGAGGTCGAAGGCGATAACGGCGGCCCGCTGTTCATGAAAATCATGACCGAGAATGTCGAAAAACGTGGCATTCGCGTGGAATACGAAACCCGCGCCCTGTGCCTGATTGCCGATCAAGATAATCAGGTTCACGGTATTGTTATCCGCATCAACCAGCAAGAAATTAACGTCAAAACCAGTAAGGGGGTCATCCTCTGTGCCGGCGGGTTTGTGATGAATGAAGAGATGCTAAAAAAATACGCGCCCAGGTTATTACAATGTTCCGGTCCTATCGGCAACCCCGGTGACACCGGCTCCGGCATTCAAATGGGTATGAGTGTCGGTGGCGCTGCCATTAATATGGATGAGGGGTTTGTTTCGGTTCCCTTTTACCCACCAGGCTCCCTGACTCACGGTATTTTTATCAATGCCCAGGGCCAGCGTTTCATCAATGAAGATTGTTATCATGGCCGTGTTGGCTGGCACTGCCTGCAGCAAAAAGGTGACCGGCTTTATATTATCTGCGGCGTAGAAGAATACGGTGATTATGAAAAAGTCTCCTACCTGGGCGCTCAAGTCGCGGGCACCGGCGAAACCATTGAAGAGCTTGAAGAAGAACTGAATTTACCCACAGGCCAACTCAAGCACACCATGGAATTTTACAACCAGCATGCGGCCAATGGCGAAGATCCCCTGTTCCATAAAACTGCTGAATGGTGTCAGCCAATCGAAGCCCCTTATGTGGCGCTGGATGTCACGCCAGGACGCGGCGCCTTCTACCCCTATTTCACCCTCGGTGGATTGGACACCTTGCCCAGCGGCGAAGTGCTCACCCCCGGCGGCGAGATCATCAACGGCCTGTACGCCGCAGGCCGCACCGCCTGTGGCGTACCCCGCCGCGCAGCGGGTTATAACTCCGGTATGTCTGTAGGCGACGCAACATTCTCTGGCCGGATGGCTGGAAAGGCGGCGGCCGCTAAAGCATAGGCGGGTAGCAACTTCACTGGCACAAGCCCCGAACTGTAGCTCACCGCCTCAGCGCCTGTTAAACTACAGCGGTTGTTATATGGGAGAAACCATCAATGCGTGACGCTCTGTTCCAGGATTCCTTGCGCCGTGCTCGCAAGATCGGCGAGGCGGCTTCTATTAGCCAGGAAGTCATTGAAGCCCTGATGCGCCCACAGGCGATGTTGCAAGCTTCTATTCCGGTGCGTATGGACGATGGCAGCACGCAGTATTTCACCGCATTTCGCTGCCGCTACAACTCCATACTCGGCCCCACCAAGGGCGGCATTCGTTTTCACCCCGACGTCACACAATCTGAAGTACAAGCCCTGGCATTGTGGATGACGATCAAAACCGCCGTGGTTGGCTTACCTTTTGGTGGCGGCAAGGGCGGTATTATCGTCGATCCCAAATCGCTATCACCCATGGAACTGGAGAGATTAAGCCGTGGCTATATCCGGGTGATGGCCGACTTCATTGGACCCGATCTGGATATCCCCGCGCCGGATGTCTACACCAACGCAATGATCATGGGCTGGATGCTGGACGAGTACCAGTTTATCAAGCGCTGTAAGGCACCGGGAGTCATCACCGGCAAGCCGATCGAACTGGGGGGCAGTCTGGGGCGCGATGAAGCGACTGGACGCGGCGCCTATCTATGCCTCAAGGAACTGGAGAAAAAACGCGAACTGATTCCCAATGAAACCACCGTCGCCATACAGGGGTTGGGCAATGCCGGTTATCATGTGGCGCGTTTATTACACCAGGATGGCTATAAAATAGTCGCCATGAGTGATTCCAAAGGCGGTATTTATTCAGCACAGGGTTTTGACGTAGAAAGCATCTGGAAGGAAAAAACCGCAGCCAGGCAGTTAAATGCCGTTTACTGCGACCAGCCCATTGGTGGCTGCGACAACATTCCCCATAAGAAAATAAGCAACGAAAAACTGCTGCAACTCAAGGTAGACATCCTTATTCCCGCCGCCCTTGAAGCTGTCATCACCGAGGACAACGCGGCTAAAATCCAGGCCAAAATTATCTGCGAAGTGGCCAATGGCCCGATACTGGCCAGCGCCGAACCCCTGCTGGAAAAAAACGGCATCACCATCATTCCCGACGTACTCGCCAATGCCGGCGGCGTTACCGTCAGTTATTTTGAATGGGTACAAAACCGCCAGGGTTATATGTGGACACTCGAAGAAGTGCGCTCACGCCTCGAACAGATCATGACCAAGGCCTTTGATGAAGTCTGGGGTACTGCCGAGCGGGAAAAACAGAGTTTGCGCAGCGGCGCCTACACCCTGGCGTTCAGGCGTCTTGAGAAGGGTATCAATTCTCACGGCAGCCGGGAATTTTTTAACGGCCATAGCTAAGCGCCCACAAACGCCACAACAATAGATTTATTCCCCGAATGAATTGACGACAGTGATTGTTTCTATACAATCACTGAGCTGCTGCGCTCGGCTTTACCCACAGGGTTTGACCCGCAAGATAAAATATCACCCCCGCGCAGGCTGAATTCAAGTAAATAAAAACGCGCTAACCGCGCCCAGCAAGATAAGTATAAACAACGTATTTCATCAGTTAACCCGGAGATCATCATGGAATTTGATATAGCGAAACTGAGCGAACAAGCCCCTGAACTTATCATTACCTATGGCAGCCAGATCGTAATGGCGCTACTCATTCTTATTATTGGCAAGTGGCTAGCCCGACTGCTCTCCAATGCCATCATTAATAATATGAACAAGAAGCGTGTCGACACCACCATCAGCAAATTTGTCGGCAGCCTGAGTTATACCGCCTTATTTGCCTTCGTGATTATTGCTGCTCTCGGCCAATTAGGCATTGAAACCGCCTCCTTTGTTGCGATTGTTGGCGCTGCCGGACTCGCCATCGGCTTTGCTCTGCAAGGCTCACTCTCCAACTTCGCCGCCGGTGTTTTACTGATTCTGTTCCGCCCTGTTCGTGCCGGTGATTTTGTTGAAGTCGCCGGTGAAGCCGGGGTCATTGAAGAAGTCGGCATATTCTGTACCTTGATGACCACCGGTGACAATAAAGCGATCACCATACCGAATGCCAATGTCATGGGCAGCAATATCACCAATTATTCAACCAAGCCAACCCGCCGTATCGATATGGTTATTGGCATTGGTTATAACGATGATATTAAAAAAGCCAAAGCCGTGCTGGAAGATATTATGGCCGGTGAGGAGCGCGTACTCAAAGACCCGGCCGTCACCATCGCCGTGGCGGAACTGGCCGATTCCTCAATTAATTTTGTGGTGCGTCCCTGGGTCAAGTCGGCGGATTACTGGCCAACAAAATTTCATTTACTGGAAACCATTAAACTCCGCTTTGATCAGGAGAACATTGGTATTCCCTTTCCTCAAATGGATATTCACTTACAAAACAACAGCTAATTTATCAATAAAATTGGAGACATTATGAAACTGCAGTTCCCTATGGCAGCAACCCTGCTGCTGGCACTGGCCATCAACACAGCGCAAGCAAAAATCCCCTCAGCGGAAGACGGCGATTTAAAACGCTGGGAAGGTGGCGTTGAACTGGGTTACACCGACACCACCGGTAACACCGAAGATACCAGCCTTAAAACCGCCGCCGATGTTACTTTCCGCACCGGCCAGTGGCGCAACGTTTTTCACGTTGATACCCTTTACAACGAAACTGAAGGCGACAGTACTGCAGAGAAATATTATGCTACCAACCGGCTTGGCTGGCTGTTTACCCGCAGGGATTACATCTGGCAGAGTCTCAGCTATGAAAACGACCACTTTAATGGCTTTGATTACACCGCCTCGGCGGCGATAGGCTATGGCCGTAATTTGCTCGACTATGAAAGCATGGACTGGCTACTGGAAGTCGGCCCGGGTTATCGAAAAAGTAAACTCGACGGCGATGAAAACTCTGGTGATGATGAAGGTGAAATGATTTTCCGTATCTTTTCACAATACCAGTGGCGCTTTACCGAAACGTCCATGTTTGATCAGGAACTCAGCTCGGAAATTGGCGATAACGAGACTATTTCACGTTCGGTAAGCTCGCTCTCCGTACAAATCATCGGCTCCCTGTTAATGAAATTATCTTATGAAATAAAGCACTCCAGCGATGTACCCGACGATAAAGAAAAAAAGGACACCATTACCGCGGTGACGCTGCTGTATAAATTCTAGCTTCAACCGTCATTGCCTCCCACTGTCGGAGGCAAGACACTCACTGTGCCCTCGCGCCATCGCCACAAACCGGACAGTCGGCATCCCGGGGCACGCTCAACTTCCGCCACTCCATGGTTTTGGCATCGACAATCAACAATTTTCCAGACAGCGTGTCACCCAATTTACTTAACAGTTTAATCGCCTCCATCGCCTGCACAGAACCGACCATGCCCACCAGCGGAGACAGCACGCCACTTTCCGAACAACTCAGGCTGCTGTCCTCAGTGGCGCTCTCCTGATAGAGACAACGGTAGCAAGGGCTGCTTTCCACCGTGGCATCAAACACAATCACCTGCCCTTCTGTTCGAATCGCCGCGCCGGAAACCAATGGTGTTTTCAACGCCACACAGGCGTGATTAATTTCAAAGCGAGTGCTAAAATTATCACTGGCGTCCACCACCAAATCAACCTTGCCAACCGCATCGATCAGCAGTTGCGTGGTTAATTTTTCTGAAATCAATTCGAGCCGAATATCCGGATTCATCGCCTGTATGGTTTCGGCGGCAGAGATCACTTTAAGACGACCAATATCGCTCATACCGTGGGCAATTTGACGCTGTAGATTACTCAGCTCTACCGTATCAAAATCAGCCAGCCACAACTCGCCCACACCGGCAGCGGCAAGATACATTGCCACCGGCGAACCCAATCCACCCAGGCCAACAATCAACACCTTGCTGTCTAGCAAACGTTGCTGCCCGGCATAGTCAAAATCCTCGAGCATAATTTGTCGGCTATAACGCAGTAACTGTTGGTCATTCATGCAACTGGCCTGCGGTGACACGATCCAGCCCGGCCAGATCTTTACGGATTTCAATACGCTCAAACCCTTTGCGCTGCATAATCTTAGCCGCTGCCGGGCCCTGCTCATAACCATGTTCAAACAACAACCAGCCCTGAGGATTTAAATAACCCGGTGCCATAGCAACAATTTCCTCTATCGCTGCCAGCCCGTTGTTTTCAGCCACTAATGCCAGCATCGGCTCAAAGCGTACATCGCCCTGCTGTAAATGCGCATCCTGCGGATCAATATAAGGGGGGTTACTGACAATACAATCAAAACGCTGCGCCGGCAGCTGTGCAAACCAGTCCGACTGAAACACACGAACATTATCGAGCCCCAGGCGATCACGATTGGATTGTGCTAATAACACCGCCTGCGGCTCAATATCACAGGCCAGGATTCTACTTTCCGGGTATTCCGTCGCCAACGCCAGGGCGATGGCACCCGTGCCGGTACCGAGGTCAAGAATAGTCGCCGGAGGGCGCTCCGAAAAAATCTCCAATACCGTTTCAATCAGCAATTCGGTTTCCGGTCGGGGAATTAGGGTCGCCGGGCTGACCGCCAATTCCAGTGACCAGAACCCGCGCAGCCCGGTCAGGTAAGCTACCGGTTCACCGCGCTCCCGCTTGGCGATTAACGTTTCAAACGCAGCTGCCTGTTGACGGGAAACCGCCTTCTCGGGCCAGCTGCGTAAATAGGCGCGGTTTTTTTCCAGGCAGTGCGCCAGTAATATTTCGGTATCCAGTGCCGCACTGTCACTGGTATTTTTAAGTAACTGCTGTCGATCGAGCAACTCGGATATCAACGGCATAATTACTGCTCCGCCATCGCCGCCAATTGATCGGCCTGGAATTCATGCCGCAAGGGGCCAATAATTTCCCCCAGGGTACCCTCCATTACTTCATTCAACTTATACAGCGTCAGGTTAATGCGATGATCTGTTACCCGCCCCTGGGAATAATTATAGGTACGAATACGCTCGGAGCGATCACCACTGCCCACCAGTTTGCGGCGCTCATCCGACTGTTCCTGTTGTTGCTGTTCCTGTATGCCGCTGAGCAAACGCGCCTGCAGCAAGGACATCGCCCTGGCCTTGTTTTTATGCTGTGAGCGCTCATCCTGGCATTCGACAACCAGCCCTGAGGGCAGGTGCGTAAGACGAATAGCTGAATCGGTTTTATTAACGTGCTGACCACCAGCGCCGGATGCGCGAAAAGTATCAATACGTAAATCCGCTTTATTGATAGTCACTTCATCGACGCTGTCTACTTCCGGCATAATCGCCACGGTACACGCTGAGGTATGTACGCGGCCCTGGGATTCAGTTTCCGGCACCCGCTGCACTCGATGAGCACCCGACTCAAATTTCAATTGTGCATAAACATCCTGCCCGCTAATCCGTGCAATTAATTCCTTATAGCCCCCGTGATCGCCATCCCGCTCACTGACCACGTCAACCTTCCAACCCTGATGATCCGCATAACGACTGTACATACGAAACAAATCGCCGGAAAAAATAGCCGCCTCATCGCCCCCCGTGCCCGCCCTGATTTCCAGAAAGACATTATGCGAATCATTGGGATCACGCGGTAGTAGCAATTTCTGCAGCTCTGCTTCCAAGCTGTCCCGACGCTGTTGCCCCTCGCTCAACTCTTCCTCAGCCATCTCGCGCATTTCCTCATCGCCCTCTTTTAACAGCGATTGCGCCTCCTCGATATCCTCCATGGTTTGCCGGTAGCCTTCGTAACACTTCACTACCGGTTCAACTTCCGCGTACTCTTTGGAAAACTGGCGAAATTTATTCTGATCACTGATTACCTCGGCATCACTGAGCAACGCAGCCAGCTCTTCATGGCGGTCCACCAGCTTATCGAGTTTATTAACCATCGACTCTTTCATAGGCTCTCTTTATTTTGACGAGGCATCGTCATCATTTTTGTCATCCAGATCCAGGCCAAACAGGGTCTGGGCCCAGCCAATTAAATCATCTCGCCCTTCAGCGCCGGCTTTTTTCATATGAATACTGGGACTGTGAATCAGCTTATTGGTGAGATTGCGTGCCATTTGACTCAACACCTGCTCTGCTGGCTCTCCGCGCTGCAATTGTTTTAAGGCCTTTTGCAATTCACTATCACGGGTTTGTTCAGCTTTGCTACGAAAACTCTTTAAGGTTGAAACAGCATCCTCGGCACGTAGTTTTTGTAAATAACCTTCAACACCCGCCTCAATAATAACATCGGCCTTGTTAGCTTCAGAGACACGGCCGCGGATATTCTCATCAACAATGTCAGTCAAATCATCAATGCTGTACAAATAAATATCATTCAGCTCACCGACCTGCTCCTCAATATCCCGTGGCACAGCAAGATCAATCATCAGGATAGGACGGTGCTTGCGCAGCTTCAGGGCGTGCTCTACCGCCCCCTTGCCAAGCAGCGGTAACTGACTGGCTGTCGAGGAGATTACAATATCCGCCTTCGCCAACTGTGCCGGAATTTCAGATAACAGTACCGCTTCAGCGTGAAACCGCAGGGCTAAATCCCGGGCACGGCCCAGGGTACGGTTGGCCACCACAATTTCTTTGACACCACCATCCACCAGGTGTTTGGCCACCAGTTCAATGGTTTCACCGGCACCAATTAGCAGTGCCCGGGTCTGGCTGAGCTCCGAAAAAATATGCCGGGATAAATTAACCGCCGCATAGGCCACCGACACCGGGTTCTTGCCAATCGCGGTATCGGTACGGACTTTTTTCGCCACTGAAAAAACATGGGAAAAAATACGCGACAACTCCACATCAACACTGCCCGCTTCACGGGCCACAGCAAAAGCAGATTTCATCTGTCCAAAAATCTGTGGTTCACCCAACACCATGGAATCGAGGCCACTGGCCACCTCAATCATATGCCTGACTGCTTCCTGCTCCTGGTGGGAAAAATAACAGTGGCTGAGCTCTTCCTCTGGCACCTGGTGATAATCTGACAACCAGGCCAGCACATCCATGACCTTATCGTCGGCACAAAGACCAAACAGCTCGGTGCGGTTACAGGTTGATAAAATCACCACTTCGGAGAGCTGGCTCTGCGACAGGGCATTTTGCAGGGCATCTGCCATTTGCTCAGGCGCAAAAGCAACGCGCTCGCGCAGAGCAATATTCGCCGATTTGTGATTAATCCCCAGTGCCAGTAAACCCATACAGCCTGCAAAACCCCCAAGTAATAATGGCAATAGCTTACTACTGCCCGAAAAAGCGCACAATTCTAACAAGTTAGCGACGAAAAGTGGATTAAGCTGCTATAAAAAGAAGGGTATATATTTCCTCTAAACTGGTTATTAACATCACCTTTTGTCATTATTAGCGCTGAATCAAGGATCATCGCCCTATGAACAACACTTATCTGGCCATTGCTGCCCTTAGTCTGGCGCTGGCAGCATGCAGTAATGTCAGCACCAAAGATGGTAACAAGCCATCGTCAACAGAGACTAAAAGCACAACCCCAACGGCTGAGATTGCCACTCGCCCGTTTCCCGACCAGAGTTTCTACGATTTGCTGGTGGCTGAATTCGCCGTGCGGCGCAGTGATTATGACCTCGCGCTGGGTAACTACCTGAAGCAAGCCCACCAGACCCGCGACGCCGGAGTGACGACCCGCGCCACCCATCTGGCGCAATTTCTCAACGCCGACAAAGCGGCCCTCGATGCCTCACAGCTGTGGGTAGAACTGGAACCCGACAATCTGGAAGCACAGTACACCTCGGCGACCATGCTGGCCAAAAACCAGCGACCGATGGAAGCCCTGCACCATATGGCGCTGGTACTGGAAAACAATGGCTCTACCAATTTTGCCGCCATTGCGGCCAGCGCCTTGCCCCTACCAGAGCCAACCCGCAATGAGCTGGAGGGCGGCTATGACGCGCTGTTACTGCAATATCCAGACAATACTCAACTGATGATTAGCAAAGCACTGTTACTGCAACAGCGCGATGAAACGGAACAGGCGCTGGACATTATCCGCAAAGTCATCAAGCAGGACCCCGACGATCTCCATGCCGTGGTGGTCGAAGCGCGGCTGTTACAACAGCTGGGGCGTCCCGAAGAGGCCCTGAGCAGGCTCAAGCAATCCGTTGATCAACACCCCGATAACCGCCGTCTGCGCTTGCAATATGCCCGCATTCTGATGACCACCGACATTGCGCTGGCACGGGAGCAGTTTGAAATACTGATACGCGAGATCCCCAACGACCCCGATCTGCTGCTGTCACTGGCCATCATTAACAAGGAAAGCGGCCATATCGCTGAAGCCGAGCTTTATTTCCAACGGCTACTGGCCACCGGGCAGCGAACCACCGAGGCCCACTACTACCTGGGGCAGATTGCCGCCGAGCAACAGCAGTGGTCACTGGCACTGGATCACTACCAGCAAATTCCGATGGGGCCCGACTTTATTGCTGCAAGTAATCGCATTGTCGCCATTTATTTACAACAGGGGGAGCTGGATAAAGCCCGCCACTATTTAAGCCAGCTGCGCCAGCAATATCCCGAGCAAGGGGTTACCTTTTACTTGCTGGAAGCACAGGCACTGATGAGCCAGGGCCAGGATGATACCGCGCACCAGCTGCTCAGCGAAGCCCTGCTCGCCTATCCCGGGCATGAAGACCTGCTCTACACCCGCTCCATGCTGAGTGAAAAACGCGGGGACTATCGCCTCATGGAGCAGGACCTGGCGTACATTATCAAGCAGAACCCCAACAACGCCACCGCCATTAACGCGCTGGGCTATGTACTGGCCAACCAGAACCAACGACTGGATGAGGCCTACACGCTGATTAATCGCGCGATAACGCTGAAACCGGGTGACCCCGCCATCCTCGACAGCCTGGGCTGGGTCAATTATCGCCTCGGCAAACTGGAGCCGGCCCTGGGCTACCTGCAGCAAGCCTATGCCATTTTCCCCGACCCCGAGGTCGCCGCGCATCTGGGCGAAGTACTCTGGCAAACCGGCCAGCATGAGCAGGCCAGGATCATTTGGCGGCAAGGACTACAGAGAGAACCCGACAATGCTATCATCCTGGAAGCCATGCAGCGCCTGACCGACAGCAACAACGCCGCCAGCAAGCCATGACCAGCCGGTCACGATGCATGCGTTCACTGGGCTGCAGCCTGCTGTTGACGATTCTCAGCAGCGCCTGTAGCTTCCAAAGCCGCCCGCCCTTATCCGCTGAACTGGCAGCAATGCATAGCAACGCCGCCATCAAGCAATGGCAAATCAGCGGCAAAATCGGTATCCGCAGTGAACAGCAATCCGAAAGTGCCTATCTCAACTGGCAGCAATGTGGCGAGTACTACGATATTCGTTTGAGCGGGCCACTGGGACAAGGCGCAGCACGGCTCCGCGGCTCGCCACAGCAGGTCAGCCTGAAAACCAGCAAGCAAGTCAGCCACGCCGACAATCCCGAGCAGCTACTGCAGCAACAGCTGGGCTGGTCCATTCCAGTGACACAGCTTTTTTATTGGGTACGGGGTATCCCCAGCCCTGCTCACAGCTATCGCAGTAGCAGTGATAACAGCGGTTTTGAACAGGCGGGCTGGCACATCTCCTATCAGCGATTGCAGCAGGTTGATGGCATCACCCTCCCCGCTAAAGCCATCGCCCGACATCCTCGCCTGAAAGTCACGCTGTTACTGAAAAACTGGCAACTCTCCCCTGATTGCAGTTGGGCGCCATGAGCCTGAAACTGATCTCGCCAGCCAAGCTAAACCTGTTCCTGCACGTCACCGGGCTCAGGAACGATGGCTATCACCTGTTGCAAACCGTGTTTCAACTACTGGATTACGGCGACACCATGCAGTTTGAACAACACAAGGATCGTCGCATCCTGCTCGCCACCGATATCCCCGGGCTGGCCCAGCAAGACAACCTGGTTTACCGCGCCGCGCTGTTGTTACAGACCTATAGCGACACACCGTTTGGCGCCGACATTACCCTGGAAAAAGTCCTGCCCATGGGCGGCGGACTGGGCGGTGGCAGCTCCAATGCCGCCACCACCTTACTGGCACTGAACCAATTGTGGAACACTCACCTGAGCGAAGATGAACTGGCCAAACTGGGCCTGCAATTAGGCGCCGATGTCCCGGTGTTTATCCGCGGCCACTCAGCCTTCGCCGAAGGCATTGGTGAAAAGCTGCAAGCTATTGATATTCCAGAAACTTACTACCTGGTGATCAAGCCCGATTGTGAAGTCTCCACCGCTCAAATATTTTCTCACAGGGAATTGACACGCAGCACCTCAACCATCACAATAGCCGCCTTTTTCGAGCAGGGTGGTCACAATGACTGTGAAGTCGTTGTTCGCCAGCTTTATCCCGCTGTCGATTCAGCCCTTAACTGGCTGAATCAATACGGTCTGGCTCGATTAACCGGTACTGGAGCCTGTGTTTTTCTGGCCTTCGACAACGAAGCTGAAGCGCAGCGGGTTTTCCAGCAATTACCGAAAGAATTCCAGGGTTTTGTCGCCCGGGGGGTGAATAGTTCACCCACCCACCGCGAACTCAACTCACTATAGGAAAAACTTTTGGGGTGTCGCCAAGCGGCAAGGCACTGGGTTTTGATCCCAGCATTCGCAGGTTCAAATCCTGCCACCCCAGCCATTTTGAACAGCGCCTGAGTTCGCACACAGCGTATCAGTCAGGGTGATACCCAGGCCAGGCAGGACTGAACCACAAGGTTCGTTAGTTATACAAAACCACAGGAATTTCCCGTGCCCACACTCATGGTCTTCACCGGCAACGCCAACCCCGCGCTGGCTGCCAAAGTCGTCGACAAACTTCACCTGCCACTGGGTCAAGCTAAAGTTGGCCAGTTCAGTGATGGTGAAATCGCCGTGGAAATCAATGAGAATGTTCGCGGCGCCGATGTTTTTGTTATCCAATCAACCTGTGCTCCCACCAATAACAATCTGATGGAACTGATTGTGATGATCGACGCCCTGCGCCGTGCATCGGCAGGTCGTATCACCGCCGTAGTACCTTATTTTGGCTACGCCCGCCAGGATCGTCGGGTACGCTCCTCCCGGGTACCCATCACCGCCAAGGTAGTCGCCGATATGATGACCGGCGTCGGTGTCGACCGCGTGCTTACCGTCGATTTACATGCTGAACAGATTCAGGGCTTTTTCGATGTCGCCGTGGACAACGTCTATGGCTCGCCGGTACTGCTGGACGATATTGCCAAGCAGGATTACCCCGATATGATTGTGGTCTCACCGGATATCGGTGGTGTAGTCAGGGCTCGCGCCGTGGCCAAGCAACTGGATGATTGTGATTTGGCGATTATTGATAAACGCCGTCCACAGGCCAATGAAGCACAGGTTATGCATATTATTGGCGAGGTCGCAGACCGCACCTGCCTGCTGGTAGATGATATGGTCGATACCGCCGGGACGTTATGCAAGGCCGCGACAGCACTGAAAGAACATGGCGCGAAAAGAGTCATCGCCTACTGTACTCACCCGGT
>JAUXHA010000061.1 GCA_030621845.1 Spongiibacteraceae bacterium
CCGGAAGAATCGATTACAGCGTTCCCGCAAACACTGACACGGGATGATGTGGGTTATTTTTGTGGCATGATTGTCGAAGATCATCGTGGTCCAAAAAGCCAGATTCTATTGGTCGGTCGGGAACAGGCGCTGTGGTTTACTTCGGTGCGTGATGGTATTGCCTTCACCCTGCTGCCAGAAGAAACCGAGCGGCGCAGGGCTTTTTTTGTCACAGCAGTAGACCAGGGCGGCTGGGATCATCCTGAACAACAGGCGGGTGCCTGGATAGAGGCCAGCAAGGCCTGGTATGTGATTGAAAGCAGGCAGCACGGAGGTATGGGCATGCCCGAGGTGATTCCTTTTTCCACTGCGCAGGCGGCTGGGGTATTTATTGAGGAATTTGGTGGGCAACTGGTTACTTTCTCAGAGATTCCAGCCCGCTATATATTGGGTCATGGGCAAGTTCATGCTGAGGGTTAAGTCGCCGTTCTTGTAATGGCCGGTAGCGCCGAGCAGATGCGAATTCCATGGACAAAAAAGGCCGGGGTATTCACCCCAGCCTTGTTACGGTACAGCTTTCAGTCATTACTGCCCGCTGAATAAGCCGTCTTCAAAACCTTCTTCCTGCCACTTGCTGTCGGGCCGGGGAAAATCTTTCATCAGGTGCATGCCGTTCAATTCCTGTTGTCGGGCTTTGGCCTCTTCGCGAGGCATATAGAATTGCCCGGCCCATTTTCGGACGGTGTTAAAGGGACCATCATTTTTCAGCTGCATGACTTTCAGTGCGGAGCGTTTAGTTTTCCATATCTCAAAATCCGTAGCAAAGGCTTCCAGGGCGCTGGCCTGAGAGGCTTTGGCGATGACAATGTCTTCTTCTGAGGGTGGTACGTTTTGCCCCCTTACCAGCGCCGCATGCCAGGCTTTAGTGACGCCATCTTCGACCGGTGTATTGGCGATTAACTCAAAAATCAGTGTGCCACCAAAGTTTTGTTTTGAAAGTAATATCCCCATTCCGGTATACCAGGTGACACTGTGTAGATGCGCATCGTAAATCTGGATATGGCCACCCTGACGCTGGATGACGACATGATTACGCATTTCATTTTCGAAATACTCACAGGGCGCACCATGGGTGGGGCCGAGATGGCGGGCGTCGGCCATATTATCCAGGACTTCCAGGGTGTGAATGTTGATCACGCCCAGATGGTCCAGTTGCCAGCGTACATACTGTGGGTCGTCCCATTCTTTGACAAAGGGTGGCTCGAATTCAGGTTCGCCACCTTCGGGGTCAAACCACATCATCACGCAGCCCATAACGTCCCTGACCGGGTAGGATCGAATAGAGGCTGATTTAGGGCAGGGGCCATCGTGGTAAGGGATATCATTGACGTGGCCATCGGGGCCGTAACGCCAGGCGTGATAGGGGCAACGTATGGAATCCCCTTCAATTTGCTGGCCGTTTCTAACAATCATCGCGCTGCGCCCAGCGGTGAGGTGAGTGCCCATATGGGCGCAATAAGCATCCAGCATTACCGGCGTGCCACTTTCACCACGATAGAGGGCAAAGTCCTGACCGAAATAGCGGACTGCCATGGGGCCCTGATCCAGTTCGCTGCTTTCAGCGACAATAAACCAGCCACGGGGGAAGGCCTGTGGACCGAGGCCATATTCTGCTGACGTTGCCATAACTCAACTCCTTTTTTATACGTAAAGTTTAATCTAAATCAACACTGGCCGGCAGTATACATCTTATAATGGTTTGCCGCCTCGTCTAAATGGATGACACGCTCTGGCCTGTTCCTTATTTTTTCACCTGATATGTCGATTGTTTCAAATCCCAGGTTTTGTCACTCACCCCTTGTTCACGCAGCTTGAACTTCTGCACTTTATTGGTGGGGGTGTAGGGCAGGGTGTCGACGAAATCGAGGTAACGCGGGACAAAGTAATGCGGGGCATTATCATTGATAAAGCCACAGAGTTCTTCGGCGCTGGTGTGGTTGCCGTCTTTGAGGATAATGTTGAGTTTTAATTCCTGTTCGCTTTCAAGCTCTGCCGAGGGTATGCCAAAGGCTGCCACATCTTGCACTGAAGGGTGTTGGCGTACAACGCTCTCGACCTCCAGTGTTGAAATATTGCGACCGGCATAACGCAGGGCATCTTTTTTACGATCCGCATAAAAGTAGGCGCCATTGGCGGGATCCTGCCTGCCCAGATCGCCGCTGCGATACCAGTCGCCAAAATAGGCCTGCGCGGTGGCTTCGGGATTGTCGAAGTAGCCGTTGAATAATACGAAGGGTTCCAGCGGTTTAATGCAAATTTCTCCCACCTCGCCATAGGCTACTTCTTCGCCTTGATCATCCAACAGGCGGATTTCAGTATCGGGGGCGGGGAAACCCAGCGCGTAGACTGGTACGTCGTCACGATTTTCCAGTTGGGTGAGTATTAATTGGCATTCGCTCTGGCCCAGCCCGGTTCGGAGTAATTCTACGTTGAAACGTTGCTGGAATACGCTCCACAGAGCAGGTGCCAGAGGCACAATCTGGGCTAGTCGCAGCGGGGTGTTGGCGTCATCATCCTGTTCCGGCGCGTTGAGCAGGAATACCCCCATGGCGCCGAGTAAAAAAGTTTGGGTGGCACCGAAATGTTTGATTCGCTCCCAGAAGTGGGTGACTGAAAAATGTGGCTCGATGACACAGGGAATACCTTCGAGCAGGGCGCGATAAATACTGGTAATCCAGGCGGCGGTGTGGAACAGCGGCAGTACGCAGTAGATAACATCGTCAGGCTGGGAGTTGTATTGTCGATTGGCACCAGAGCGCAGGGCGCGAATCCAGCAGTTGTGACTCTGCAATACGCCCTTGGATTTACCGGTAGTGCCGGAGGTCCAGAGAATGGCGCAATTATCGCCATAATGCAGCTGTGAATAATCCAGTTTGAGTGGTTCGTAGGCGGCCAGCGTTGAGTAGGCGATCGGGTTTTTCAACGTGCTTTCACCGCTTTCGGAGATCAGCACAATATGTTCAAGTGCGAGCTGGTCTTCGATTTCAGCGATGCGCGCCTGATACTGGTCATCGGTAATCAGGATTTTTGAGCGAGCCATTAACAGGTTGTCCAGCAACCATTGTCCTTTGTAGTCACCGTTGATGGGTGTCCACAGCGCCCCCAGTTTGTTGATGGCCAGGGTCAGTAATACCATCTCCGTCCGGTTGCCCAGAAAGAGCGAGATAATATCGCCTTTAGCCACGCCCAGTTCCTGCAGTCCCCCCGCCAGCGAGTCGCTGATACGATCGGCTTGGGCAAAAGTGATACGGTGGGTATCGGTCACCAGGAACTCAGTATCTCCATTTTGCTCGGCTTGCATGCGCAGAATTTTTGGCAGAATCCTGTCGGCGGTATTGGATAGATCGAGTTTATTCACATTATTCCCCGGTGCGGCTATTGTCAGTTTGACCTGATCAATATACCTGATTTCGACTGAAAAACATCTTCTATGCGATCACTGCAGGTGGATGATAAGTGCGCGAGAACGATAACGCTACAGGAATGGAAAACGCGCCAGTGATAAGTTGGCGCGCGCAGTGAGTTGGACAAGTTAGTCCAGGGTGCCAAACAATTTGTCATAGAGCAGGGTGATGGTGGCGTAATTACCCTTGTGCATATTTTCATGGTGTACAGAATGTTTGGCCGTGATCCAGCTTAGGGTCTTGAAGGGAAAATAGTCCAGCTCGATATGGGTGTGATTGACAATATTCAATTGCTGGAAAATAACATAGGGAATGAGCACGGTTACGATGTTGAAAGGGCCCATAAATAGACCCAATAGAGCAACAGTCCCCATGAATAGCGAGATGCCGATAAAGGTTTCCAGTGGGTGAACATAATAGGCATCGATATAGGTCGGGTTGCGAGCCTGGTGGTGCAGGGCGTGTACCTTGCGCATAAAAGACTCGCCGTGGAAAATAAAACGGTGGGTCAGGTAATAGAAAAAGTCGTAGACCATTAAAATGGTGACAATCCCCAGTAATATCTCGCTAATGGGTTGTGCTGACAGCGTGACGAAAAAGGGTGCTATGGCAATAAAAAAGAACAGATTGCTGGTCAGCCCGATTTTTTTTGTGGCAGCAATGATCGGTGGGTATTTTGCGGTGGCGATTTTAGCCTTATCCGCTTCCAGGTTCAGCTCTCTGGCTTTGGCAAGGGCTGGTATTTTGAATGCCAGCCACTTGCCGATAAGGGTGATTATTATCGCCAGGATGAGAAGAGCGAGTGCGGCTTGCCAGTCGTAGTTCATCTGTTTCTCCTATTGTGCGTTGGGGCGCTTGACGGGTGACTCAGCGCCCTTGTCGAAGGTGCGCCCCAGCCAGTCAAATAACAAGGTGATGGTGGCGTAATTGCCGCGGTACATGTCAATGTGGTGGTTGGCGTGCATATCCGCTACCCAGGTCAGGGTTTTATAGGGGAAGCGCTTGAGTTGCATATGGACGTGATTGAGTTGGTTAAGCTGGGTATATACCACCAGGGTCAGCACGATGGTGGCGACAGAGAAGGTTTGCCCCATCAACAGTCCCAGACCGGCAATGCTGACAAAATAGAGTCCAATGCCGATAACTGTTTCGGTGGGGTGAACCAGTTGTGCATCAACTGAGGTGGGGCGGCGAGCCTGGTGATGAACAGCATGTACGCGCCTGAAGTAGCCTTTGCCATGAAACAGAAAACGGTGCGTCAGGTAGTAGAAAAAATCATAGACCATCAAAATTAAAAAGGAATGCCACAGGGTGGTGAGCACCGATTCCGTGCGGAATGTGGTGAAAAAAGGGATTAGAATAACAAAGAAGGCGAGATTGAGCATCAGCCCGATTTTCTGGTTTTTTAGAATCACCGGTTTAAAGCGCTCATTGTTAAACTTGGGGCGGTTGGCCTCGCGATTTTCATCCAGCGTCTGTTTAAAGGCGGGGACCATAAAAGCCAATTTTCGACCAATAGAGGCTATTACAATGGCCAATACCAGGGCGGTAAGGCTGGCTTGCCAATCATAAGTGAAATTCATGCTAATACCTCAGTTTGGAGCAAACGGGTCAACTTTTTCAAGTCTCGTTGGCCCAGTTGTTGTTTCAATTCTTGTACCAGTGTTTGCAGGTTCGGTTGTGAACCGAACACATTTTCTTCCAGCTGTAACCCTCGATAGAGTTCGCTGGTAGTGGATTTTAAGCGTTGCAGTGCTCGGTCGCCGATAACAGCGCTGAATTCATTGTCCAGTTCGTCAACGGAACTGACTGAATCGGCGAGTAAATCGAGACCGGCTGTGGTAAACAGAATTAATTGTTGACGTGCATCTGTGGGGTTGGTTTCGCGGTAGAGATAACCCAACTGTTCCAGTTCGTTAACGATGGCGCTGATCGCCTGCTTGCTGACTTGCTGGATTCTGGCCATTTGCTGGATAGACCCTCCAGAGAGCCCAATTAATGTCAGTACCTGGCCAGAGCACATTTTCAGGCCAGGATGCCCTTTTGATATAGTCATTTGCATCAGGCGGTGCATCACATAACTTCCCAGCCTGGGCAGTAATTTGGACAGGTAGGCAGGGCTGTCGATGTCCTGTGTTTTTAGACTGGGTAGTGACAAGCCGCGATGTAATTCAGCCAGTATGAGGGTCAGTTCATCGATGGGTTTTTTACCTGCCAGTTGGCGAAAAATGGCTTCATTATCGTAGGCGATTGCGGCGCCATCACGCATTAATTGTCGGCCCCTTTTTGTCAAAAGCAATCTTTTGGCGCGGCCATCGAGGGGGTCGGCTTTGCGTTCAATATAGCCGGCCGCTTCAATCAGGTTGGCCGTTTGATTGCAGGCCTGTTTGCTAATGCCGAGGATGTCAGCCAGTTCAGTCGGTCGTCGGCCATGATTACCCAGCAGTGAAATGTAGGGTTCAAAGCTGATCTTCAGGTCGCTGTGGCCGCGCTGCTCAATCAATTGGTGCATGGCCTGGGACTGTAAATAGTGGGACAGGCTCAATAGGTGGCGAGGCAGGTTGTCGCGGTAGCGATGCCATAATTGCCGATTGCGCTTGTCAGGTGACTGAGTGTTCATGGGATAAATAGTAAAGCGCACTTGTCTTTTTGTCAATTGATGTTGACTTTATTATTCCATGCCCTTTATGATTGCGTAAATGAAACGACAGTGTAGGGGTGCGAAGGTGAAGAAAAATATTGGTTTTATTGGTCTCGGTAACATTGGTAAGCCGATAGCAAAGCATTTGATACAAGATGCCTATCAACTCCATGCTTACGATGTGTTCCCTGAAGCGGTTACTGAATTGGTTGAACTTGGTGCGGTGGCATCCAGTCCTGTTGAAATGGCGACAAGTTGTGATTATATCGGTATTTGTGTGCGTGATGATAAGGATGTGGAGGCGTTGTTTTATGGCGAGCAGGGTTTGCTGGAGCAGGCTCGCGAGGGAATCACCATAGCGATTCACAGCACGGTTACCCAAGCGGGTTTGTTGAAGTGGGCAGAGCAGGGGGCGGCTCGAGGAGTGATTATTATTGATGCGCCCATTACCGGTGGTGCTAATGGTGCCGAGGCTGGTACGCTCTGTTATATGGTCGGGGGTGATGAGGCGGTATTGGAGGATTGTCGACCCCTGTTTGAAACTTCCGCTGATAAGATTGTACATGCGGGTAAATTGGGCACCGGTATTGCGCTGAAGCTTTGTAACAATCTGATTACTTACGCTGAATTTACCGCCATGTCGGAGGCAACGCGTCTGGCCGAAGCCGCCGGCCTTTCGGCGGACGTGCTGCGTGAAGTGGGTAAGTCGAATGGTGTTATCAATGAACAAATGCATATGATGATTTCTAATCGCAATGCCCTGGCAAAAGGCTGTACTGAGCAGCAGATGGATGAATTTTTTGGTCCCTTTGGCCGTTTAGGGCGTAAGGATCTCGAATGTGCGATTGAAACAGCCGCGCAACTGGGTGTAACAATGCCTGCAACAGAGATGGTACGGGATATGATTGAAGACGTATTTCTCAATAAAGCTTAAGCTGGATAATTTATCAGGAGACGAGACATGAACCCGGAAACAAAACTTTTTATTGATGGCGAGTTGGTTAGCGCGGCATCGGGCAACACTTACCCTAATATCGGTCCGGCGACCGGGGACGTTATCGGCGAAGCCGCCGATGCCGGACCGGAAGATATGGAGCGAGCGATCGCGGCTGCTCGCCGTGCTTTTGACCAGACCGATTGGTCGACTAATCATGATTTTCGCCTTAAATGCCTGGCCCAGTTGAAGCAGGGTCTATTGACGGTCAAGGATGAATTTAAACAACAAATTTCTGCCGAGTCGGGTGCCACTATGGGCACCTGTGGCCAGTCGGGGCCGCAGTGTGAAGTGCCGATTGATTTTATTGATTACACGCTGGACGCACTGCCGGAGTTTCAGTGGAGTCGCGATATTGGCGAGGCCAATGTACTTAATTTAAAGAGTCGCCGTCTGGTTGAAAAGGAAGCCATTGGTGTGGTTGCCTGCATTACCCCCTGGAATGTGCCGCTGCAAATTAATCTTGCCAAGTGCATTCCCGCGCTGGCGGCGGGCTGTACGGTTATTTTAAAAGCAGCACCCGATACGCCATGGACAGCCACTATGTTGGGGCGGGTGGTTAAAGAGCACACTGATATACCGCCGGGCGTTTTTAATGTCATCACCTCGGAAGACCCTAAAATAGTTGGCGATCAACTGGTGGCAGATCCTCGTGTTGATATGGTGTCCTTCACCGGTTCTACCGGAGTGGGTAAACATATCATGAAGCGTGCTGCCGATACGGTTAAAAAAGTCTTTCTTGAGCTGGGAGGAAAATCCGCCAATATTATGCTGGATGACGCCGACCTTAGTCAGTCGTTATTTACGGCACTGGGTGTCTGCTTTCATTCAGGACAGGGCTGTGCCATTCACACACGTTTGTTGGTGCCACGGGCGCGGCAGGAAGAGGTGGAGGAATTGCTAAAAACCTATTTCAACTTTATTACTTATGGCGATCCTGACTCCGATGAAATTATGGGGCCGGTGGTGAATCAACGTCAGTATGATCGCGTGCTGGCTTATATCGAAAAGGGTAAAGAAGAAGGCGCAAGATGTATCATTGGCGGGGGGGCGGCTGACATTGGCAAAGGTTTTTACATCCAGCCCACGGTCTTTATGGACGTCACTAACGATATGACTATAGCGCAGGAAGAGATTTTTGGGCCGGTGCTCAGTGTGATTGCTTTTGACGACGACGATGATGCTGTTCGTATTGCCAATGATTCCCTGTATGGCTTGTCTGGTGGTGTTTGGTCTGCCGATGAGGCGCGGGCACTGGCAGTGGCCAGGCGCTTGCGTACTGGAACAGTGAACGTTAATGGCGGTAGTTTTTACGCTCCCGACGCGCCTTTTGGTGGTTATAAGCAGAGTGGTATCGGTCGCGAAATGGGGCCTGAGGGTTTTGAGGAATACCTTGAAACGAAAACCATTGCGATAGGTGCCTGATAATGTTGCTGGAAAATAAAACCTGTATTGTCACCGGTGCATCAAAAGGCTTTGGCCTGGCCATTAGTAAGGCATTATTGGCAGCGGGTGCTAACGTTGGTATGCTGGCCCGGGGTGATGAGGTGCTGCAGCAGGTGGTGGCTGGGCTGGGTTCGACCAAGGCGATTGGCTTCGCCTGTGATGTGTCGAATAGCGAAGAGGTTAGAGCCGCTTTTTTCCAGATTAAACAACATTTTGGCAGTCTCAATGCGGTGATTAATAATGCCGGTTTAGCCCGCCCTGGCAGTGTCGAAAAAATCCGTGAAGATGAATTGTTATTGCAGGTGAATACCAATTTTGTCGGCACGGTGCTCTGTTGCCAGGCGGCTATTCCATTATTACGCGGTGAAGATAATCCTCGTATCATTAATATTTCTTCGGCCAGTGCCTGGCATTACGATGAAATGTTACACCTGTCAATTTATGCCGCTACCAAGGCTGCGGTGGAGCGCTTTAGTCGTGATTTACGCAATGAAGTTAAAGAGGATGGCATTGCTGTGACCTGTGTTCGCCCCGGTGCGGCATGGACGAATTTCTCAGATGGTTGGGATGATGAATTACTCAATGAAGGTTTTGATGCCTGGAGAAAAGTGGGTGCGACCATGGATTCAGGGATGGAAGTTGAGCATGTGGCTGACGCCATCGTGCACAGTCTGAGTTATCCCGCAGGTGTGTCTGTCGATCTGTTGGAAGTACGTCCCAATAAGCCAATACCTAAATAAACCAGGGAGGGAAAAGTTTATCGGTTTTTCAGGAAAGGCTGTTATTATCACTGGTGCCAGTGAGGGTTGTGTTAATGTCGTCGCTGAAACGATTGGGACAGCCAGAAGACAGGCCTGATAAAAATACCGGGGTATTTATGCGAAGACTTGGGAGAACACTTATGAGAACAAAGTCGATGATCAATAAACCTGTCGTGTGTCTTCGTAACATTTTCAGTTTATGCCTGCTGTTATTCAGTGTTTTACTCTTGCCCGCCTGCAGCAAGGTTGATGACCCCTCTTTATATCCAGCCTTTGATCCCAGCCAGGTCGAGGCTCCGCCAAAAAAACCAGCGGTAAATTTCCGTAAAACCCGCAATGTATTTTGGGGCGATTTACACATTCATACCAGCCTGTCCTTTGATGCGTATACCATGGGGGTACGGGCGATGCCCGATGAAGCCTACACTTATATGAAGGGTGGCACCATTGAACATGGTATGGGCTATGCCATCAGGGCCGAACGGCCATTGGATTTTGGTGCAGTGACGGACCATTCTGAGTTTCTGGGGGTAGCCAGGGAAATGGATCCGGACAAGAGCGGCAAAAACACCTTGCGTGAGGTGATGGAAACCGGCAGCCCGCTGCGTATTACCTTTAATTTTTTTCGTACTATTTATTCGCAAATGGGAAGCTCTGAAACCCGCAAGGAAACTTTTGGGCAAGCGGGCATGGAAGAAGTGTCACTGTCTGCCTGGCAGGAGGTGATCGATTCGGCTGAGCGTCATAATAACCCCGGTGTCTTCAGCAGTTTTATTGCCTATGAATGGAGTTCCATGCCCAATGAGGACAATCTGCACCGCAATGTTATTTATAAGAACTCACAGGTTCCAGCGTTTCCCTATTCCTCGCTGGATTCCGATAATCCTGAAGATCTTTGGGATGCCCTGGATCAACAGCGTCAACAGGGTATGGAGGTTTTTGCTATTCCCCATAATGGCAATGTCAGCAATGGCAGAATGTACCAGTCTGTCGATTTTAATGGTAAGCCTTTGACTAAGGCCTATGCCAGCCAGCGGCTTTATAACGAACCGATCAGTGAGGTATTGCAAGTGAAAGGAGCCTCGGAAACACACCCGGTTCTTTCCACTGAAGATGAATTTGCTAATTTTGAAATTTATGACCAGCGTCTCGCCTCGGATGGGGGGCTCAGTGAACCCAAGGGCAGCTATATGCGTGATGCGCTGCGCACGGGCATTGAGTTTTCCCACAGTGAAGGGTTTAACCCCTACCGCTTTGGTGTGATTGGCAGCAGTGATAGCCACAATGCCAGCTTTGCGGTGGAGGAGAATAATTACCACGGCAAGTTGCCGATGCTGGACGGCAGCGCGGGGCTGCGATTGGGCGAGTCCCTGTTGTTGCCTAAATCGCAAAATCGTGGCGGCCGTTGGAGTGCGATGGGACTGGCAGGGGTGTGGGCAGAAGAAAATACCAGGGCTTCGCTATTCGATGCCATGCGTAGAAAAGAAACCTATGCCACCTCTGGGCCGCGAATGACGGTGCGTTTTTTTGGTGGCTGGAATTATACCCATGCATTGCTTGAGGCTGAAGACACACTTGAACAAGCCTATGCCCAGGGTGTTGCTATGGGCGGCACGCTGTCGAAAACCACTGCTGAATCATTGCAGCCCGTTTTTGCCGTGTGGGCAGCGAAGGATCCTATCGGTGCCAATTTGGATCGTATCCAGATTATCAAGGGCTGGGTTGATAGCGATGGCAATAGCCAGGAAAGGGTATACGATGTTGCCGCTTCGGGGAATCGCCGCGTTGGTGTGCCCGGGAAGTTAGCGGCGGTAGGGAATACCGTGGATGCCACAACGGCAACGTATAGCAACAGTATCGGCGCTACACAATTGGCCGCGGTGTGGCGGGATGAGGATTTTAACCCTCAGCAGGAAGCGTTTTATTATGCGCGGGTGATTGAAATTCCGACGCCCCGTTTCACCACTTATGATGCGGTCACTATGGGTGTCAGCGCAGTGGAGCCGATTTCTATTCAGGAGCGGGCGATTACTTCTCCCATCTGGTATCAATCAGAGTAGCTAGCCCTAACCGATTACAACAAGCAATTATCCCGGCAACGCCCCGATGCGGTGAAAAAGCAATTAGTGAGGACGCTGGGCGGGCTACTTAAAATTCGTATTTAACGCCCACTTTGATCTTGTCGTCCGACACACTCATGCGGTAGTCCAGGTCGGAAAAGGAGCTGGAAAAGTCATCATCGGAAGTAATGCTACCACCACTATTGCGACCGTAATAACCTTTGTACAGTGCCTTAAGACTCATTTTAAATAATTTCCCCACCGCATTGCTACCATCCCTATGGCGATAGCCCAGTTGCTGCTGTTGCATCCACAGGTAATTGAAGCCGACATCTTCTTCTTCATCCGGGTGGATGACCAGCGTATCAAAAATGCTAAATTTGGAGCTTGCGCGGTCATAAAGACTGTCGCGCTGATTACTATCTGGAGTGCTATTGGAACGATAGCGGCGCAATTGCTGGTAAAAAGGTGTTGAGGACGGGTTGCTAATGGCGGGTGCGTCGGTTTCGGAAAAGACCATTGAACTGCTTCCAAGCAATGCGCTAAAGGCAACAGGCAGCAGCCACGGGCAGAAGGCAAAACGGGGCAAAACAACCGTCTTGTGTCGCCTTGAGAAACTTAACTGTTGCCGTGAAAACATATTCGTTACTCCTTAAATACGAACCCCCTCGCCTCAATAAACCAGACAGTGTTTTCGATAAAGCACACAAAAATTCTCTCTCTACCGGGCATTCTTGTAAAGCCTTTGGCTGTGGAAAAAGAACAATTCACAAGAACTTTTAGATTTAAAAGGCTCATCGCTTATATCATTTATGAATATATGAGGACGACTTTGAAAGCGGGTGGTGTTGTGTGGCGGGCATTAAATCAGTCGGAAGGAGGTTGGACCCGGCAAGCCGGGTCCAAACACAGGCAGGGTGTTAGCGAATCCCTGCTGTTAAGCTTGTCGCTAGGGCAGGGCCACTATCCAGGCACTGCTCTCAAACCATTGTTGGCGCAGACGTGAAGTCAGGCCGGTCTTTTCAAAAGTAGACAGGTAGTTGCGAACCAGGTTTTCAAATTGCGGGTCATCTTTGCTAATAGCAATGCCTACGGGCTCGATTGACAGCGGTGGCTCAATGAGACCCAAGCCAGCGTTGGGATTGCGCAAAATGGATAATTTGAGGATGGGGATGTCGGCGATCATGCCATCGACTTCTCCAGCCAATAGCATTTTGATGCCGGCATCATAGTTGGCAATGGTTTTCAGCTTGGCTTCGGGCAGGTTACGCTGCACAAAACTTTTACTGGTGGAGTTCTCCAGGGCGACCAGTGTTTTGCTGGCATTGTTAAAGTCAGCGCCGGTTTTCACTGTGCTGATAACGTCTTTGGTGGTCAGTAAGGATTTTCCTGACAGCATATAAGGTCCAACGAATGTGGCTTCCTGGCTGCGTTCCGGGGTGATTGCCATACCTGAGATAACCATATCGACCTTGCCGGCCTCCAGGGCATCCAGTAAATCGCCAAAGGGCATTTGAACAATGTTCAGCTCGACTTTCATTGTACCTGCCATGGCTTTGGCCAGGTCAACATCAAAGCCAATGATCGTTTTGTCACGGCTGACGGCGTTAAATGGGGGCTGGTCTGCGGACATTGCCACGTTCAATACACCGTTTCTAACGACACGGTCCAGTACTTCACTGGCGGCGAAGCTCAGGCTGGAGAGGCACAGGGCCAGTAATCCAGTAAGCGCAATGCTAACGGGTTTGAATTTACCTAAAAACTTGAGCATAGAATAATCCTCTGATTGATATTATCCAACGGGGTGTATGGATGTTGTGGAGAAATAAGAGCGGCAAGAATAAAAGCCCTTTGTGAAAAAGTCCACGGCTATTTGCTTTATATTAAGAGGGTGGTGATTTACGCGTTAATCCAGCTGAGCAGTTCCTGCAATGCCTGCTCTTGTTCGGGTTCGTTAAATATTTCGTGATAGGCCAGTGGGTAGGGGCACAATTTTTTTCTTGTCGCGGCAATGTTGTTGAATAAGATGGTGGCTGTTTGGGGCTTGGTGAGTGAATCTGCCCCGGCTACCAGCATCAGCGTGGGATGTTGTAATTGATCGATGGTCTTTGTCACCCACTGTTGCTCGCGGATAAAGGCGCGAGCCCAACTCGGGGTGATCTGGCTGTGAACCAGCGGGTCATCCCGATAAGCCTGGACTACCTTCGGGTCACGGCTAATCGCTTTCGGGTCCAGGCCATTGTCCAGCTGCAGTGTGGGTGCCAGCAATGCCAGCAGTGGTACCAACTTCAATTGCAGACGCTGGGCTGTACTGGCCACTGCAAACGCCGGGGCTGAGAGCAGCAGGCTATTGATGTTGTTAAAGCGCAGTGCGTAGCCCGTGGCGATCAGGCCACCCATGCTGTGGCCGAACAGGTGGAGGGGGAGCTGTGGGTAGCGAGAGTGCAGTGTTTCGATCAGGCAGTTGAGGTCTTCGCCATAGGTAGTAAAGTGCCGGATATGGCCGCGGGCTCCTGTGGATAGGCCATGACCGCGGTGGTCGATAGCAAACACGGCAATGCCCTCACTGGTAAGGCAATTAGCCAGCGCATGGTAGCGGCCGCCGTGTTCACCGAGGCCGTGGGCGATGACCAGTAGGGCTGTTGGCGACGGCGGGAGCCATTGGCGGAACACGCAGTGCGGGTTAAGTTGTTGTGTTTCTGCTACTCCGAGGCCAGGGCTTATCACGATGACTTGCTGCTATTAACCAGTACTTGGGCAATGGCATCACGCCAACCGTTAAATAATCGAGTTCGCTGCTGTTCTGGCATAGCAGGGGTAAAGCGTTTATCCAGTGCCGAGAGTGATGCGGGCAGCTGGTCAGCCTGCCAATAACCTGCACCGATACCGGCCAGCAAGGCCGCACCAATCGCTGTGGATTCGACCTGCACGGGTCGTTGCACGGTGATGGCCATAATATCGGCCTGGAATTGCATTAGGAAATTATTGGCACTGGCACCACCATCGACGCGTAATTGCTTGATCGGGGTCTGTGCTTCGGCGCTCATCATCAATGCCAATTCAGCGCTCTGGTAGGCAATGGCTTCCAGTGTGGCGCGGATAATTTCGTCTCGTCCGGCGGCGGCGGTCAGGCCGACAATGGCACCGCGAGCGGTCATATCCCACCAGGGGGCACCCAGACCGGTCAGGGCGGGAACCATATAAACGCCCTGGGTATGGGGAATGCTGGCAGCGATGGCTTCGGTGTCAGCGGCCTGCTTGATCAGTCCCAATTGATCGCGCAGCCACTGTACCGCGGCACCGGCGGTGAAGACCGAGCCTTCGAGGGCATAAGCGGGTTTACCTTCGGCATCACAAGCGAGAGTAGTGAGTAAACCCTTGTCGGAAACCGGGCGCTGACTCTGCTCGCAGCTGCCGGTATACATCAGCATAAAACAGCCGGTGCCATAGGTATTTTTAATATCACCGGCCTGGGTGCAGCGCTGGCCAAACAGTGCTGCCTGCTGATCACCGGCCACACCGCTGATGCTGACACTGGCTCCGAAAAAATGCTCGGGGTCGGTGTGAGCAAAATGTCCGGCGGAAGGTTTGACCGTGGGCAGTATCGCCGGTGGAATGTCGAACAGCGCCAGCAACTCAGGGTCCCAGCACTGCTGCTCGATATTGTAAAGCATGGTGCGGGAGGCGTTGGTGGGATCGGTGAGGTGAGCCTTGCCAGCGGTTAAATTCCATATCAGCCAGCTATCAATGGTGCCAAAGCAGAGTTCGCCGGCTACGGCCCTGGCCTTGAGCTCAGGTTTTTCACTAAATAGCCACTGCAATTTACTGGCAGAAAAATAGGCATCGACTACCAGCCCGGTTTTGGCTTGAATGAATGCTGTTTTCCCCGCTTGTTTTAGTTTTTCACAGATACCCGCCGAACGGCGACACTGCCAAACAATAGCATTGTGGACTGGTTCGCCGCTTTGTCGATCCCAGACTACGGTGGTTTCACGCTGGTTGGTTATGCCAATGGCACTGAGTTCGCCAGCATCAACATTGGCTTTTTTTAATGCCTGTTGAATGGTGCTGTGTGTTACCTGCCACAATTCCATGGGGTCGTGTTCAACCCATCCCGGCTGGGGATAGTACTGGGTAAATTCCTTGTAGCTACGGTCAATAATGTGACCGCAGCGATCAAAGAGCAAAACGGTAGTGCCGGTGGTTCCCTGGTCAATGGAAAGAATCATTTGCTGCCCGTTTTCCTAGTGTTTGCGTTGATACTACACAATTCAGCCTTTGTTGAATAACACTAAGATATTTTGCTGGCTGTCAGCTCAGCTATTGTAGTGCGAGCAGGAAGTTTAAGCCTTCAGTTTAGCCAGACCCGTAACAAGCCCCAACGCCACGGCCCCCGCCAGTAATCCAATCAGGCTGTTGATGAGTAACGGCAGTACGGCGCTGAGCACAGGGGACCATGCGGCCGTGTGTGCGGTGAGGGCATCAACCAGGGTCTGCAAGTGGTGAACACCATGAACCAGAATACCACCGCCAACCAGAAACATGGCTGCAGTACCCACGACGGTCAAGGCCTTCATTAGCCATGGCGCGAAATCCAGTAAGCGCCAGCCAAACCAGCGCAGGCCTTTGCGAAGGAGCCCCTGGCCGGAGAGTCGGGTTAAGTAAAGACCGCCGTCATCCAGTTTGACGATCACCGCCACCAGACCGTAGACGCCCGCCGTCATGACCATGGCAATCGTCGCCACTACACCCAGTTGTATGCTGAAATTGGCATCGGCGACGACACCCAGGGATAGCACGATTATTTCTGCCGATAAAATAAAGTCGGTACGAATAGCGCCTTTGATTTTTTCTTGTTCGAAGGCCAGGGGATCCAGTGTCGAATCGGACCGCTGCTCAATGAGTGCTGTTTTGTGCTGTTGTTCCTGCTGTTGGCGAAAGAAATGGTGAAAGACTTTTTCAAAGCCTTCAAAACATAAAAACAGCCCGCCCAGCATCATCAGCGGGGTGATCGACCAGGGCGCAATCGTTGCCAGTAACAGGGCAGTGGGCACCAGAATCAACTTGTTTCGAAAAGAACCCTTGGCGACTGACCACACCACGGGCAGTTCCCGGTTCGCTTGCACCCCTGACACTTGCTCGGCATTAACCGCCAGGTCATCGCCCAATACGCCGATGGTCTTTTTGGCGGCGACCTTGGTCATCAGGGATACGTCATCCAGAATGGCGGCGATATCGTCGAGTAATAACAGTAAACTGCCACCGGCCATTGCGGTTCCTTTTTTTGTTGCTAAGCTGATACATCTTATACAGATCGATTGAAAATCACCATCAACACGGCGGTTAATAGTTGCGCTTTGAATAGGATTCGTTGATTATTAATATGCTGGCCGGCGAGGCAGGGCAAGTGTTGACAGTGACTGTTAGCCGAAGCGCATCAGCCGATTGTCAGTACCGGCTAGAGAAATATGGGAGAGTACGAATGACGAGCGAAAATTCAGCCTTAACGGCGCATAAACAATCCATTGCCAATGCGATGGCCGGGAATAAGGAAGCCTGGTTGGCACTGTTTGACGAAAATGCGGTGATACATGATCCGGTCGGTCGCTCGGCTCACGACCCTGAAGCCAAGGGGTTTTGTGGGCGAGAAGAGCATGAACGGTTTTGGGATATGATGATCGGCCCGTCAAACCTGGAGCTGGTACCTAAAATGCGTATTCCCTGCGGGCCGCTTCACTGTGCTGTGCATATGGAAAGCACTAACCGTATTGGGGAAAAGGCAACAGTAATGGATATGATAGCCGTTTATGAGGTGAATGATGCAGGGAAGCTGATTAGCCTCAATGTTTACTGGGACGCCGAAGCGCTCAATGAACAATTCAAAAAGCTTGGCTTTATCTGATCGAAAAACATCCGCGTAGTTGTTTTATTTCGACGCTGACAGTTTAAGGACTGTTGTTCGTCTACTATGCCCCTGAGAGTTATGGT
>JAUXHA010000035.1 GCA_030621845.1 Spongiibacteraceae bacterium
TTCCACTTCAATCACAACAGATTGAAGTACCCGTTTATCACCGCGGTTAATCGCTGTAACAACACCGGTAGCGGGCGCGGTATACTTTATGCCCGGGGTTTTCTTGTCAGTGAAAATCACCTGGCCAGTTTTGACCCGATCACCCTGCTGCACTTCCATGGTGGGTTTCATACCCACATAATCAAAGCCAATTATCGCAACGGAACGGACCTGGGGCCCCTCCTGGATAACCTGCTCTGGTGCACCAGTGATCGGCAAGTCCAAACCCTGATTGATTTTAATCATAGGTATGCCTGAATCTCGAACAGTTTACTTAAAAATATAAACTCTGCTGTATGGCTCTCAATAACGAAATGCGAGCCCTAACCAGTGAAGCAGTAGCTGAATTGGCCAAAAAAACGCCGAATTCCGGACAGCGACTCCCTTGGTATGAGGCAGATCCCCAAAAAAGGCGCAGTATAAAGAGGTATGCCCCTAAACACCATAGCAGTTGTTTGATTTGACTCGACTTTTACGGAAATTGCTCGCGTTAACAAGCAGATCGGTAGCTGTTAGGGGAAAAACCATAAAATCAGCCCTCCGCAGACGACTGATTTGTAGAGCGCCACGCAAACAGTGTTAATCCTCTTTCGGATAAATCTCATAGTGCACATCGGCCATTTGCTCGAGTACACGATGAACCTGGCAACTATAACCAAATTCATTGTCGTACCAAAAATACATCACGACCTGGGTGCCGTTCACCACCGTTGCTTCGGAATCAAAAATACAAGCATGCCTGGAACCGACGAAGTCACTTGAAACCACTTCCGGTGAATTGGAATAATCCACCTGTTTTCTTAGCGGAGAGTGCAGCGCGATATAACGGATATACTCATTCACCTCTTCAACCGTGGTTGATTCTTTTAACGTGAGCATCAAAATAGCCATGGAAACATTAGGCGAAGGCACCCGAATCGCATTGCCGGTTAACTTTCCGGCCATCACCGGCAGCACCTTGGACACCGCTTTCGCAGCACCCGTAGAGGTCACTACCATATTTAATGGCGCCGAGCGACCGCGACGATCAGCCTTGTGGTAATTATCAATCAGGTTTTGATCATTGGTATAAGCGTGAACCGTTTCAATGTGCCCCGAGGCAATACCAAATTTATCATTCATCGCCTTCAGCGGCGGCGCAATGGCATTGGTAGTACAACTGGCTGCTGAGATGATTGTATCGCTGCTATCCACTTCATCATTGTTAATTCCGTAAACAATGTTTTTAATATCGGCACCCGGGGCGGTCAGGATGACCTTGCTGGCACCTGGCCGCAGATGACGGGAAAGTTGCTCTTCGGTTTTAAACATACCGGTATTATCAACCACAATAGCATTATGGATATCGTACTCAGTGTAATCGACTTCTTCAGGGGAACCGGCGTAAATCACCTTGATTTCATTGCCATTGGCAACAATAGAACTGCGTTCTTCGTCAACCCGGATAGTACCGTTAAAAGGGCCGTGTACTGAATCGCGACGCAACAGACTGGCACGCTTGACCAGATCATTTTTAGCACCGCCCTGGCGAACCACAATCGCTCGCAAGCGAAGCTTCTCGCCGCCGCCGGTCTTTTCAATCAGCAATCGCGCCATCAAGCGGCCAATTCGACCGAAGCCATAAAGCACAACATCCTGGGGGGCTGGGACCGGCTTGTCAGCGAGCCCAATAAGATCCTCAACATGGCTCCTGACAAAGTCCTCAACTGCAACGCCTTTCTGCTTGGGACCGTCTTCGTACATTACCGCCAAGCGGCCCGCATCGATATGGGCAATACCCAAATCAAGCTCAGCCAGGGTTTTGATAACGGGAAAGGTTTCAAATTCTGACAGTTCGTTGGCTTCCACCTGACGCACAAAGCGGTGTGCTTTCATAATTTCAAGCACTGACAGGTTGACCAGATTCTGTCCGTAAATATAGGTTTTAACACTATTTTTACGATAGAGCTTACCGACCAGGGGAATCATGCCTTCGGCAAGGGCTTCACGCGCCTTCCAATCGGAAAAATAATCGTCGGGCCGTTTACGGGGTCGTGTATCGGTCACTGTCTGACACCTTTGTTAAGGGTAAAAAATTAGCGCGTATTATCAGCATTCACCTCGGCAAGTTCAACAGTTAAGCGCCCATATGCAGAAAATTTACCATAATCGCTATTGTGCTGGCAGCAGCCGGTGAAAATTTAGCTTACAATGCCTGCCCTTTTCACCCGACGATCATTTACCACTATGGCCGATCATTCCACCCTCAAACCCAAACTCAGCTACAAAGCGGGTGATCGGATGAATTGGAGCAAGCTCTATGGCAGTAGCCAGAGCCTGGCTATTGCCAATGCCGCCCGCGATCATCACCAGCTTACCGTATTGATCACCAACAATAGCGCCTCGGCGTTGCAGCTGGAGCAGGAGTTACGCTTTTATGCTGGCGAACTCGACGTACTCCATTTCCCCGACTGGGAAACGCTGCCCTATGATTATTTTTCGCCCCACCAGGATATTATTTCCGAGCGTTTGAGCACCCTGCACCGCCTGTCCAGTACCGACAAGGGGATTTTAATCGTCCCCGTCACCACCTTGATGCACAGACTGCTACCCACGCAATACCTGGACGCCCATAGCCTGTTACTTAATGTTGGCCAGGCTTTTAATGCCGAATCCATGCGCCGGCAACTGGAAAGCAACGGTTATCGCTGTATGGACTCAGTCTATGAACATGGAGAGTTTACCTTGCGTGGCTCTATCATGGATATTTTCCCCATGGGTAGCCCCCTGCCCTTTCGCATCGACCTGCTTGATGATGAAATTGATTCCCTGCGCACCTTTGATCCCGAAACCCAGCGCACGGTTAAGCGGGTAGATAAGATCAGCTTACTGCCGGCTAAGGAATTCCCCCTGGACCAACAGGGCATCGCCCGCTTTCGCCAACAGTGGCATCAATACTTTGATGTCGATCATCGCCACTGCCCGATTTACCAGGATGTTAGCCAGGGTATTGCCCCCGCTGGAATTGAGTACTATTTGCCGTTATTTTTTGACCACTGCAGCAGTTTATTTGACTTCCTGCCAGACAATAGCCTGATTTTTTACAGTGAGGGACTGGAGGGTGCCGCCGATCAGTTCTGGAAGGATATCCACAAACGTTTTGAAGAGCGGATGATTGACAGCCAACGGCCATTACTGGCACCGGCGAAACTGTTTATCCCCGTCAACGAACTGTTCGCCAGTATCAGTAACTACCAGCGGGTCAGCCTTCATCGCGAAGCGATGACTGATAAACCCGGACGCATTACCTTTGCCACCGCCGCTCCGCCGTTCCTGCCCATCGATGCAAAAGCAGAATTGCCACTAGCCGCGGTTGAAAACTTGATTCAGCAAACAGATTCGAGGATTTTATTTTGTGCTGAGAGCGCCGGCAGAAGAGAAATCCTGCTTGAGCTTTTGCAACGTCATAATATTCAACCGGCACTCTGTGCTAACTGGCTCGATTTTGTCAACGGCGAACAGGCACTAGCCATCACCATTGCCCCCATCGAAAGCGGTATTGTGCTTACCGATTGTGGCATCACAGTGATTGCCGAACCGCAACTGTTTGGGCAACGGGTAATGCAAAGCCGTCGGCGACGAAAGGCCAGCGACAATAGCGATGCCGTGGTTAAAAATCTTACTGAATTAAAAATTGGCGCCGCGGTGGTTCATATCGATAACGGCGTCGGTCGGTACCGTGGATTGCAAACCATTCGTGTTGACGAGCAGGATACCGAATTCCTCACCCTCGAATATGCCGACGGCGCCAAGCTCTATGTTCCGGTTGCCTCCCTGCATTTAATTAGCCGCTATTCAGGTGCTGACAACGACAGTGCGCCGCTGCACCGACTTGGCAGTGAACAGTGGCAAAAAGCGCGGCGTAAAGCCGCTGAAAAAATACGCGATGTGGCCGCAGAACTATTGGATATCTATGCCCGTCGCGCCGCCAGGCCCGGTAAGAAACTTGAACATCCAGGCCAGGCCTATGAGGCTTTTGCCGGTGGTTTTCCCTTTGAGGAAACCCCTGACCAGGAAACAGCGATTGCCGCCGTGCTGGCCGATCTTGAATCTGACAATGCCACCGACCGACTGGTTTGTGGTGATGTTGGCTTTGGTAAAACCGAAGTGGCGATGCGCGCCGCTTTTTTCGCCGTACACAATAATCGTCAAGTCGCGATTCTGGTGCCGACAACATTACTGGCACAACAACATTATGAATCCTTTAAGGATCGTTTTGCCGACTGGCCTGTCACCATCGAGGTGCTGTCACGATTTAAATCAGCTAAACAACAGGCTGATATATTGACCCGGGTTGAACAGGGTAAAATCGATATCCTCATCGGTACTCACAAGCTGTTACAGGCTGCAGTCAAATACCAGCAATTAGGACTGGTCATTATCGATGAAGAACACCGCTTTGGCGTGCGCCAGAAAGAACAGTTGAAATCCCTGCGTTCAGAAGTAGACATTGTTACCCTTACCGCAACACCCATTCCCCGCACACTCAATATGGCCATGTCCGGCATGCGTGATCTGTCGATTATCGCCACCCCGCCGGCAAAGCGATTATCCATAAAGACTTTTGTCCAGCAGTGGGACAAGGGGCTGGTTAAAGAAGCGGTGCTACGGGAAATTCTACGGGGCGGACAGGTTTACTACCTGCACAATGATGTCAAAACGATTGAACAAGCCGCCAGGGAGTTACAACAATTGATCCCCGAAGTCCGTATCGGTATCGGTCATGGACAGTTGCGGGAACGAGAATTAGAACAGGTAATGTCAGACTTTTACCACAACCGCTACAACCTGCTCATCTGCAGCACCATTATCGAAACCGGTATCGATGTGCCTAATGCCAATACCATTATCATTAATCGTGCTGATAAATTTGGCCTGGCACAATTGCATCAATTAAGGGGACGAGTCGGCCGCTCTCACCACCAGGCCTACGCTTATTTAATGACCCCCGGCAGCAAGAACATGAGTAATGATGCCGACAAGCGACTACAGGCGATCTGTCAGGCCGAAGACCTGGGTTCCGGCTTTACCCTCGCCACCCACGACCTTGAGATACGCGGTGCCGGTGAATTACTTGGCGATGAGCAAAGCGGCCAGATTCATAATATCGGTTTTACCCTGTACATGGAGATGCTTGATCGAGCGGTAACGGCCATTAAAGAGGGTAAGGAGGTAGACCTTGAAAAAGGCTACAACCCCGGCAGCGAAGTTAATCTTCGCCTACCGGCACTGATCCCCGACGATTACCTGCCCGATGTTCACTCACGATTAATTTTATACAAGCGCATTGCCAGTGCAGCGGATGATGACAGCTTACGGGAATTGCAGGTAGAAATGATTGACCGCTTTGGCTTACTCCCGGAACCGGTAAACAACCTGTTTAGGGCAACCCGAATCAAACTGCTGGCGCAGGCGGTGGGTATACAGAAAATCGAAGCGTCTCACACAGGCGGAAAATTTGAATTTGCTGATAATACTCAGGTTGAACCTATGGCACTGGTACAGTTGGTTCAATCACAGCCCGCCAGTTATCAATTGGCCGGCGCCACCGGGCTTAAATTTATCCAGGATCTTGATGACCGGGAACAACGATTCCAGTTTGTGGAACAACTGATCAGGCAACTAAGCCCGGAACAAGCGGGGATCAGTGCAGCGTAATAATAATGCCGCACCAGGCCACCGACAGTGGACTTTTTCCACTGCAAAAACGTACACTAGACTATAGTCAAAAGAGAACGCCATTGAACACACTAACATCTCAATCGACCCTCTTACTGCTGCTGTTTTGTAGCAGTTTTAGCGCTTTGTCACAGGATAGCAGCCAGGCAGAACAACAAAAATGGTACCAAATCGAAGTATTTATCTTCGCCAACAGTAACCCTGATACGGCTTGGGAAGAATTCTGGCCAAAGGAATTAAGGCTTAATTATGCCGAACCACTGGCCTTCCTGATTGAAAGTGATGAAGTTGATGCGATTGAGCAACAGGCAGATGATGCAAGCATAAATTCCGGCCCCGACTTGCTCAACTACCAGCCCGATGACATCCTCTCTGCCGACCCGGAATTTAACCCGGTACCCTTGCTGATACTGGGCGAAGAGGAACAACAGCTTGGTACTGCAGCCAACAACATCCTCCGCCAGGCTGACTTCCGGCCGCTGTTCCATAAAGTATGGCGACAACCATTAACCGATCGCAACGCATCGGCCAATATCGTCATTTTAGGTGGCGAGCACTTTGATCAGCACTATGAACTGGAGGGCACCATCAGCATCAGTGTCGAGCGTTATTTGCACATCAGTACCAACCTCTGGCTAAGCACCTTTAGCAGTAATGTCGGCGGAGATGAACACCCCTGGCCAGTTTTACCAGAAATTCCCACAGGCAATATCAATGCTGAAGCGGCCAATACCGATTTATTTACCCATAACAACCTGGCGCGGGAGTTTTCACTCGACAGTCAATTCCGCGGCCTGGGTGATATGCAGTTTTCCGTTGACCGTACGGCCACGTTGCGGCAACACAGAAGAATGCGCAGTAAGGAATTACATTATATTGATCATCCCCTGATGGGCCTGCTGGTGCGGATCACCCCTTACCAAAAACCCGCTACAGACGACAAACAGGCTTTATAAACGCTCAATAGCCGCCTGTAGAATTGCTTTAATGGCTATCATTCCTTCACCGGTAACCGCATGGATATCCTCCATAGTGATCAGTTCATCACCAAGGCCCGCTGCCGGATTAACCACCAGGGATAGACTGGCGTAGTCTATCTCCAACTCTCTGGCCAGGGCAGCCTCCGGCATCGCCGTCATGCCGACAATATCGCAGCCATCCCGTCCCAGCCGTTGAATTTCCGCCGCCGTTTCCAGCCTCGGCCCTTGTGTTACCGCGTAGACTCCCCCCCGAGTAAGCTTAAGCTGGCAATCTGCGGCAGCACTTTCCAGCACCTTGCCGAGTTCATTGCTGAAGGGATAACTAAAATCAATATGTTCCAGCCTGTCGCTGCTGCCGTCATAAAAGCTCTGCTGACGACCATAGGTGTAATCAATCAACTGGTCGGGAATCACAAGGGTACCGGCAGCCAGTTCCGGATTAATACCGCCAACGGCATTAACGGCAATAATCTTGCGCACACCGATAGCCTGTAAGGCCCAGAGATTGGCCCGATAATTAATACGGTCCGGTGGAATGCGGTGGGGGGAGCCATGACGCGGCAGAAACGCTACCGCTTTTCCGGCAATATCACTAACCATCAGCGGCGTCGCCAACTCACCATAGGGCGTTGATGTCACCGCCAGGCTCTCCCCCTGGAGAAATTCACTGAGACCGGTACCACCGATAACTGCTATTGAGGCCATAATCCATTCCTACTCAGACGCATGGGAAACCACTACGGGTTCCGGAATATTCAAGGTCGTTGTTGGGAACGCTACATCGGCACCGTGACTATGGATAATAGTAAGAATTTGCAGCAATACATCCTGCTTAACCTGGTGAAAATGCACCCAGTCCGTGGTTCGGGTAAAGGTATAGATAAAAAAGTCCAGCGACGAGGCCGCGAAGGCATTGAAATTAACAATCAGCGTTTGCCCCGGATCTATTTCCGGATGTTTCTTCAACATGGTTTTAACATCATCGATAATAACGGCCATGCTGTGTGAGTCCTCGTAACGTATGCCGATGGTTTCATAGATGCGGCGGTTTTTCATCCGCGAGGGGTTTTCCACCGAGATATGGGAAAACACCGCATTAGGTACATAGAGTGGCCGCTTGTCAAAGGTGCGAATAATCGTTTGTCGCCAACCAATTTGCTCCACCGTTCCCTCAATTTGCTGATCGGGTGAGCGTATCCAGTCACCGACAATAAACGGCCGATTGAGGTATATCATCAAACCGCCAAAAAAATTAGCCAGCAGATCCTTGGCCGCAAAGCCCACAGCAATACCACCGATACCGCCAAAAGCGAGTACACCTGAAATGCTATAACCCATATTTTGTATAATAATCAGCGATGAAGTGATCAAAATCGCCACACGCAATAATTTACCCAGTGCCAGCACCGTGGTTTCATCCACCGGCTCGGCATCGTACTGATTAGAAATCAGTCGTAATTCCACCTGCCGGATAATCCGTGTCAGGTACCAGGTGAACAACACAATCACCAGCAGGCTTCTGGCCGGATCCAGCAAGGCAAAAATTTCAGCCTCTGACTCATCCTGCAATACATCCAGTACCCAGCTAAAACCCAGCAACCAGACCAGGTAATAGGCCGGCTTATAGGAAGCCTCCAGCATCGCATCGTCCCAAAGACTTTGCGTTTGACTCAAACGTAACTTGAGCTTCATTAGCAAAAAGCGGGCAACATAACTGGCCAGCAGTGTCACCAGTACAGCGGTAAACACTTCCCATAACCAGGGATAATCGGCCGGGGAAAATTTCACCAGCCAGGTTTTTATTGTCGATGTATTCATTTAACACTCACCTAGATTGCCGCGGGCGAAATTACCCGCCACGCGATGAAAAACGGGTTATACAATTTTATATCTTTTAGCTGTATTAATATGAGTAAAACCTATAAAAAAGATTGATTAGTCACTGAGTTAATCACCAGACTCAAGCTAAGCTACTGAATCAAAAGAATTTATATAAGACAAAATTATTCTGCCTAGTTTAGCGACAAATTCCCAATTGTGTAAGCAACTCTGGACAGAACTGTCCAGCGTGTTACTTTCTATTATGAGGTCATTAAACATGTAGAGGGTTTGGTATGAACAACCTCCTGGCTTGCGTTGGTAGTTGGTATAAAGATATCCAGCAGAATATAACCTTTGAAGTTGTCGCTGTCGATGAACTTGAGCAAACGGTTGAGACACAACTCATCGACGGTGAAGTCGGTAGTTACGACACTGAAAGCTGGAAAGAATTAATGCTCATCGAAGTTGAAACCCCCGAAGATTGGCGCAACGCTTACGAAATTGGCAATGAAGACCTGATGGATGCCAATGATACAATCCACCCCGAAGACTGGACCGGTCCCCTCAATATTATTGAAAGCGATATCGTTAATGGCATCATAGACGACCTCTAGCACTTTCCAGACGATCCCTGGCACTTTCCCAGCCCTCAACAACGAGGGCCTGCCTTTAACTTATTTTTATGCCCCAGGCATCAATTAGCACTTGCAGCCAACTGAATACTGTATATAATACAAGTACTGTATATAAAAACAGACCGGTCATAAAATGATAAAACTAACCCCAAGACAATCAGAAGTATTAGCCGTTATTAAAGCCCACATCGATGACTCAGGCTTTCCACCCACCCGCGCCGAGATTGCCAAAGAACTGGGATTTAAGTCTGCTAACGCCGCCGAAGAACATTTAAAAGCACTGGCCCGAAAAGGTGCGATCGATATGATCGCCGGAGCCTCCCGTGGCATCCGCATCCCCGACTATAACAAAGGCATTCCAATTGTTGGCCAGGTGGCTGCTGGCAACCCGATTCTTGCCCAGGAACATATCGAGGATTATTGCGAAATGCCGGCTAATTTTTTCCACCCCGCCGCTGATTATTTTCTCCGCGTTCGTGGCGACAGCATGATAGACATAGGTATTTTTGACCAGGATTTATTGGCGGTACATCGTACCAGCCATGCCGAGAACGGTGATATTGTGGTCGCGCGTATTGATGATGAAGTCACGGTGAAGCGGCTTAAAAAAATGCGCAGCAAGTACCAACTGCAGCTACTCCCCGAAAACCAGGACTACGAACCCATCGACGTTGATTTGAGACATCAGGACTTTGTCATTGAAGGCTTAAGCGTAGGGGTTGTTCGGCAGGGAAGCTAATACCTGGCTACCACTCTTCCAGTTGGCCTCGCTGTTGTTCGATAAGTTCCGATAAGCCAGCCAGGCAACGCCGTCCTGTTTCGAGCAGACTTGCGCTATCCGCTGAACTTACGTGAACAACTGCAATGCCCTGGCCTGAACCCGGGTGAGAAAGCGGAACGCTGCGATCCAGCGCGGACAATAATGGCGACAACCAGCTAGGGCCTCGCTCCAGTTGACAGAGTTGCTCGACCTCAGCGGCACTTTTACCCTGCTCTGCCAATAGTTCCTGGAGTTTTACTGCTCTCTCCAAACTGTCGGGATAGAGCACATAACTCTCAGCCAACTCCAACAAGTACGTTCTATAGGCGCTTTGCAGGTGAAATAACAGGGATTCGCCCAATGCCTGCTCTACGATATTGGCCGGCAACTGCTCGCTGGCCAGCTCCCGTTCCAGCCATTGCAAGTGCAAGCGCGAAAAATACAACCGCTGGTTAACCATGGCACGCTGCTTATTCGCCATTAACGCCTCTGCACACTATTTTTTGGCTTTCTTTTTAGCGGGTACCTGCACTTCCCACTTGCCCTTCTTATAAAAGGCCTTCCACCCCGTTGGCTTGCCGTCTACCTCGGTTTGAACATATTGCTCTTTGGTTTTACGGCTGTAACGAATGATGGACTTGTTGCCATCGGGATCTTCCGTTGGCGCTTTAAAGAGATGCTTGTATTTTTTATCAATGGCTTTTTTATGCGGCAGTATTTCCTCGACCAGCGGTGCACGTGTTTCGCGATTTTTGGGGAAATTACTTGCCGCCAGGAACATACCCGCCGCGCCATCGCGCAGTACATAGGTGTCCTCTACCTTGACACAGGCCAATTCCGGCATGGGCACAGGATCCATTTTAGGCGGTGCCGCTTCGCCACTGCGCAATAACTTGCGGGTGTTTTTGCAGTCATCACTGGTACAGCCAAAATATTTGCCAAAACGTCCCGACTTGAGTTGCATCTCTGCACCACACTTATCGCAATCCAGCACCGGGCCTTCATAGCCCTTGATTTTAAACGTGCCCTGCTCGACCTCAAAACCAGTGCAATCCGGGTTATTACCACAGACATGTAATTTTCGGCCCTCATCAATCAGGTAACTATCCATTGCCGTATTACAGAGCTTGCAGCGATGCTTGGTACGAAGCAACCTGGACTCGGCCTCATCATCATCGTCAACACTGATGGCCTCATCACCCGAGGTCAGGTTAATGGTCGATTTGCAGCGTTCCTTGGGCGGCAAGGCATAGCCGGAACAGCCGAGAAAAACACCGGTACTGGCCGTACGTACCTGCATATGACGGCCGCATTTAGGGCACTCGATATCTGTTTCAGTGGGCTGGTTTTCACGCATACCCCCCTCGGCACCACTAGCAATTTCAAGCTTTGACTGGAAATCCCCGTAAAAATTGTCCAGTAACTGTTTCCAGTCCTGATGCCCTGCAGCCACTTCATCCAACTGCTCTTCCATTTTTGCTGTAAAGCTGAAATCCATTAACTCGGTGAAGCTCTCGACCAGCCGCTCAGTGACCACATCACCCATTTTTTCAGCATAAAAGCGCCGGTTTTCTACCCGCGCATAGCCGCGATCCTGAATCGTGGAAATAATAGAAGCATAAGTTGAGGGGCGACCAATACCGCGTTTTTCCAACTCTTTTACCAAACTGGCTTCGCCGTAGCGAGGCGCAGGCTTGGTGAAGTGCTGGCTTGGATCGAGTTTTTTCAGCTCCAGCTCATCACCGACTTTTACATCAGGTAAAATCACGTCATCGTCTTTTTTCGAAGTAGACGGCATCACTTTCATAAAACCATCAAAACGAATTACACGACCGCGGGTGCGCAATTCAAAGTCACCGGCGCTGACCACTACACTACTGGAAGTAAATTCTGCCGGCATCATTTGACAGGCAACAAACTGACGCCAAATCAATTCATACAATCTTTCGGCATCCCGCTCCATACCCTTTAATAAACGTGGCTCAGTGGTCACCTCTGAGGGCCGAATGGCTTCGTGCGCCTCCTGGGCGCCTTCTTTACTGGAATAACTCGTCGCCGCTTCAGGCAGGTACTTGTTGCCATACTTGCTGGCAATAAAATCACGACAGCCCGCAACCGCTTCAGCACTGAGGTTGGTAGAATCGGTACGCATATAGGTGATATAACCCGCCTCATAGAGTCGCTGGGCCATCATCATGGTCTTCTTCACCCCAAAGCTCAGGCGCGTACTTGCCGCCTGCTGCAAGGTCGAGGTGATAAAAGGTGCTGAGGGTTTGGACTTTGTCGGCTTGTCATCACGCTTACTAATAACAAAGCGGGCTTTTTCCAGCGCTGTCAGCGCCGTATCGGTGTCCTGCTTATTCGTAGGCCGAAACGCTTCACCACCCTGTCGTTTAACTTCAAGGCGTAATTTACCGGCCTTCGCTTCTGTATCGGCAAACAGCTGCCAGAACTCTTCGGGGATGAATGCCCTTATCTCCTGTTCACGCTCGACAATTAATCTCACGGCCACAGACTGCACCCGTCCCGCCGATAAGCCCCTGGCCACTTTGGACCAGAGCAGCGGCGAAACCATATAACCCACAACCCGATCCAAAAAGCGGCGAGCCTGCTGTGCATTGACGCGATTGAGATCAAGTTCACCGGGATGATCAAAGGCCTCGTTGATCGCCTTCTTGGTGATTTCATTGAACACCACTCGACGATAGCGACTCTCATCGCCACCGATAGCTTCTTGCAAGTGCCAGGCTATCGCCTCTCCCTCGCGATCCAAATCCGTTGCCAGATAGATAGTATCGGCATCTTTTGCCAGCTTTTGTAATTCGCTAACGACTTTTTCCTTACCCGGAAGTATCTGGTAATCCGCCGCCCAGCCCTTGCCGGGATCAATCCCCATGCGCCTGACCAGCTGCTCGGCACTTTTCTTCTTTTTATAGGCGACTTTTTTTTCAGGAGACATCTTCCGAGTGAGCGCAGCGGCTTTTGCCCTCTCTTTGGGGTCGCTCTTACTACTGCCGGCAGTAGGCAAATCCCGGATATGACCAATACTCGACTTAACGATATAGTCCTTACCCAGGTATTTATTAATCGTTTTGGCCTTGGCGGGCGACTCTACGATGACCAGTGATCTTCCCATATTGTCCTTCTATAAGTGAAAAAGTTGCTATTTCAATGGTTCCAAGGCGACATATATAAGACCTGGCTCCGTCGCGGTCAAGTGAGGATAGGCATTTTTATTTCACAGCGCCTGGCTAAAACCCGCTCTAGCCAGTGCTAATCAAATCAGGAAAAAGGCGATTAAAGCCCGACAATAAGCCATAATTAGATGAAATTAACCGGCAAAAAAATGGCCAATTTCAAGCACTAAAAAAATATACTTAAATAATCAACCGCCCTCGTCCATACTGCCCACATAGTGAAAACGGGGCTCAGCTACGCCAGCCACCAAAACCTGCTCATTAAACATCGTCAAAGGCCGCACCCAGAGCCCACGCTCACCGTAAAGAGGCCTGTAAACCACCATCGATTCAAGGGATTCACTGTGCGTAGCAACGTCCAGCACCTGATAAAATTCACCCTTGTAATGCCGATATCGCCCCGCTTTAATCGCTGCCATTAGCTACTCCATAATAATCATTTAAACGTGCTCGCAGGCTATCGAGCACTTGATGCAGTTGCTCTACTCGTTCAATCGTACCCTGTTCACGCCAATAAACGCCAACACCCACTGAACTCAATTCAAGGGCCACTGTATCCTCGGTCAACTGTTGAAACTGCGCCTCAAACAATACCTTGACCACATCCTCCACCTGCCCCGACCATTCAAGACCCTGTTCGGTGTTCACACAGCACTGGCGGTTGATATGAGCCAGTGACTGTCGTCGAATAAAAGGCAAACGGTAAACCACGCCCTGCTCTATCGCTTCCCGGCGCACCTTATCACGGTGCGATTGCGGTAAATCGGCCACTTTTACCTGCAGGCCCAGAGCAATCGCCCGTTCACGAAAGGCCATCTGTCGCTTCACCGTCTTACTGGGTTTAAACGCCATCAATGGGGCAATCACCATAGCAAGCCCGAGAAAAATAAATAAATACGTCATCACAATACCTGTTACAGCCCAACGCTGAATAATTGATACAAATCATCAGCCAGCCTCCGGGCAAGCTTATAATAGTTTGCATTCACTGCAGCCACTGCGTTACTCTTTTTGCCAACAACTGGCCTGAGCTTGTCTGTGCAGCAGAGAAACCATAGACTCAACCGTAAGACGCTCAGCACATTAAACGAAAATTATACGTCAATCACTTAATGAGATGCTAAACCCGGGAAATAACTATGAGTAACTACAAAAATGTTCTCTTGGCCATAGACCTCACTGACGAAGCCCAGGAAGTTGCTGCTAAAGCAGTGGCCCTTAGTACTAATAACAACGCCACCTTGCATGTCATCCATGTTATTGAACCGCTGAGTTTTGCCTATGGCGGCGATATCCCCATGGACTTTTCCGGCATTCAGGAAGAAATCCAGAAACAAGCCGAAGTACAGTTAAGCGAATTTTCTAAAAAAAATCATATCGCTGCAGAAAATTATCACATCGTATTAGGTCGACCCGAAACTGAAATCCATCGCATGGCCGAGGACATCAATGCTGACGTGATTGTAGTCGGTAGCCATGGCCGCCACGGCCTGGCCCTATTGCTTGGCTCCACCGCTAATGGCGTTTTACACGGCGCCCGTTGTGATGTATTGGCAGTGCGGGTCGGTTAATCCTCCGATAAAGCCATCCATCGTTCATAACAGTCTTCCAGTTCCACACTGCTGGCGTCCAGCTTTTTCAGCCGCTGCTTAACCCGGCTTTGCTCCTGCTGATAAAAACCCGGATCGGCAACTTCAGTTTCCAGACTGACTTTTTGTTGTTCCAGTACTTCAATCCTGGCCGCTAACTGATCGAGTTGATGCTGCGACTTCATTGTCGACTTTTTTTGCTGTGGTTTTTTCCCAGTGGCCTGCTGCGCCTTGTCACTGCCTTTGCCCGTTACCGGCTCGGATAAAAATTTACCCCCCTGGCGCAACCAGTCGTGATAACCGCCGACATAATCCCTGACAATGCCATTGCCTTCAAAGGCCAGACAACTGCCAATGACATTGTCCATGAAGGCACGATCGTGACTGACCAGCAACACCGTACCGCTAAATTCAACCAGTACAGCCTCCAGTAATTCCAGGGTTTCAATATCGAGGTCATTGGTGGGCTCATCCAGCACCAGTATATTGGCAGGCTGACTGAACAGACAAGCAAGCTGCACACGGCTGCGCTCCCCCCCGGATAAGGCCCTGAGCGGCGTCCGCGCACGCTGGGGTGAGAACAGGAAATCACCCAGATAACTCATAATATGACGATCCTTGCCATTGATCGTAATACTTTCACGCCCCTGACCCACGGTATCAACAATGGTTTTTTCGCCATCAAGCCGCTCGCGCATTTGATCGAAATAAGCCACATCCAAGCGGGTACCCAGTTTTACCTGGCCACTGCTGGGCTGCAATTCACCGAGAATTATTTTCAGCAGGGTGCTTTTACCCACCCCATTAGGACCAATCAAACCAATTTTATCGCCGCGCATAATATTGCCGCTAAAATTATTAATCAGCTGCTTATCACCGTAACTGAAGCTCACATTGGTCAGTTCCGCGACCAATTTGCCCGAGTTTGTACTACTGTCTACCGCTATTTTCGCACTGCCCGTTCGTACTCGCCGCTGTGAACGCTCTTCGCGAAGCTTTTCCAGTGCTCTCACCCTGCCCTCATTACGGGTGCGACGCGCCTTGATACCCTGCCTGATCCAGACCTCCTCTTCTGCCAGCCGCTTATCGAATAAAGCGTTTTGTTGATCTTCGACCTCAAATAAATGCGCTCTTTCAACCAGGAAATTGTCATAACCGCAATTAAACGCTCGCAAACGACCGCGATCCAGCTCCAGAATCCGGGTTGCCAAACGCTGCACCAGCGCACGGTCATGGGTGATAAACAAAATAGCGCCCCTGAACTCCATTAATTGCTTTTCCATCCACTCGATGGTTTCAATGTCCAGGTGGTTGGTCGGCTCATCCAGTAATAATAAATCAGGGTCGATCACCAACGCTTTAGCCAATGCGACCCGTCGTCGCCAACCGCCAGAAAGTGTGCTCATCCGTTGATCCCTGGGCAAAGACAGGCGGGTAATCACCTCATCAATTTTTTGTTGGAATAACCAGCCATCGCGGGATTCAATTTCATGTTGTAACTCTGCCAGCTGTTTAAGCCCTCTATCATCCAGAGTTTGCGTGGATAAGCTGTCAAAATCAGCGAGTAACTGGCCTAGTTCCGCCAGACCTGAAGCGACCATTTGCATCACCGTTTGATCATCCGCTTCGGGCAACTCCTGATCCAGTCGCGATATACGGATACCGGGGCGACACCATAAATCACCGCTATCGGGCAAAATTGTCTTATCAATCAACTTCAATAAGGTTGATTTTCCTGCACCATTACGACCCACCAGACAGGCGCGATCGCCGGCACTTAATTGAAAACTGGTGTCGTCCAGTAATACATGGGTGCCATAACTTAAATGCAGACCATTGGCCCTGATCATTGGCATAAAAAAATCCTGGAATTTAAAGGAAAAAGTTTATGTAAAAAGTGTGAGATAAGTCCGTTTCATTACCTTCAAAGAAGCGCAATCTGGACATACACTTAAACGAGGTTCCTGCTACTCATCGCGGGCGCATTCTATCATGCACATTGCCAGGCTGTACCAATGAAATCCAACCGTTGCCCGCGGATTAAATGGCTCCCAACAGGAAGTTATCTCCTGCTATGGCTTGCCTTGCAGTGGATTCCCGGCCAGGCGTTGGCAAACATTGACCCTGACTCGCTGGAACAGCAACGCGATCGCTACCAAAAAACACTCTATGATATTCAACGCGGCCGCAAAACAACAAGCGATTCGCTCTCATCCTACCCCCTGCACAGCTATTTAATTAAAGCCGGCTTACAACGCAAGCTGCAGACACTGCCCTACGAGGAAGTTGACCGCTACCTGGAGCAGTACCAACAAAGCGTCGCTGGCAGGCAGTTACTGGCATCCTGGCTCTATGTACTCGCCCAGCAACAACAGTGGCAGCAATTTCTCAATTACTACGACCCAACGCTGATCTCCAGCAAGCTGCGCTGCTGGCAATTGGAAGCCCTGCACCGGGCAGGCTACCCACAACTGGCGCTGAACAAATCTGAAGTGCTGTGGCTGGTGGGTAAATCACAGCCAAAAATCTGTGACCGTCCCTTTAAACGCTGGCAGCAAGCCGGTCGTGTTACTGATCACCTACTCTGGCAACGGCTGAATCTCGCTCTCGATGAAAAAAACTATCTGCTCGCTCGTTTTCTTAGCCGGCAGGGTTCAGCTGACCTTCAACACTATAGTCAAAAACTGCTGAACATTAATCGTCATCCAAAACGGTTGGCAGAACAGCGTATTTTCAGCACAGAGCAAGCCTACGACAGGGATATTATTGTTCGCGGCATGAAAAAACTGGCAAGCAGGGATAGCGCAATGGCAGCGCAGCTCTGGTTAAGCTATCGCAAGCACTTTTCCTTCTCCCCTGCCCAGCGCAATGAAATTCGACAAGCCATTGCCCGGCAAATTATTGCGGCGAATGATCCCCGGGCGCTGCCCTGGTTGATCGCCAACGATCCCAATGCAGAAGACAGCTATCTGCTGGAATGGCGCATACGACTGGCATTGAAACAGCAGCAGTGGCAAAGCGCCCAGCGCTGGATTAAACAACTGCCCCCTGCAATCGGGCAGACACCTCGCTGGCGCTACTGGCTGGCTCGTGCAGGGGAGCAAAGCAGCGGCACCGAACAAGAGGCGATCAATCTCTACCGCAAATTGGCTACAGAGCGTCACTATTACGGTTTTTTAGCCGCTGATATTCTGGGCGATCGTTACGGCCTCAATCACCTGCCAATCAATATGCCCGCTATTACCCTCTCCATCACTGAGCGGGCAGCAATACAACGAGCCTACGAATTTTATCAACTGGGCGAGCTTACCCCGGCCCGTAGAGAGTGGTATGCCGCCATTAACACCATGTCCAACGACGAATTAATCGCCGCATCCAATCTTGCCCATCAATGGGGCTGGCATCAACAGGCCATCCACACCACCATCAAGGCAGGGCACTGGAACGACCTGGATATTCGTTTCCCCATGGCCTACCAGCCCAATATGCTCAATTCCGCCAAGTCTGCCACCATTAGCCCGGAGTGGCTCTATGCCATTGCCCGCCAGGAAAGCGCCTTTGCCAGTGACGCGCGCTCGAAAGTGGGTGCCCGGGGCATTTTGCAATTGATGCCCTCCACCGCAAGAAAAGTCGCTCGCTCCATGGGTGTTCCTTACCGCAGCAAGGATTTATACCAGGCAAAAACCAATATCGCCCTTGGCAGTGAATATCTCAGGCAGTTGCTGGAAGATTTTGACGGCAACCATATCCTTGCCACCGCCGCATACAATGCAGGGCCACAACGGGTTAAAAAATGGCTGGACAAACAGCAGGGGTCGATAGAATACGATATTTGGATTGAAACGCTGCCCTACCACGAAACCCGGAATTACGTGCAAAATGTCATGGCCTTCCGAGTGATCTACGGACATCAGATGGGTCTTGAAACCTCGTTGATTTCCAAAGATGAACTGTTCATCGGTCGAGGCAATGATTACCTCGCTATGCCACTACCGTAAGCGGGTCCCCCAGTTTAATTTCCCCGGCGCCCTGCTGGATTACATTCTGGCCAAAAAAAATCTTGCCATCACGGCGTCGATAAGCAGCCAGGGTCTTCAGCACGTCGCTATGCTTCTGCGCTGTCTGCGGGTTGATAGAGGGAATAACACAACGAGAACAGGGCTTTACCCTTTTGAACCGCAAGCGTCCAATCTGTAACATCTCCCAGCCGTCTTCAGCAAAGGGCTCACAGCCGCTGAGTACAATGTTTGGCCTGAAATGCGCCATAGTGACTGTCTCGTGCATACGACGGTTGAGATCAGACAAAGATGCCTCTGACAGCAACAATATGGGGAAACCATCGGCAAAGCTGACTGACTCCCCCACCGCGGCATAGGCCGGATCTATCTGACGCAGGGTGCTGTCAGGCATATAGACCAGCCGGCAACTCCGGTTGAGAAAATTCGACAAATAATCTGCCACCTGATCACCACAATCGACAGCCTCAACCCGATCCGCCCAGACCGTGACAGTGCATGGGGTATACTGGACACCCGTAGCCAGCGAAATACTGCCATGCGTTCCGACAGACAACGTCAGGCGGCCGTTATCCAGGCTGGTTTCTATCAGGCACAGTTTGGGCTCTTCACGTTGGGTAATGAAATGGCTGTCGCTATCGATCACCATCCAGCGCCTGTCGCCATCAGGCCCCATAGCCGTCAAACGCATAACCGGCAGTGACAAGCCGCGCATGGATTTCACCGGATAGACAAGCAGTTGACTGACAATAATTGCTGACACGCTCGATTCCTTTTTTTACACTTACTGCAAGCCACAGCAGATAATAAACAGATGACCACAGCAAATAAAGAAACGATTATTGATATTGGTGCCAACCTGACCAATAAGGTTTTCAGCGCCGATCTCGACGCCGTAATCAGCCGCGCCAGACAGCAAGCGATTAGCCACATCCTGGTCACCGGTACCGACCTGCACAGCAGCGAGCAGGCAGTAAAACTGGCCGAGCAGTATCCGGACTATTTATTCGCTACCGCTGGCATCCACCCGCACGATGCCAGTAGCTACAGCGCCGCCACACATGCAACACTGCGCTCGCTGTGCCAACTACCCGCGGTCAAAGCGATTGGCGAAACCGGCCTGGATTTCAATCGTAACTACTCGACCCCCGCGCAACAAATCAACGCGTTTGAACAGCAACTGGCATTGGCTTGTGAAACCGGTTTGCCCTTGTTTCTGCATGAACGAGATGCCCACGACAAGCAATGGCAAATGCTACACAGCCACCGTGATGATATTAGCCGCGTGGTGATTCACTGTTTTACCGGCACTAAACAACAGGCCTTCCGCTATTTGGACCTGGATTGTTATCTGGGTATTACCGGCTGGATATGTGATGAGCGCCGGGGCTATCATTTACATGAATTTATTGCCGACATTCCGCTGCAGCGGCTGATGATAGAAACTGATGCACCCTATCTGGTGCCGCGAGTTAAGCCAAAACCATTACTGGTGACAAGCCGGCGCAATGAGCCCTGCACCCTGCCCTATGTACTCGAAACCGTAGCCCGGCATCGACAACAAACACCGCAACAAGTGGCCAGGGCGACCACGGCCAATGCCATTGGTTTTTTTAATCTGTGAGCAACAAGCGCAATTGCGCTGTATCAAATGGCCAGCCAAGCTCCTGCTGCTTATCCGGCCTGAACAGTACCGGAATACGAACACCATAACGCTCGATTAAATCCCCTGAATCAGCAATATCAATGGCCTGGATACTAAAACCATACTCCGGCAATAGTGGCTCGACCATGGCCTGTGCCTGCTCGCAAAGATGACAGCCCAGCGTCGTATACAAATACAAAGTCTTCATGCTGACTCCTTAATGACAGCGCTATCGGAATAAAAAAACCCGGCCGAAGCCGGGCTGTTTATCGCGCTGAGTCTTATAAATCGTAACCACGTTCATTGTGAGAATGAATATCAAGCCCCTGTCGCTCCTCGAGCTCATCCACACGCAAGCCGGTAAGAGCGGCAATCACTTTCAGGATCACGAAGGTGGCCACTGCGGTATAAAGCAATACAGCGCCAATACCTGTTAGCTGTACCATCAGCTGCTGGGGAATGGTGGTGATATTTTCATTGATAAAACCCTGCCCACTAAAGAGGCCCAGCTCGGTGCTGGCGAAAATACCCGCCATAAACGTCCCCAACACACCGCCAACACCGTGTACCGGAAAAACATCCAGCGAATCATCTATCTTCAACACCTGTTTCAGCCCCAGTGTGGCATAAAAGCAGATAATGCCCGCTGAAACACCAATCACCAGCGCACCCGCCGGGCCAACAAAACCGGAAGCCGGGGTGATGGTGCCAAGTCCTGCCACCATGCCCGTTACTGCACCCAGGGCGCTGGGCTTGCCGTATTTAACCCACTCAATACCCAACCAGGTCAACGCGCCAGCGGAAGCGGATAGATGGGTTACCAGCATCGCCATACCGGCATCGCCATTGGCTGCCAGGGCACTACCACCATTAAAGCCGAACCAACCTACCCATAACATGCCTGCGCCAGTCACCGTCATGGTCATATTATGAGGTGGCATCGCGGTCTCTCCGTAGCCCTTGCGATTGCCTAATACCAGCGCAGTAACCAGCGCGGCGACACCGGCAGTGATATGAACCACCGTCCCGCCCGCGAAATCGAGCAGACCGCGTTCGCCCAGCCAGCCACCACCCCACACCCAGTGGGTAATCGGGGCATAGACAATCAGTAGCCAGAAAAGGGTAAACAGCACCACCGCCGAAAACTTCATCCGCTCGGCAAAACCACCAATCACCAGCGCCGGAGTAATGATCGCGAAGGTCATCTGGAACATAATAAAAGCCGATTCAGGAATATCACCACTGACCGAGCCCTCCATCACCCCGGCCAAAAAGACTTTGCCCAGGCCGCCGCTAAAAGCGCCACCCTCAGAAAAAGCGATGCTATAACCAATAGCAAACCAGAAAATAGAAGCAATGCAGGTAATGGTAAAACACTGCATAAGAATACTGAGCACATTCCTGGAACGTACCAGACCACCATAAAACAGTGACAGCCCCGGCAAGGTCATAAACAAAACCAGTGCAGTAGACGTTAGAATCCAGGCTGTATTGCCCGTATCGATGCTACCACCCTCGGCCCAGGCACCCGTGGCCATCAATAACAATACTATGAAACCCGATAATCTCGGTAAATATGGCATCTATTTTCCCCCTTTCTACGCTGTCATTAATTCGTCATCGACAAGCTCGGATGAGCCGCGACCACAAGAATAAAATTGTTTAATTATCAATAGATTATCGCCACTTATTAATCTTATTTGTAACAATAAAAATCAACCCAGCTCGCATAATGCAAGAATAAACTTTAATGCGCAAGCCGCAGCGATGTATCACCGGAATTATTCTCCTTGCAGGCTGATGCCAATGTTACTCAAATCATCATTGCAAACCAGGCGGCGTATTCTATCCACACTACTGCGACGATCGCTGCCAGGCAAAGAAAGCGCATTATCAAGATTCTCCAGCAATACCGCTTGGCGCTGGAACAAGGGATGTGCGCGATAATCTCCCTCACAGGCGATGGCCTGCAAATAATAGTCAATTGTGGCGCTGGATAAGCTCACCAAACTATTGAGATCATCATCCTGCGCAACATCACAGGACTGTAATAACAGCACTAAACCGGTACAGGCATCCAGTGCCGGTCGCAGCCCAAAAAAATCAACGTTGTCCGACTCGGGAATAAAAGCCTGGAATTTTTCCTGCTGCTTTACAAAATCAATCGCCTCGGTGCGCCCACTGGCATACTCCCATACTCGATCCAGCGCACTGCGATAAACTTTTTCTCCTTCAAGATCAAGCAACTGACAAAACAGCGCGTAATTAGGGTACATGGTTTCCACCAGCGCAGCACAATAGCCCAGCGTTAAATAAGCTTCCACAGGATCGATATCTGACTTTGACATTCACGGCTCTCCAGCTAAAAGCAAAGAGTAATAAAAAGCTGACCATTATTAAAGGCTTGCAACAACATAAACGGCAATCAATACTGCACGACTAAACAGCATACAAGCGATAAACACTATGCCCCACAGCAACACTAAAGCTGACGAGATCATCCAGTACATGCTCAAAGCGGTTCGACATTGCCAGGTACTGAACATTCAATTAATCAGTACAGATAATGGCATGCTGACCCTGGAACTGCCCTATAGCAACAGTATTGTCGGCAACCCCGACACCGGTGTCATTCATGGCGGCGCCCTGACCACCCTGATGGATACTTGTTGTGGCTTTGTGATGCCAATTTGCCAGGAGGGATCATTCTTTGGCCCCACCCTCGATTTACGCATCGATTATATGACCGCAGCGCAACCCGGGAAATCTGTTTTTAGTCGTAGTGAGATCTACCGGGTCACCGACAACGTAATTTTTTCCAAAGGCATTGCCTATCAGGATGATATTGCCAAGCCCATAGCCCATTGCGTCGCCACCTTCATGCGCATGGACACTGATGCTAGTAAGAGTAAAACCAAAGGAACGCCAGATGAGCACTGAATTAGCCGACAGCATGCAACAACAGGATTTTGAAAAGCTAATCAATACCATACCCTATGCCCAATTAATCGGTATTGCCTGCATCCCCATTGGCGACCATTTTATTTTCAAACTGCCCCAACATGAAGGCAATATTGGCAACCCCGCCCTACCAGCAATTCATGGCGGCGTTATCGGGGGGTTTATGGAAACCGCGGGTATCATCCATGTAATGATGAACGGCGAAACCAACACCGTACCCAAGGTAATCGACTTTTCCATAGACTATCTCAGGCCCGGGCGAGACTGTGACAGCTTTGCCCGTTGCGAGTTAGTTCGACAGGGAAGAAAAATTGCCAACGTATCGATTACCTGCTGGCAAACCCGGGTGGAAAAACCTATCGCCACTGCCAGGGCGCATTTTTTACTGAGCTAAGGCTTTTCACCGCATAGCCAGCCAAGCGGATACGACGCCTCTAACACAAGAGTACTGCACTGTGACGGACTATCAACAGAAAAAAAACTTCTATGCCCAGATGTTAACCATCTATGGCCGCAAGCCGGTACTTGAAGCATTACAGGATAAACAGTTAACGACCTTTCGTTTGCATCTGGCCGAATCGAATAAATCCGGCGGGATTATCAATGACATTATTAGCCTCGCCGAACAGCGCAAGATTGATATCCAGTATCACGACAAGAAAGCCCTGTCGCGTATTTCCCGTAATGGCAAACAGGATCAAGGGGTTGCTGCCGATATCAAATTGCAAGGCTACCAGAGCCTGGATACCTTTATTGAAAACATGCAGCAACGCCCCACCCGACTGATTGCCCTGGACAGTATTACCAACCCACAAAACCTGGGTATGATTATTCGCTCGGTTTGCGCCGGCTATATTGATGGTTTGTTGATACCGAAAAACGGCTGCGCCCCACTCTCACCACTGGTGATCAAGGCCAGCGCTGGCACCTTATTCAAGGCTACCATCATCCACTGTGACAGCCTGGCCGAAGGCCTCAGCGCACTGCAAAAAACGGGCTATACAGTCTGCACCCTGTCTTCTCACGCCCCTACTTCACTGTTTGATTACCAGCCCGATGGCTCGTTGGTGTATGTGCTGGGAAATGAAACCGAAGGGGTCAGCGCAGCGGTGGCCGATGTTGCCGACCAGCAGCTTGCCATACCGATGAATAATCAGGTGGAATCATTGAATGTTGCGGTGACCGCGGCACTGATTGCCTTTACCAGGGCACCGCTGAATAATAGCTAAACTCACTTGGACAGGTAAGCCATGCCTTCTTCCAGGCCCTTGACCGTCAGCGGATACATATGGCCATCCAGCAAGTCGTGAGCAATATTAATCGAATGAGTGTGACCCCACTCTTCTTGCGGTATCGGATTTAACCAGATCACCTTGTTATAGGTTTCTTTCAGTGTCCTCATCCACGCCTCCCCGGCCACTTCATTCCAGTGTTCAACACTGCCACCGGGCTGCATGATCTCGTAAGGGGACATGGCCGCATCGCCGATAAATACAATTTTATAATCGCTACTGTATTTATGCATAATGTCGAACAATTGCAGGCGCTCATTGTGACGACGGATATTGTTTTCCCACACCGACTCATAGATGAAATTATGGAAATAAAAATATTCCATATGCTTGAATTCGGTACGAGCGGCTGAAAACAGCTCTTCACACACTTTGACATGGGGATCCATTGAACCACCCACATCAAAAAACAATAACACCTTCACGGTGTTATGACGCTCGGGCACCATCTTGATATCAAGTAAGCCGGCGTTGTTCGCCGTGGAGCGAATAGTGTCGTCCAGATCCAGTTCATCTTCCGCGCCACTGCGGGCAAACTTGCGCAGACGCCTCAGCGCCACCTTGATATTACGGGTGCCGATTTCCACCGAATCATCGAGGTTTTTAAAATCCCTTTTCTCCCAGACTTTCACCGCCTGTTTGTTCTTACTCTCACCGCCAACGCGCATGCCTTCCGGATTAAAGCCACTGTGACCAAAGGGCGAAGTGCCACCGGTACCGATCCACTTATTGCCGCCTTCGTGCCGCTCTTTTTGCTCCTCAAGGCGTTTTTTAAATTCTTCGATTAATTTGTCGAGACCACCCAGCGATTCAATTTTTTCTTTCTC
>JAUXHA010000166.1 GCA_030621845.1 Spongiibacteraceae bacterium
CAGGAATTGGGTGTGCTTGACCCTATTATTGCCGAATTGGAAACTCAGGGAGTGGAGGTCCACATCTACAATGGTGTGCTACCCGACCCCACTTATGCGCAAGTCGAAGCGGGCGTCAACATAGGCAAGCAGGCAACTTGCGACTCAGTGCTGGCTATAGGTGGGGGTTCGTCGATCGATGCTGCCAAAGTGATAGCGGTAGCAATAACCAATGCCAAACCGGTGGCAAAGCTCACCGGCCTTGGCAAGGTCAGAAAAGCAGGACTCCCTTTATACGTGATTCCTACCACGGCAGGTACTGGCTCGGAAGTAACCCTGGTCGCGGTCATCTCTCACCCGGAAACACATAAGAAAACACCCGTGATAGATCCCATCACGATGCCGGTTGCCGCCGCCCTGGATCCAGAAATCCAGAAAGGCATGCCCGCTCATATCACCGCGACTACGGGTATGGATGCCCTGACCCATGCTATTGAATCCTACCTGTCGCGAGCTGCCACGGCTGAAACTGATCGCTATGCTCTTGCCGCCGTCACTATGATTTTTGAGCACCTGCCCAGAGTCTATGCCGATGGTAATGATATGCAGGCGCGAGAATCGATGTCGGTGGCCTCCTGCTACGCAGGCTTGGCCTTTACCAAGGCTTATGTGGGCTATGTTCATGCTATCGCACACAATTTCGGCGCTTGCTACGGCACCCCCCATGGCTTGGCCAACGCTATTGTATTGCCCTATATCCTGGAGTTTACGATGGATACCTGCGCCGATCGCATGGCAGATATTGCCGTAGCGGCAGGCCTGGGTGAGCGCCAGCAAGATGCTACGGCATTGGCTAAGCGCTTACTGGCACGGGTACAAGAATTGAATGCTGAAATCGGCATTCCACGAAAGCTGGATAGCCTGCGAGCTGAAGATATCAGCGGACTGGCCAAGGCTGCACTGAAAGAAGCGCACTATCTGTACCCTGTGCCCAAGTACATGGATCAGGCGCAGTGCGAGTCGATAATTCAGAAAATGCTGGCGTGAAACTTTGGATTTCAGGCCATGTGAGATGCTGGCTGTGGCGATAATGCCCCAGCTTCCCGATGGGCAACACCTATTCTTATAAATGCCTTCGGTATTAAGCGACGTCACAGCTTCAGCAAGTTTTGAGTCTACCTGGGGTATGAAATCAAGGGCTTCGATATAACCGGGCAAGATACCCCTGTTCCTCCCAAGCCACAATAACCCTTCGGGTTCCTGGCGAGATACTGCTGGTGATAGTCTTCCGCGTAATAAAATTCCTGAGCCGCGATGATCTCGGTAGTAATATCCCCGAAACCTGCGGACTTCAACGCCTGGTCAAACCGCGCTTTAGACAGCTCCGCTTCAGCGAGCTGGTCATCAGTGAAACAATAAATCCCCGAGCGATACTGGGTGCCCACATCATTGCCCTGGCGCATACCCTGGGTAGGGTCGTGGCTTTCCCAGAACACCGCCAGTAATTGCGCGTAACTCATCTGCGCCGGATCATAAACCACCAATACCACTTCGTTATGACCGGTCATACCACTGCAGACCTCCTCATAAAGTGGATTGGGGGTAAACCCTGCGGTATAACCCGCCGCGGTACTGTACACCCCGGGCAGGGACCAGAACTTGCGCTCGGCCCCCCAAAAACAGCCCATACCGAAAACAGCCTGTTGCAGTGGTACGGGAAATGGCGGCAGCAGCGGATTGCCAGTAACAATATGATGGGAGGGAATCTCCATTGCCTGTACCCTACCCGGTAACGCCTGTTCGGGACCGGGCATTACCGGTTGCTGCTTTATTGTAAGGTGATCGAAAAAACTCATAGAACACACCGCCAAAATCAGGCCGAATTGATCGCTGGCTTCGACAATATGGCGGACGCCCAACAAAATCAAGCGGCAATAAAAAGGTAAATTTTTCTGCAGGCATTGCCACAGCGCTACAGCGCCTTATAATCAAAGCCATAATGCTAACAATGAACAATAATTCCTGATCCTGTACTGATTATAGAGAAACAGCCGTATCCTCTCATGACCATGATTGCACCTTCAGGACGAAGAAGCCTTTAGGAGGGCATAATTCAACGTGACCAATCCAATTGACGACACTAACCCCGACGCCGAAACCCGCTTTCTGGTATGGGGGGAACAACTGGAAAAATACCGCGCCCTGGATGAAATCAATTACACCACCGATATTGAAGAGCCCTTCGATGTCGTTGCCTTACTGCCCGGTGCCGACACCGGGCAACTGCTGGCGCAATTATTCCAGCAGGGTGACTTGCTCAGCCCCATCATCAACTTCAGCGACGAAGCCTTCGACCGCGCCGATGCGACCGGACACAGCATCACCGCGGCAGAGTTCCAGCGCTGTAGTGATGAGCTTGCAGCCCTTAGCCGCTCCGTAGCTTCGCTGCCCGATTATTCCACCAACGCCGATAAAGCCGGGCTCTATGCCCTGGCATTGGCCTACACCCGCCACCAGCGACTGGAAGCCCAATGGCTACCCTCCTCGCCACTGATGGTGGGCTACTCGCTACTGGCGGGTATCGCCGACTACCCCGGGCAACTGGAAGACCTGGCCAATAACGGCCTGCTCAACCGCAGCAGCTTTGACAAACTGCACAATTGTAATCACTGCGGCTCCTCCCGCCTCAATGTCCGCGAGGAGTGCAGTGCCTGTCGCAGCAGTAACCTGAATGAGCAAAGCCTGATTCACCACTACAGCTGCGCCTACCAGGCCCCCGAACAGGAGTTCCTGCGCAACAACAAACTGAACTGCCCAAAATGTAAAAAGGAACTGCGCCACTATGCCGTAGACTATGACAAACCGGGTAGCGTGTTCCTCTGCGGTGACTGTAATCACAGCTCTTCCGCGCCCTTAGTCGGCTTTGTCTGCACTGACTGCGGCAATCACACCGATGGCGATGCCATTGGCTCACGCCAGTGGTATCACTATGAACTGACCCCCGATGGCATTGTCGCACTGCAAACCGGTGTACTGCCCTATCGCGGCATGCAGTCGGCGATATCCACCACCATCGGCGCTGTGTCACGACGTGATTTCATCAAGCACCTGCATGCCTTTGAACGGGTTGCCAGCCGCTATGACCGCCCCCTGGGTATTATCTCGGTCACCCTGTTGAATTCGGAAAAGCTGGTACAGGAAGTCAGCAACCGGCAGCTATCCAAAACCTTCGCCCTGATTGGTGAAATTATTTGCCAGGTATTGCGAACCTCCGACCTGATCACCGCCACCCCCGATGCAGTGTTCATGTTACTGCCCGAAACCGCGAAGGAGGGTATTGATATCGCCATCAACCGCATCTCTACCGCGGTTAAGGAAAAGGTTTCCCTGGAAGGGGCCAATATTGATATTGCGGTTGACCAGTACGGCCTTGATGATATTGAGCAGTTACAGGAGATTATTGCTTAATGCTCAGCGATGTCATCGATTTTTTACAGGGAATGGACATCTATGCTTTTTTGTATATGTTCTGGTTTTTTGTCATCTTCGATTTAACCCGCTATATGTTTAGCCTGGTCGGTATTTTGTTTTCCGCCCTGGTCGAGAAGTTCTCAACGCCGCTGGAATTCACTGCCCCGGTTAGCGTCATCCTGGCCGGCCATAATGAAGCCCATGCACTGGAAAAATGCGTGCGTTCACTGCACGAACAAACGCTAAAAGAATTACAAATCATCGTCGTCGATGATGGCTCTACCGATAACACGCGACAGGTGGCCCGCCAACTGGAAAGCAGGGGCTTGATTGACCGCTTTATTGTTGCAACTGTTCTTTTTTTAATCTTTCATCTGCAATTATATGCCCGATAATCGGGTACTCATATTTGAGTTGTTGTTTCGCAAGCAAACGGGCCTCGGTAATTAGTTGCCTTATCCTCATTTCTTTTAAC
>JAUXHA010000053.1 GCA_030621845.1 Spongiibacteraceae bacterium
ACCAGTGATCGGCTCTATTTCGAGCCGGTGACGCTGGAAGATGTACTGGAAATTATCGATAAGGAAAAACCCAAGGGTGTGATTGTGCAATTCGGTGGGCAGACGCCGTTGAAACTGGCTCGTGAGCTGGAGGCGGCGGGTGTGCCGATTATTGGTACCTCACCGGATGCGATTGATCGGGCAGAAGACCGTGAGCGGTTTCAAAAAATGATTGAGAAGTTGGGCCTTAAACAGCCGCCCAATGTTACCGTGCGCTCTGATGACGAGGCCATCGCCGTGGCGGAAAGCATTGGCTACCCACTGGTGGTACGTCCCTCCTATGTGTTGGGAGGTCGCGCTATGGAAATAGTTTATAACGAAGAAGAGTTAAAGCGTTATATGCGCGAAGCGGTACAAGTCAGCAATGAATCGCCGGTATTGCTGGATCATTTCCTCAATGCCGCGGTAGAAATTGACGTTGATGCGGTCTCTGATGGTAAAGACGTAGTGATTGGCGCCATCATGCAGCATATCGAACAGGCGGGTATTCATTCTGGCGATTCTGCCTGCGCCTTGCCTCCTTACTCTATTCCCGCTGATGTCCAGGATCGTATGCGTGAACAGGTCAAGGCAATGGCCATAGAGCTGGGTGTCTGTGGTTTGATGAATGTCCAGTTAGCCTGGCAGGACGGTGAAATTTATATTATTGAAGTGAATCCGCGCGCCTCCCGTACTGTTCCCTTTGTCTCCAAGTGCATTGGCACTTCGTTGGCAAAGATAGCGGCGCGCTGCATGGCCGGCACTAGTTTAGTCGAGCAGGGTTTCATTCGGGAAATAGTACCGCCGTACTACAGTGTTAAAGAAGCGGTTTTTCCCTTTAACAAATTCCCTGCGGTCGATCCGATTCTTGGCCCGGAAATGAAATCAACCGGTGAAGTGATGGGGGTTGGTGAAAGTTTTGCCGAAGCTTATGGCAAGGCCCAGTTGGGCGCTGGAGAAATTATTCCGACAACGGGCACGGCTTTTATCAGCCTGCGAGAAGCGGATAAAAGTGAGCTGGTGGCGCTGGCCAGGAGGATCAATAAGCTCGGCTTTAAATTGGTCGCGACACGCGGTAGCCAGCAACTCATTACTGAAGCCGGTATGGAATGCGAGCTTGTTAACAAGGTAAAAGAAGGTCGTCCTCATATTGTTGATCGGTTGAAAAATGGCGATATTGATTTTATCGTCAATACCACCGAGGGTCGTCAGGCGATTGCGGACTCTGCATCGATTCGCCGCACGGCACTACAACATAATGTTTTTTACACAACTACCCTTGCTGGCGGCAATGCGGTCTGCGAGGCGATTGAAGCCGGCGAAGACCAACCCGTTAACCGCTTGCAAGATCTTCACAGGAGAATTACTGCATGAGTGGACTGGTACCAATGACTGTTGCGGGAGAAGCCGCACTACGCAAGGAGCTTAACCGCCTGAAAACTGAAGATCGCCCCCGTATTATTCAGGCTATTGCTGAGGCTCGCGAACACGGTGACTTGAAAGAAAATGCTGAATATCATGCGGCCCGTGAACAGCAGGGCTTTTGCGAAGGTCGAATTCAGGAAATTGAAGGTAAGTTGGGTGAGGCCAGGGTGATTGATGTCACCACTATTCCCTGTACTGGCAGAGTGATTTTTGGCACCACGGTTGCCATTATTAACTGCGAAACCGATGAGGCTTTGAGCTATAAAATCGTTGGTGAAGATGAGGCGGATGTTAGTCAGGGAATGATCTCAGTGACCTCGCCAATCGCCCGAGCGTTGATTGGTAAAGAAGCGGGTGATGTCGCGGTGGTAAAAGCCCCGGCGGGTGAGATCGAATACGAGATTGATTCAGTGCAGCATATTTAATTTTTACACGCGGTCTAGAAATAGCTCTACCTGATCGCGCAGTTTTTCCCCATTGAGAGGGATGGCAATGCAAAGACAATCGTCTGCTTTGGCATCGCTGTCCTTTTCTTTTGAAAGATAGACAATCGGAATTCGTGCAGTTCTTAAATTATTGTTTAATTCTGCACTGGTTCTCTCGCTGGCGATGATGCCTCTGTCTTTATCCATCATGATTAAATCTGGTGATAACTCCCTGGCCATTTGTAAGCATTCCGAGGCATTTTCTGTCGTGACAATATTGCCCAGTGGTTGAAAGATTTTAGTCAATAGCAGCAAGTTGGTAGGGTTGTCATCGGCAATCAAAATGGTTTTATGGCTGTTTTCATCCCGGAATACCAGTTGGTTGCGCCCGTTATTCTTGGCGCGATATAAATTTTTATCTGCTTGTCTAACCAGGCCTTCAAGACTTTCTGTGACCTCCATCGTGGTGGTGGCAATGCCAATACTGACGGTAACGTGATTGCTGGTTGGTGAGTTGCGGTGGGGGTATTGCTCCGCGTTTATCGCCTCAATAATCGATTGCGATACGGTGATGGCACCGCTTTGGTCTGTCTCCGGAAGAAAGACTACAAATTCCTCGCCGCCATAACGGGCGACGATATCACTTTCCCGGCGCGGTACGGCCTTGATGGAGTCGGCAATCATTTTCAGGCAGTGGTCGCCTTCTGTATGGCCGTAGGCGTCGTTGTATTGCTTGAAATGATCAACATCCAGCATGATTAATGAGGAGGCCTTGCTATGCCTGCGGCCCTCCAGCAGCGATTGGGTCGCTTTGTCATTGAAGGCCCGGCGGTTTAATAAATTGGTGAGGCTATCAGTTTCACTGCGTTCTTCGAGCTGGATATTTAGCAGGTTCAACTGGTGGTGCATTTCGGCGATGCGCTGCATGGCCATGATTTTTGCTTGCAGAAACCCTCGAGTGACTGGCTTGATCAGGTAGTCGTCACCACCCGCTGCAATGCCGGCGAGAATACTTTTGTCATCGGTATGGCTGGTGGCAAAAATTATTGGAACCCAGCGGTCGCCCAGTGCTTCCCGCATCAGGGTGGTCGTTTCAAAGCCATCCAGTCCGGGCATCTCCACATCCATGATAACCAGGTCAAATTGCTGAACTTCTATCATCTGCAGAGCTTGTTCACCGGTTTCAGCAAAGAAAGGCGTATGGCCAATGCCAATAACATGGGCTTTCATGCCGGCGCGGAGTGTGGGGCTGTCTTCTACGATGAGGATTTGCATATCCCTACCAGTGTAGCAGCTGTTTTCACTGCGACAGCGGTATCAAGGGCGTAGTGTTTAAATCTGTGATTAGTACCCGTTATTTAACCTGAAAATGGGTCAATAATCAGGGGTGGAGGTGTTCCTGTTCAATTTTTTGCTGCAGGGCAGCTTGGGCAATACCCTTGACCTTCAAGGACTGCTTGAGTCGCTGCTCGCGTCTGCTCTGGCGATGCCGGGTCAGGAGGGCTTTAAACAAGCGCTGGTGCTGATCACCGGCTATCAGCTGTGTTACCAGTTCGATATTGATGCCGGTACGAAAGGCAATTCGTTCGGGTCTGATTTTATAGGCATGGAAATGCGCGACAACGTCAATTTGCTGTTGCAGGCTTTTGTCGGAGGATTTACTGTATTGTCGCGGTTGTTGCCTGTTGTTACCGTCGTTGATCACTTGCGGTAAGCCTCTTTGGGCCAGCGGCGTTTCAGGGATATCCACTCTCCGGGGGCTTCAGTAATCCAGCGTTCATAGATACGGTTCATTTGTGTGGTGATGTCGATAGCCTGATCGCCAATAGCGGCCTCGGGGTCGCTGGCAGTAATCGGCGCTTCGACAATAACACGATAGCGGAAATTCTCCAGACGTTTGACCCGAACTGGAATTATCGGACAATTATTGCGCAGGGCCAGGCGTGCAGGGATGGTATTCGTTGCAGCATCAATAGTAAAAAAAGGCAGCATTTCGCCACCGTCAAGGCGGGTGTCTGCGGCCAGCCCCATGCTGTTGCCCTTTTTCAATTCGCGGCTTAGTACCCGAATACCCCCCTCACTTGAGACCAGTTGGGTTGGAAATGCCGCCCTGAGCTTGAGAAATACTTCGCGCATATAAGGGTTGGATTCTGGCGAATAAATAATTGACGCGGGAAAATTATATTGTGCCGCTAAAAAAGGGGTGTATTGCCAGGCACCGTTATGCGAAACGATAAAGACGATGGCTTTTCCGGCGTTTAAAAATACTTCGCTGTTGGCGTCCACGTCAAATTCCAGCCGCTGCGCACGCTGTTGCCACACCGTGGGCATATGAATTAACTCAGTGAGTGCCAGGCCAAGGCTGTAGAACACCTGCTGGCTTAACTGCTTGATTTGCTGAGTACTTTTGTCTGGAAAAATCAGCTGTAGGTTACGGCGGGCATTTTTTGCTTTAGATGAATAGACCCCCAGTAGTTTGAACAGACCGCCACTGATTTTACTGGCCAGGGGCATGGGCAGACTGCGCAATAGCTGGAAAATAGCCCGTAATAACAGCGCTTCAATTCTCCAGACCAGCTTGGTCAATGCAGGGAAGCGCTTGGTCAGGCTAGGGGGGATCAGGTAGTGTTGTGCCATCAGCTAGTGCCTATTTGCCGCTAATATGTTCGATGTCTTTAACCATGGCTGTTAAGGTAATCGCCTCATTGGTAGAGAATACTTCTTTATCAATAATAAGCTGAATGGTTTCTGGCCCCCATTTTGGTGAGGCAGTTATTTGTAATTGGTAGGTAATTGCCTCGCCTGGTGGTAACTGTACAGTATCTTCCGGAGTCAATTCGATAATGGAATAGTGCTTGCCGCGGTCATCGCTAACGGTAAAGCCGCTAATTTCGCCCTGATTGTTTCTAAGCCGGGGGTAGATCGTTTCGCCTATGGCCGAGGCGGTAACGGTGAAATAAAAGTTTGTTTTGGTAGTCAGTCGTGATGATTTTCGATTGCCTGTAGCGGGCTCTTTAAACTCCAGTATTTCAACCCGGAGCAGGCTGACATCAATGGTGTTGTTGCGGTATTGTTGTTCGGCGATAATGGGCTGATTACCGATGTATTCCCAACGGCCATCCTCTTGCAAGCGAATGCGGCGGCCATCGACAGTGTTGGCAAAACGGTCGGTGGAAGTGTATTCCCAGCGCCCATCATCGTTTAGCCGGACTTCCCGGCCGTCATCACCGGTGGCAAGGAGCTCGGCTTGCACGGCGCAGGCCATGAGCAGGCCAGCGATAATCCACAGTGTTTGAGTTAGTCTTGTTTGCATGATTTTTCCCAGTTGGTATGCCGTGCTCAGAACGCTCGGGGCATGTCCATATTCAGGCGAACCAGCCCACCGTTAATGCCTAAAATTTCCCCAGTGATATAGCTCGCTGCCGGGGAGGCCAGGTACAGTGCTCCCAGTGCGATGTCTTCTACCTCGCCAAGCCGGGCCATTGGGGTCAGGTCGGTCATGGTCTTTTCAATTTCAGCGGTCAGTACTGTATTCAATGCTTGCGTTTTTGTCGAGCCGACAGCAATGGCATTAACCCGTATTTTGGGTGCAAAGTCCTGGGCCAGCTCCTCGGTGAGGAATGATAATGAAGATTTAACCGTACCGTAGGCGGCAAAACAGGGTGATGGCTTATGGCCAGCAACGGATGAAATATTAATGACTGAGCCTGTACCAGCAGATTCCACCATCAGTGGCGCACAGATGCGAGTGAGGTTAAAGGCAGTAACGACATTAAATTTAAAGGCCTTTTCGAATTCCCTGCCTGTGGTTGCCAGCGCCGGTTTCGGGGGGAAGCCGCCGGCATTGTTGACCAGGATGTCAATACGGCCAAATTCAGCCATGGTCTGTTCGACAAGGTTCTGTAATTGCTCTTCTTCCATGACATCGGTTTGCACAATCAGTGCCCGGCGGCCAAAGGCCTCGACAGCCGCCGCGGTTTCTTGCAGCTGCTCCAGTGTTCTTGCCGCGAGTACAATGTCTGCGCCGGCTTCGGCAAAGGCTTTAGCGATGGCGGCACCAATGCCTCGTCCGGCACCGGTGATAATAGCGACTTGCTGGTCTAGTCGAAAACGGTCAAAAATACTCATGGTCTGGCCTGATGCTAAATTAGTTTGTCTTCGGTGAATAGTTTACAGGACTCTGTTCATCGGTGCGGATAAAAACAGACTATTTTTTCTTGGCGCTTATTCTTGTTATGCTGGTGAACAGTTAGGGGGGATTTATCGTAGTGAAGAGTAAAACACAAATAGTATTATCAATGAGCTTACTGCTAGCAGCCTGTGTCGATGACGGGGGTATTGCCGTGGGCACGCTGGAACGGGATAGAATTGAGCTGATTGCCTCGGTATCGGAAGTCATTACTGAAATTCATGTGCGGGAGGGTGATGTCGTAGCCAGAGGTGATCTACTGATGCAGCAAGATGTCCGTATCAGTGCTGCCGAGCTGGCTGCATTGACGGCGACCAGTGCACAGGCGGCGGCCAGGGTGGCAGAGCTGGAACGCGGCCCTCGCTTTGAAAAAATTGCTGAGGCCAGGGCTGTCGTCGCGGGCAATAAAAGCCTGGAGGTTGAAGCCGCGCAAAATTTCAAGCGGGTAAAATCACTGTTTGAAAGAAAGCTGGCCAGCCAGGCTGAGCTGGACACTGTTGCAGCGAAACACCATAGCTCGGTGGCGGCGGTCAACGCGGCAAAAGAGCATCTTAACGCGATGGAAAATGGTACTACCAATGAAGAGTTACAGCAGGCCCATTACGCCCTTGCTGCTGCCCGTGCCCATGTAAATCGCAGCCAGTTGCTGCATGATAAATTGTTTATCAAGGCGCCCCGCAATGGGGTGATTGATGACATTGTATTTGAACTGGGCGAGCAGCCGGCGGTGGGGAATGTACTGCTGGTCATGCTTGCGGAGGGGGCTCCCTATGCGCGCGTGTATATTCCCCAAACTTTCCGTGCGGGTATTACGCCGGGGAGCAAATTGCAGGTTCACATCGATGGCATTGACTCGCCGGTAAGCGGTATTGTGAGAAAGATCAGTAGCGATCCGGCGTTCACACCTTATTACGCGCTTACTGAAAGAGATCGATCACGCTTGGCTTATCTGGCTGAAATTGAACTGGCGGGTGAGCGGGTTAAGACCTTGCCGGCTGGCTTGCCGGTACAGGTGGAATTGGAGCCGTAGCTGGATGCAAGCGATCAAGGTAAGGAATCTTAGTCGACAGTTTGGCAGCGTCACCGCCGTGGATAGTCTCGACCTGGATATTTCCGTGGGTCAGGTTTACGGCTTTCTTGGCCCCAATGGCTGTGGAAAATCAACCACCATTCGGATGTTGTGTGGCCTGCTGAAACCCAGTGCCGGTGAAGTTAACATCCTCGGTTTGAGTATTCCTGAACAAGCGGAAGCGTTGAAATTAAAAACCGGGTATATGACACAATCTTATTCACTTTACCGTGATTTGAATGTTGTTGAAAACCTTAATTTTATGGCAGAAATCTATTCCCTGTCCGGGCGCAATAAGCGGTTGCGTATTGAAGAATTGATCACTCGTTATCAATTGGGGGATATTCGGCATCAAATCAGCGGCTCTCTCAGTGGCGGTCAACGGCAGCGGCTGTCACTGGCGGCGGCGGTGATTCATAAACCGCCCTTGTTGTTGTTGGATGAGCCTACCAGTGCGGTTGATCCACAGAGTCGCAGGGATTTTTGGGAAAGTTTGTTTGAGCTGGTGGAGCAGGGCACAACCATTCTGGTATCAACGCATTTTATGGATGAGGCTGAGCGCTGTCATAAGTTGGCGATTCTCGATCGGGGTAAAAAAGTAGCTGATGACAGCCCTAAAAACCTGATGCGGGATATTAATGCTCATGTGGTTGAAGTTCATACCGACTCTGTTGCCTCGGCCCAGGATGTTTTACAGTGTTTGCCCGAGATTAAAGGCGTTACCCAGCTGGGGTTAAGTTTACGCGTATTGGTTGATAGGCAGGTAGACCAGGCTGAAGACTTTATTCGCCAGACGCTGACAAGTCATCAGCTTACTGCGGTGGCAACCCAGGTTAAAGCTAATCTTGAAGATGTATTTGTGGTGGCGACGATGTCGCAGCCATCGGGGAGTCGGTGATGATTTCCTGGAGAAGACTGTGGGCGGTTTGCAATAAGGAATTTAAACAATTAGCCAGGGATCGCGGTACCATTGCAATGATCATCGGTATTCCTGTGCTCGAATTACTGATGTTTGGTTATGCCATTAATAATGATGTACGCCACTTGCCTGCGGTGGTGCTTGATCAAAGCCAAAGTGCCTTTTCCCGCCACTTAACCGAAGATGTTGCCGCTACCCAGATTGTTGATTTCGTTGCTTCGGTAGCTACCATTGAAGAGCTGGATAGCCTGATTCGCAGCGGTCAAGTCAGTGTGGGTTTGTTTATACCCGCCGACGCACAAAGGCGTAGCCAGCAGCCGGATCGACGCGTTGCACAATTAATTGTTGATGGTACAGATCCGGTTATTGCCGGAGTAGTAGCCCAGTTGCAAGCCATGCCGCTGGGTTTGCGCAGTCACGATTGGCTACGGGAAAAGAACAATAGTTTTGAACTGCGCATCTATTACAATCCGGAAAAACGCTCGGCGGTGAATATTGTGCCAGGCTTGATTGGCCTTATTCTCACTATGACCATGGTGTTGTTTACTGCAATTGCCATCGTTCGTGAAAAAGAACACGGCACCCTGGAATTGCTAATTGCGACGCCAGTCAGTGTGTTGGAATTACTGATGGGTAAGGTTTTGCCCTATATCCTTATTGGCTTGATACAAGCCAGCCTGGTTCTGGGGCTGGGCTATTGGGTATTTAATGTGCCGGTGAGTGGCTCATTGCTGGATGTCTATCTGGCGACGTCATTATTTATTGCGGCCAGTTTAATGTTGGGCCTGGTGATTTCCACGGTCGCAGAAAGCCAGTTCCAGGCCATGCAAATGACCATTTTTGTTTTTATGCCGTCAATCCTGTTGAGCGGATTTATGTTTCCCTTTGCGGGTATGCCGGTAGCGGCCCAGTGGGTGGCGGAGGTATTGCCGCTGACACATTTTTTGCGAATTATTCGCGGAATCGTATTGCGCGGTGCCAGTCTGGGTGAAATGTTGACGGAAATGCTGATTTTGCTTGGATTTACGGTAATTATGCTGACGATAGCAGCCCTGCGCTTTAATAAGCGTCTGGATTGATGCGGAGATAAACACGGTTGAATGCTGGTTTATTGTGAGTCAGCTCGTTTTTTCGCTATGCAGCTGCCGTAACACATCACCGTAACCCTGGGCGATAAAAACATTATCGAGTAGCCCCTTTTGTTTCAGGAAATGATGAAAACTACGCAGGCGATAATTGGGTACGCTGGCTACCCAGTGGTGCTCAAGGTGGTAATTGACAAAATTGGGTGCAATCAGCAGGCGCTCCCACCAGCGCGGGATGGTGGTGCGGGCATGCAGGCGCGGGTCCGCATCGAGCAAATTGGGCACGGCGGCGTGTTCGGCAGCATTCCTGATCCTGGAGATGATGGCATAAGTGGTGATATTGGCAATTGGCCAGAGTAGATAAAGCCAACCGTGACCGCTGCTAAAGAGCAGTAACCACAGGCAAAAATGAATAATCACTGTGGCGTAGAGATGATGATAAAGACTGCTAATTACCGCTGCCAAAGTAGGGCGCTTGTTTTTGTTAGCGCTGCGGTAGGAGAGATCATAATCGAGAATGTCAGCATTCATTAGGGTTAGCGCATAGAGGGTTTTTACACCGGTAATGCCCAGCAGGTCACGGAGGACTTTACGCCGAAAGCTGGCTTTACTGACGGGGTAATTTTTATAATTGGAATAATCCGGGTCCTTACAGGTACCGGCATCGCGATGGTGGCGCAGGTGATAACTTCGATACCCCGCGATGTTGACCATCAAGGGGGCGCCACAGAGCCAGTGCCCGATGACAGGGTTGAGCCAGCGGGTTTTGAAAAAGGAGTTATGGGCACATTCGTGCATCAATACTGCCAGGCCCAATTGTCGATTGCCCAACAAAAGTAAACTGACAATAACAGTCAGGGGGTTGAGCCAGAGTGCCGGCAAGGTGAAAGCCAGCGCGATTAAGCCCCAGTTGTTGATTAGCATTGCCCAGGCTTGCCAATCGGATTTGACGGTAAAGGGCTTGATGTCCGCATTGCTGAGCAATTGACGGAAATCACCCTCAGCCATGTCATGGGTCATAATACGCTCCACTGCAGGTTTACAGGCTATACCCTTTGAAAAGACTTTGAAAGTGGCTTCTTTGGTCTGTTTGTTCACAGTCAATATGCTCAGGGCGTTTAATCAGCATTGGCGGGGTTGTTTGATGAGTACGCATATTGATTTTACTTTGGTATGTTTTATTATTGAGTAAGTTATTGAGGCCGTTAAAGGGGTAGTTGATGTTCGCCAAGCTAAAAAACAATACTCGCAATAAAAAAGACCGGATTATTGCCAGGCAGCGACAGCGTATCCGGGAAAAGGCGATTAGTAACGCCAAGGTGTTAATCGCCTTGCATGGTAAGACGATTGAGGATTATAACGAGGAGCAATTAGAGGTTATCGTGCAGAAAGAGGAAGAAAAAGTCATCCAGGGCTTGAAAAACTCTGCGTTATACGGCGTATTGGTGCTGCTGGGTCTGGGATATTTCTAATGTTTAACCAGTTGTTGAAAATTGGACTCTTTGTGACCATGGGTCTGTGGCTCAAACATCGTTTGCGAGGGCTTGCGCTGCTTGCCTTATTACTGGTGATGAGCTGGGTGTTGCACAGTGAATACTTGGCTTATGTTGAGCGTTCCGGAAACACCACTTATCTGGAGTGGTCATTTATTATTAAGTGGGCGCTTATTTTCACGGGGTTGGCTTGCTACTATTTATTGGTAGAGTACCGCTTGGGAAAAAACACAAATAGCAATAATACTAACGCAACTGCTGACGATATTAGCCCGTCAATGGAGGACGGTTTTGATTTTCTACGGCAGAAAAAATCACTCGATAGCGAAGCGGACAGGGTGTTGAAAGCGCCTGACCGGCGCCATGATTGAGTAAATAAGCCGAGCTATGCTGATAAATTTTAATCGTTTATTTCCACTGTGGGCTATGCTGCTGTCGTTGCTGGCTTATTATTCTCCCGGGTTATTTACTGGCTTAAAAATTTACATTATCCCGATGTTGTCGCTGGTGATGTTTTTTATGGGTTTAACGCTCACGGTGGATGATTTCAAGCGCGTATTGGTTTCGCCAAAACCGATTTCGATCGGCGTTTTTTCTCAATTTATTATCATGCCCCTGGTCGCGTTTATCTTGTCAATTGTATTGCGATTGCCGTCGCAGCTTGCGGCGGGTTTGATTTTGGTGGGTTGCTGCGCAGGTGGCACTGCCTCTAACGTGATTTGTTATTTAGCCAAAGGCGACGTAGCGCTGTCGATTACCATGACCCTGGTATCAACGCTGTTCGGGGTGTTCCTTACGCCATTATTGAGTCTGGTCTATATTACTGAAAATATCGATGTTGATCATTTGTCGATGTTACTGGGTATTGTGAAGATGGTATTGCTACCGGTTGTTGTGGGTGTGACGCTAAATTATTTTTTCCATCGCGCGGTGGAAAAATTTGAGCCGTTGTTACCGGCTTTGTCTATTATTACCATAGTCGTGTTGATTGCCATTATCGTGGCACTTAATCAGCAAAATCTGCAAGCGGCGGGTGGCCTGGTGCTGTTGGCGGTGATATTGCATAACCTGCTGGGTCTAAGTTTCGGTTATGCTGTTGCCCGCTTATCAGGCTTGAGTGAAATACAGTGTCGAACCATAGCCATTGAGGTGGGCATGCAAAATTCCGGCCTTGCCGTGGCACTGGCAGTAAAGTATTTTTCACCGCTGGCGGCTTTGCCCGGTGCAATGTTCAGCATTTGGCACAATATTGCCGGCTCCGTGCTGGCAGCTTATTGGCGGGCCCGTCAGCCGTCGAGTGATCGTCCGTGAGTGGGTGCTTTCTTCTGCTCAGGATGAAAGTAACAGTATTGATTTTTCGGCTCTTTCAGTAGAGAAAGTAATAATAACAGGTTGAAAATATGGCTTACCGTTGCCTGGACTGTAGCAATCAATCGAGTAAGAAATTTCCTGCCGGGCGCTGCCCGGCCTGTGATTCCTATAATATAAAATCAGATCACCGGGGGCTGCTGTACGAAAAAGAAAAGCCCAAAAAAACCATGGCTGAAATTTTTATTATGGCGGTGTTATGGGCTTTGTTGATAGCGGGTATTGTCGATCGTTATGTCATTTAAGGCGCAGGCTTACTCAACAAAAGCACGTTCGATAACAAAGTGACCGGCATTGCCGTGCCGTGCTTCTTCAAAACCGCGTTCGGTTAAAATTTTGCAGCAGTCTTTAAGCATGCTGGGGCCGCCGCAAAGCATAAATCGATCCTGCTCCGGGTTGATTTCCGCGAGGCCAAGATCCCGTGGCAGTTTACCGGTTTTAAGTAAATCGGTAATGCGGCCCTGGTTCATGAATGCTTCGCGGGTCACTGTGGGGTAGTAGAGCAATTTCTCACGTAGCAGTTCACCAAAATACTCATTGTTGGGCAGACTTTTATTAATCGTTTCCTGGTAGGCCAATTCATCGACATAGCGGCAACCGTGGGTGAGGATGATTTTGTCATACTGGGCATAGGTTTCGGGGTCTTTGATAATACTCATAAAGGGTGCGAGGCCGGTACCGGTACTGATTAGGTAAAGGTTTTTCCCGGGAAGTAAATGATCCAGTAGCAGAGTGCCGGTAGGCTTGCTGCTAACTAAAATCTCATCGCCGGGCTGGATGTTTTGCAGCTGGGATGTCAGTGGGCCGTCGGGCACTTTAATGCTAAAAAATTCCAGTTCGTCCTCGTAATTGGCGCTGGCAATACTGTAGGCACGCATTAGCGGTCGATTTTCCTGCTGCAAGCCAATCATCGTGAAGTGACCATTTTTAAAGCGAAAAGCCGGGTTGCGGGTGGTTTTGAAACTGAATAATGTGTCTGTCCAGTGTTTTACTTCGGTGACCCGTTCGGTTAATAAATGCGCCATGACCCTGTCCTGTTGATTGCGATAGTGGCTATTCTGCTGCCATGATACTAATATGTAAAATAGATTATTTCTCTATGATTAATCGTTTTTTACGATATAGGAATAAATATGCGTTATACCCTGAGACAGTTACAGGTGTTTGTTGCCACCGCGCATCACGAAAATGTTACCCGTGCGGCTTCGAGTCTGGCCATGTCGCAATCGGCAGCCAGTGGTGCACTGAAGGAGCTGGAGCAGCAGTTTGACGTACAATTATTTGACCGGGTGGGTAAGCGCCTGCAATTGAATGAACTGGGTCGTTTGTTGAGGCCCAAAGTGCAGGCGTTACTGGACCAGGCGCTGGAGCTGGAAGCTGATTTGTTAACGCAGCAGCAGGCCGGTCAACTGAAGTTGGGGGCGACATTGACCATTGGCAATTATCTGGCGGTGGCGTTGATGGCAGAATTTATGCAGCGTTTGCCCGGTGCCGAAGTTACCCTGACCGTGGCTAATACCGCTGAAATTGCTCGTAAGGTGCATAACTTTGATGTAGATATCGGCCTGATTGAGGGGGAGTTACACGACCCGGCACTGGAGGTGATTAAGTGGCGGGAAGATGAATTGGTGGTGTTTTGCGCGCCCGACCACCCCTGGGCAAAAAAGAAAAAACTCACGGATAAGGATTTAGTGATGGCCCCGTGGATATTGCGCGAAACCGGGTCGGGTACCCGACAGGCTTTTGACCGGGCGATGCATGGGCTGTTGCCGGAGTTGGATATTGTGCTGGAGTTACAGCACACGGAGGCGATTAAGCGTGCCGTAAAGGAGGGTCTTGGGGTATCCTGCTTGTCACGCATCGCACTGGAAGAGGCGTTCCGGCAGCAAACACTGGTTCCGCTGATGGTGCCGCAACGTAACTGGCAGCGCTATTTTTATATTATTCTACACCGCGAAAAATACCGTAGCGCCGGTATTCAGCACTGGCTGTCTTTGTGTGATCAAGCGTAATAGTTTGGAAAATGATTAATGGATTATAGAAGGGAAATTGATGGGCTGAGGGCGGTGTCAGTTATAGCTGTTGTGCTATTTCATGCCGGTTTTAGTTTTATTAGCGGTGGTTACACCGGAGTTGATTTATTCTTCGTGATCAGTGGTTATTTGATTACGTCGATTTTGCTAGAAGCCGTTGAGAAACAAAAATTTTCATTTATAAATTTTTATGAAAGGAGAGCACGTAGAATCCTCCCGGCATTGTTTTTCGTATTTTTCTTTTGTTGTGTGTTTGCATGGGTATTTTTACCACCGGCTGAGATGAACTTTTTTGCCAAGTCATTAGTTGCCAGCGCGCTGTTTTCATCGAATATATTTTTTTCTCATAATGTGGGTTATTTTTCCTTTGCGGTTGATGAAATGCCTTTATTGCATACATGGAGCCTGGCAATAGAGGAACAGTTTTATATTTTTTATCCGCTGCTGTTTTTTCTATTATGGCGTCTCGGCAGGCAATGGCTGGTAGCGACATTGTTGATAATTTTATTAGTGTCTTTCTACTTTGCTGAGAGTTACGGTACCAATGCGCCGGGTAATTTTTTCCTTGCCCAGTACCGTATCTGGGAGTTGGCGCTGGGATGTTATCTGGCCTTTGTGCCAATTTCCTGGGCAGGGAATCATAAACCACTACTAAAGAGTCTGGGTGCGTTGGGGATGGCGGGTATTCTTTATAGCTTCCTGATGTTTGATCAAACAACACCTTATCCGGGTATATACACGTTAATCCCCGTTGTCAGTATTGCAATCTTGCTGCTGTGCTTGCGAGAGGATGATTTTTTTTACCGCGTATTGACGCTGAAACCGGTGGTATTTATCGGCTTAATATCATATTCACTCTATTTATGGCATCAACCCTTGTTGGCTTTTTTGCGCTTAAAAACGGTTGGCGAGCCATCATTGGCCGCTACAGTCGTGGTGCTTGTTGTTGTGCTTATACTATCAATTGTTAGTTGGCGGTATGTGGAAAGACCTTTTAGAAGTCGGGCGAATTTTAGTCAGGCTACAATCCTGGCGAGTTCAGTGATTGGTTTGTTATTATTTTTTACTTTTGGTTTATATGTTTATCTGGGAAAAGGGCTGCCCGACAGGTTTGTCGAAAATGATTTGGAAAATACGGCCATTTCCAGTCCACTACGTGATAATTGCCATACATCGGGAGCCGATTATCTTCATCCTGAAAATGCTTGTCGCTATTATGCTGAAAATGTTCGCTGGGCGGTTTTTGGTGACAGTCATGTTGCTGAGTTGGGGTTGGCCTTAGCAGAAAAGCTGAAGATAAATAATCAGGGTATATTGCATTTAAGCTTCTCAGATTGTCCCCCCGCAATACTTTTTAGAACCAATTTACCAGGTTGCTCTGATTGGCTGGAAGAGGCGCTTGCGTTGTTGGAATCAGACGATTCAATCAGCAATGTAGTGCTTGGCTTTCGGCATAGTTTTTACCTGTTTGGTAATCATGCCGATAGTTATCCCGTGATGCCCAGTCTGGATGCCCGACGTATCTTTGCCGATTCAGCGATCGACTCAGCTGTTGCGGCTCAACTATTGTATTGGGAGAGCTTTAAAAATATTATTGACCGGCTTCTTCTGGCAGGGAAAAATGTCTACCTGTTATTTCCTGTACCGGAAATCCCTATGAATATACATAAAGGGATTTATCCTTTTTCCATATTCAGTAGCGATCCTCTGTTAGATGTGAATAAGTCATCTAGCATGAGCTATTATTTGCAACGAAATAAGTTTATTCTGGGCAAGTTAAAACAATTGGATTACTCTGCTAATCTAAAGGCAATAAAGCCGGATAACACCCTCTGTAGCCAGGGCTATTGCCGGGCAGTGTTTTCCGGGAAAACGTTATATTTTGATGATGATCATCTCAGTATTGATGGCGCAAGATTGATTGTCGATGGCTTTTTATAATGATAAATAGCCTTAATCAGTAGAATAAAGAGAACAGATAAAGTTTTTAGTTTGGGCGATGCCAGTGAGTGACGCTGAAATGACTGCAGAATTTGGTCTGATCATCAGCTTGCAGTTGTTGTTGTCAACTATTATTACCGGGCTAAAAGTCACTTGACTGAAGCGGCTGTTTGTCCCGTAATATACAGGATAACAATAAGCTTGCTGCAAAGAAATATACAATATATAAATATAAGTATGGATAACTAAAATGAACGATAGAACCGGAAGTTCTCTCTCCGCCGAATACCTTGACGCCATTGGCGTTCCTCATCTAGCCGGTAAAACCATGGCTTTTGATCCTGGCTACGATGTCAATACAGTAATCGGGCATCTGCAGCAAAGTGGTCACCTGATGTCCAGCCTAAAATTGTCGATGGCATGTTGGCAGGTTTGTAGTGAGCAGTCTACTCGCAAAAAAATAGAGGCGGCAAAAGCTCTGGGTGTGCCGGTGTGCACCGGAGGCGGACCATTCGAGGTCGCCGCGGCCTGTAATAAACTTCCTCAATATTTTGATCTTTGCCAGGACCTGGGTTTTAACCGAATCGAGGCAGGGGAAGGCTTTGTGACTTTGGATGTGACACCCAGGGAGGTGCTCAAATTAGCAGAGGAGCGAAACCTTGAGATGCATTTTGAGGTGGGTGAAAAACACTCAGGTTCTTTTACCCCGCAGGTGATGGCGGAGATCATCAAGCAGGGCCAGGATTGGCTGGATGCTGGTGCCAGGCAATTGGTTGTAGAGGCAAGAGAGAGTGCGGAGAATGTGGGGCTTTTTGATGCAAAGGGCAATTTGGATTTATACGGTGCCGATGCGTTAGTGAATGAATTCGGCCTGGACAGGATCATCTTTGAAGCGCCAAATAAATCGAGTCAATTTGCTTTTATCAGGCATTTTGGCCCTGCGGTTGAACTGTGTAATGTTCGCCTGGAAGAGCTTTTACGGGTAGAAATATACCGCAGGGGATTACACTCTGATGCTTTTATGTACGAAAATCTTCGCCCTGCAGAAGCCATTGGGAAAGGAATACAATTTAAATGAGTGGAAGCTTCGTCATTGATTGTTTTGCTGAGAATCGCCAGCCATATCCACCTGAGTATACGGTGATAGCTATTGATGTGATTCGGGCAACCACAACAGCTACTACGGCACTCTATCTTGGGCGCTTTGTGTATCCTGCTGCGACAACAGATGAGGCCGCAATCGTGGCTAAATCATTAAAGGATCCCCTGCTTGTCGGTGAACTGGGTGGGCACGTTCCCTATGGCTTTGATTTAACCAACAGCCCGGTACAGGTGATGGCGCTGAGCAATATTCCCTCAGGTTATTTCACCAATTCTCGCAGGCCGCTTGTACTTGTTTCATCTTCTGGTATGCCCCTGGTAATGAATGCATTGGATAATGAGGCAACCTATTTGGCCTGCTTGCGAAATTATAAGGCCGTGGCAAAGCATGTCGCCGGCAAGCATAACAAGATTGCTGTTATTGGGGCGGGTAGCCGCGGAGAATTCAGGCGTGAAGACCAAATCTGCTGTGCATGGCTTGGAGATCAACTACTATCTCTTGGCTACCGTGCTGAAGATGCCCGAACGGAAGAGATTATTAATAAGTGGCGCGGGGTTGGTGTTGGTGCAATTCGAGAAGGAAATAGTGCCAAGTACTTATATCAGTCTGGCCAGGTACATGATTTGGAGTTTATTCTGCATCATATTGATGACCTGGCAGTAGTGCCAAAACTTAAAGACAACCATTTTGAAGATACACAGCTTGCCAATTAAGGCCATAAAAAACCATGAATGAACAGTTTTCATCAAGAAATTTCAGTCGGCCGGTATTAATACTTAATTGTAAAATAGGTGCATTGGCGATCATGCGCACATTGGGTAGCCTTGGTGTTCCTGTTTATGGTGTTAACGATAATAACAATGATGCA
>JAUXHA010000094.1 GCA_030621845.1 Spongiibacteraceae bacterium
TTCCTGCTGCCGGCGCCGACCAATTAAAAAGAAACCGATGGGCGATAAAACCAGCGTTGGCAGCGTCGATTGCAGTGGTTCGGGGGTTCCCTTCAGGCTGTGAACCAGTAAAGTCAGCCCCACGGCCACCAGTGTCGGTACAATAATGGCGACGCTTAGTGAAAAAATGCGGTTATCCCACCTCAGCGCTAAATTCTCTCCAAAGCGGGTAATAAAACCACCCGCAAAAAAAGTATAGAGTGCTTGCTTGCCCGCTGCGGTAAATGCCAACAACAGCCCGTGGGGGTAATTGATATAAAAAACAATACCGCCAAGCACCACAGCGCCCGCCATCGCCATCCGGTAATTAATCCAGGCATCCATCAGATTTTTTATTTTACCAAACATCAGAGTTCACCAATACAAAATACGGCGTTAAATTCTAAGCAAAAAAAAGCTGTGACAACACCCTGGTCACAGCCTTTTTTAATCCGGAAGCTACTAGCAAGCGCCACCCTGCACAGGGAAATCACAATTTTGCGCTTCACCTTCGGTAAGATTCAACTCCGCCAATTCGGCCTCTGGCGAAGGAATAACAATACCATCGAATAACTCGGGGTCGTCATTTTCAGCTTCACAACTAAACGCCACTGTATAATCACCGGCGGGCAGGTAACCAATATCGTAGCTGCCATCATCAGCGACCATCACAGAGGTATAGGGGGCGATAGCCATGTCGGGTGCGGAAGTATCATTGCTATTGAATTTATCCGCCAGGTTCGCCGCATCCAGGCCGTGCCCGGTATAAACATAAACCAGGTTGCCGGCATTGGGGTCAAGTTTACTGTCACAGGGAACACTGCCATTAAACAGACTGGGATCTACCTGGCCAGAAATGCTCGCGGCGGCATCCACATCCACTATCCGAACACCTGTTGGCTTGAGAATATAGCGGAAGTATTCACCCGGTTTACCATTCGCCGCCAGCGATTTTTGCAAATCAAACTCGATCACGAAAACCTGTACACCGCCGCTGTCAACGGTAAAACCACCCAGTTTTAACTCGTCGCTAGGTACCTTTAACTCCTTCACCGCACCCGTGGTTTCTTCCACGTAGGAAAAATTAATATCTTCATCAATTACCGAAAGCCTGAGCTGGCTATAGTCACCCGCCTCGAGTTCAATTGCTTCAACGATAATTTGATTATTCGTACCCTGCAGCGTCAGCAGATCAATGGTAATGGTATCAACCTCCATCCCATTTTCGGTGAAGTGATCAATATAAGCGCAGTCGTCTGACTCAATATCATCGTCACAATCATCATTGTCTTTGCGCTTCAGCTCAATACCATCAATGGTAATCACCACCTTATTCAGGTCATCAACCGGGGCATCGGAGATACCGAAGCTCACCGTACCCGGCGCGTCCGGTGAACCGCCGCCGGAAGAGCCACCCGAACCACCACCACCGCAAGCCGCCAGCGTTAATAAAACAAAACTGCCGAGTAAAAAATTCATCTTGATTAACGTCATTGTAATCTCCTTTTCAATAGCCATCACTGGCTATGAAATACTGCAAATTGTTGTGGCTATAATCGCATATTTACCCTTTTCACCCAATCAAGCAGTAAGCTATCTGTGAATAGTGACACGATATAACTTTGCCAATGGCCGGATGCGCCAAAAGTTTGTCTGATTTTCGTGGGTACGTATTGGGATTATTGACAGAAGACGATTCAACGGTGAAGAAGTTGCCATAGACCTGTTATGAGCGATAGAACGACAGGGTGACATCACGGTACGATCACCGCTAAAATAGCTGTCGCTGTAACAAGCAATTATCCAATAAAAACCAGCACGCTTCTGCCTTCGAGGAAACTGAATGCTCGGCCGTTTGATCACCATTTTCTGCCTCTGCCTGTTATTGCTACAAACTGTTGCACTGGCCGATGATACTGCCGAGGGGCCGGTCTGGGCTGGCGACCTGCCCACACACTTCGACTGGATTTTATTGACCTCGGGCGAATGGCTAAAGGGTGACCTTATCGCCATGTATAGCGACAAACTGGAATTCGACAGTGACGAAATGGGACTACTCACCCTGGACTGGGAAGACATCGCTGAAGTCCGCAGCAAACAGTCACAGAGTATTCGTTTGAACGATGGCCGTATTCTGGAGGGACAACTGTTTATCGACACGAAAACCATTACTTTACACCACGGCGGTGAAACCTCGACGGTAAATCGCTCACAACTGCACACGCTCGCCTCCGCCGATACCGGCGAATGGGCCTTTTGGTCAGGCAAGATTACCCTGGGAGCCAACCTCCGCAGCGGTAATACCCAGCAAGATGACTACACCATGCTATTCAAAATCCAACGGCGTACCTCCCTGACACGGCTTAACAACGATTATAACGGCGCCTACAGCACAGTGGATGGCAGCCAGACTGAAAATAACCACCGCTTCAACAGCAGTTTTGACATTTACCTCAAACAAAATACTTTTTTCCGCCCCTACCAGTTTGAATACTTTGCGGATCGATTCCAGAACATTGATTATCGCGTCACAGTAACCTCAGGCCTGGGTTATGAAATTTTTGACACTTCTGTCTTCAGATGGGAAGTAGCTAGCACTATCGGTTGGCAGACTACCCATTTCGAGAGTGTCCAGGTCGGTGAAGATGACAGTGCCGATACCCCGGTACTGAATTTAGTCACCCAGCTGGATTGGGATATCACCGACACCATCGAGTATATGTTCCGCTATGACATCAAGCTGGTTAACGAAGATGCCGGTGAATATAACTCGAACCTGGAAACCGGGTTTGATATCGATCTGATCAACGATCTGGAATTTTCCGTGAAATACCTGTGGGCGCGCACTGAACAACCCACAGCCGATGCCAATGGTGACATCCCCGATCGTGACGACAACCGGCTGGTGTTTGGCCTGACCTGGGACTTTTAACACATATCAAACTCCTCTCGACCGGCCTCAGGCAAAAGGCATAGACTCCCAATATAAAGCGCAGTCAAAACGACTATAACGAGGCCCAATAATGGACCAATCTGACTATCTTATTGAACCGATGATCTCTGCTGACTCTATTGCGACAAGGATTAGCAGCCTGGCAAAAGAAATTACCGAATACTTTAATGACAGTGAAAAGTTGATCGTGGTCGGCCTGCTGCGCGGCTCATTTATCTTTATCGCCGATCTGGTCAGGGAATTGGATTTGCCGGTGGAGGTCGATTTTATTGAGGCCTCATCCTACGGCAATTCAATGGAATCATCGCGAGAAATAAAAATCCTCAAAGACCTGCGCGGCGAAATTAAAGGGCTGGATGTACTCATTGTTGAAGATATTATCGATACCGGCCATACCATGACACATGTGCTGTCACTGCTCAATTCACGGCAGCCGAGGCGACTGGCGGTATGCGCACTGCTCGACAAACCCTCACGCCGTGAAGTTGAGGTCAGCGCCACCTGGGTTGGCTTTGAAATCCCCAATGAATTTGTGGTTGGCTACGGCATTGATTACGCGCAAAGAAACCGCAACCTGCCTTATATTGGTAAAGTCCGTGTTCTTTCATAACCAGGGCACCTCTGAATAATGACAAAAATTCCACCCCCGGTTTACGTTCCGAAAAAATCTCGCTGCTCCTATTGAAAGGCACCTTTTTTACTTTCAGCAATATTGGGGAAAACCTTCTCCTCAAAAAGCTTGAGGTTTTGCCAGGCAAGCTCCGGGTGCAAGCCTCCTAGCAATGGCGACAATATCATCGGCTCCGCAGTTCCCATGGCATTGATAAGCGCCACCATGGCGTCCGGGGTTTCGACCGTGTACTTGCCACTGTCCCTGAGCTGCTGACTGTCCTGAAAGAAAGCATAGGGCGAGGCAATGCCCGATTTTTCGGCCCACTCCGCATAGGAGTGCTGCTCATGCATAGCATGAGGTGCCAGTTTTTCCCAGTACTCGTCAGGATCTTCGGCAACAAAAAACATCGTCTCAGGCTGCTTGGCCGCCGGCCCCATATCCGCTTTGCCCAATCGCAACATTTCTTCGCGATAAATATCCCAGACAGCGGGCACAGTAGGGATAAAATAATCAGCATCGCGGGCGGCCCGCCGTGCCGCCGCTTTACTGCTACCACCCATAATAAGCATGGGTACTGCATCAGGCTTGGGCGTAATCACCACCTCCCTGCCCTCGTATTCAAAGGGCTCACCGGTAAAGGCCTTGCGCAAGAAAGGAATAATCATATCCATATAATTTTTACGATCCTTCAGGGATTTACCGATTGCTGCAAATTCCTCTTCCCGGTAACCGGCGCTAATCACCGGCAATACCCGGCCATTGCTGATCAGGCTCAACACAGCGATATCTTCTGCCAGGCGAACAGGATCATGCAAGGGCGCTATCAGTGCCGACAGGTGTATCTGGATTTTCTCGGTACGGCTTGCCATCGCCGCCGCCATTATCCGCGATGAAGGCAGGTAACCATCAGGCGAACTATGATGCTCGGATAGCACTACGGCTAAAAAATTATGTCGATCCGCCCATGCCACCTGATCGATGGCCGCCCGATACAATTCAGTGTAGCTAACCTGACAAAAGTCTGGACGCCTCAAGTCATAACGGGTCATTAAAATTGGCATGTGGGAACTCCTGCTTTAAAAAATTCTATTAAGGCAGCCAGGGCCGCCTGTTACTAATAAAGTAGCCTACCTTCTTGGCCTCCGACTACGATTAGTCTTGCTTTTATTTTCAGCTTTTTTCTTTTCTTTTTCTTGCTGCTTATCCAGCCTGTGCTGCTGCATCTCCGCTAATGAATACTGCAACCAATAATCTCTTGCCTGCTGGCAAACACCTTCTTCTTCCAGCTTCTTATCCAGTTCATTTTTTGACATCACATAAATCCAGCCACCGACAAAGAAAAAAGCGGTTTTTGCGCTGCCGACAACCAGGTCCGTTGTATTCACCCCTACTTCAGGATTAGCCAGGGTGCCGGTTATCTCGATGGCCTTGGCCAGGTCACCGGTAGGAATTGAAAGCGTAGCGCGCTGTTTAGGATAAGCCTGAATAACCTGTTCTTCTGTCTGAAGATTTAATTGCCAGCTTGCGGTAACGTCAGTTTCTGTTGTTCTGGCAAGAATGGAGTCATCGGCCAACATCACGCCATCGGTGAATAGGGCATGAAAAACACTACACTCAAAAAATGTTTCTTTCTCTTGATCCTTATTCTTATCCGCGAAAGGATTTAATATTCTTAAGGTGGATTTAATGAAATTGGGTGCCAGGCTGTTAAGGTTTGCCCCATGCAACGTAACGTCATCCATCCCCAGTGTGACCCTGCCATTAAGCGATGCCATCAACTCGCGCAATTCAGTGCCATTACCATTTAATTCAATCCGTGAAGAAATAGGGCCATCCAGTAAATTCTGTTTGTCACTACGCATTCTGGCAGGATTCAATTGCTCAAGCGACATCGTAAACTGCCAGTAAGGTGTGGCTTGTTGTGAGTCGATTTTTGCAGAGAAGGTAATATCACCATCCAATAAATCCAGCTTGCTTTCCGGCCAGTTAAAGACCCCTTCCTTTAACTCAATTTCCCCATGCCACTCATTAACAACCAGCCGATCGAGGTTTAATCGGTTAATACGATAGTCGATATCAAGATTGGCGGCCTGCAGCCATTTTATCGGCAATGGGCGATCCGGAATCACTTTACCACCCTTGCTGACTTCGGTTTTCAGCTGTTCAGTATCAACTTCCTTGATAACATTATCGCGCTCAGCAGACAGGGTACTTTGATTCTTTTTCCACTGCCGGATAAAAAGCGATAAATCAAGATCATCAATAGCTATTATCGCGCTAAGATCCGGCTTTTCAGGGTTTCGAGTATCCAGGATAAAATCCAAGTTGCCCACTCCATGCTGATAACGGATCAACAGATCATTACTGCTGATTGTCGCCCCCTCACTAGCGACAGTACCGTGAATGGATAACGGCTGTTCAAGTGAAGCAAAAGCTCCGGGCTTTAAACGGGTATCAATGCTGGCGTTCAGCGTTTTTTTAGCTTCGCCAAATAATCCATCAGCCTTGATATGAGCATCAACTAACTCACCCGCCATATCTATGGACAAGCTGTGAATCTCAAGCTGATCCGGTTTAAACAGAAGAGCAGACTTAATGGCAATCGGCGACAAGGCCCAGGGGTTGTTTTTAATCACCTCATCCCAGCGCTCCTTATCAATAACAGGAATGGTTTTTACCCGGCCGACATCCACAGTTGAGCGTGTCGCCAGCATCGCCAGTAAAACTGGCGCATCAGCTATATGCTCTAGGTCAAGGCGTAATTGCTGGATGAATTTCCCTAAATCTGAAAAATTTCCTGCGGTCAGCTCTAACGAGGCATTATGACCCTGTTTATTGCTATCCCAATCAGTTCGGGCAGTCATTGCAATCGAGTCATTGACCAGCTGTAGCCTTGATTGCTGAACATTAATGCTGTCGCCAATAGCAAGCGTTGCATCAACGATCAGCGTCTCTATCGCCGGTAGCGGAAGTTCAAATGCAGTAGATAATCGCTCTGCACTGCGTAACTCCACTCGACTATCAAAAATCATCACCTCATCACTGAGATCTGCTTTTACCGAGGCTTTCAGCAATGAGCTGGTAAGCTCGATAAGCAGCGAATTCCAGTCATCACCTAACGACAAATCAAATTTCAAAGACTCGCTTTTATATTGACCATCAAGTTTTAATAACAAGCTTTCATCCGTCACCGTCAGCGGCAACTCGATGATATTAATATCAAATCCGTAAGCTTCGTTATGCAGATCAATATTGCTACTGAGCAGACCGCCTTTGAGTAACAAAGGCAATGAAAAGTCATCCTGTGATAACAAGTCTTTAAGGGTAATTGCCAATTCAAGCTGGCTATCGGATAGCGTGTATTGATCGCCAAATTGTGTCGTGGCGTTATCGAAACTAACACCCACATCCAAATCATGTAACGCAATAATATCGCCATCGCGTAACATCTCTCCCCTGGCGGATATACTAAGGTCGTTTTCCATAACTGTGCCGAAAGTCGCTAACAATCGACTGAGGCTACTGATATTAATATCGACTAAAAGATTGGGAGAAATTCTTGAGAAAATATCTTTCACATTACCGCGAACATTTACCCTGGAATCCCTGTCTGTACTTACCAGAACTGAAAAATCATTTAGATGATAAAATTCGCCAACGCGTGCTTGTATTTTTCCTTGCAAATTAAAGGCATGGAAATTTGGACTAGGGAGATCAAACAAGGCTGCAATTTCTGAAATCGCCCTGGCATCAATATTAAAATCAAATCGGCTATCGCGCTGCTGACCCAATAAGTCTACTTCGCCATTACTAACAATAATGATACCGGCGATATCAGCATTCAACTTAACGTCAAAAAGAGACTTTTCTTGCATCGCATAGAGAGGCTGGGTCATATCGACAGCCAGCTTAATAGGCCGCTCATGGAAAGAACCTGACAAAATAATTGAACGCCGGTGTTTCTGCTCATCAATGCTGGAAGTTAAACGATCAATGATAATGCTAAGTGGTGTTTTATTGCTCGGTAAAAGTATCTGCCAATCAGTCAGCTCCATTTGCCTTATAGCATACCGCCAGCGTGTTGCATCCTCTACTGTGCTATCGCTACCCAACTCATCATTGCTGCCAACTGCCAGCTCATCAAGCCAACGATTGACAATGACGGTATCAATGATCAGTCCCCGCCAGTAAAGCTGATCCAGCATTAATTGCTGTTTAAATAACTCGGTCCATGTGAGCTTCAGGGAAAGCTGTTGACTGCCAAGGAGGTTTTTCCCCTCGCTATTGGCAACGGTTAATTCCCCCAACTCAAGGACCAAGTGATGGCGATCAAGGCTAATATCAAAACGGTCGATACGGCAGTCAAGATCGGCCCATTCCAGGCACAAGCGCGGAATCAGCGTCAGCCGATAAACGTAGGCCAGACTAATAGCTGCCACCAGTATCAACACGATAGCAAAAAAGCTGGCTAATAATTTTCTTTTGAGCGTCATTGCCATGAATTATCCGGCATTAATAGAAGGCTGACAAACACTATGGGGAAATTAATCCCCCGGCCCGTTTAAAAACCAAAATGCTGGCAATAATCACGAAATAGAGGGCCGTGCTGTTCGCGACTAAGCCCGAATTTCTCCAGTGTATACTGGTGGCGACCGTGTTTATCGCGTGGACGCCTATCAAGATAGTGTTGCATAGCCTCGCGGGCCACTGTGCTGAAATCAAAGTCAAAATGCTGATAAATCGATTCTATCACTGCAATGGGGTCAGCAATGATATCCTCAAACTGGACATCGAAAATCCGCTGCTCGCCGTCGGGAATCTCGGCTCGGGCATCCATACCCCGCTGTAACATAGCGGCAAAATATTCGGCTTCTTTACCGCCGGTTTCAACCGGGTCTATATTATCGCTAAAAGCACTGTGCAAGGTGCAGGCCAGGCTACTGATGGAAGCCAATACGGTCATCGGATCGCGGTGAGTTTGCACCATCGCGGCATCAGGGTATTGCCTGATAATGGTATCGAGGTATGCAAGATGCGGCGGCGTCTTTAACACCCAACGGGTTTTACGGTAATCCACCTGTAAGTGCTGTAAAAATTTATAGTGCCACTGATAGGCCGCCGTCATATCCTGTTCCAGTGTCCAGCGGCGATATTCAGGAATAAAAAAACTGGCACCGAATTGATCTGAAATAAAATGAGGCGCCAACAACGCCACGCACTCTTGAGGCAAACGGGCGCCGATCTCGTGAATCGCCTTGAAACCCGGTGCCAGGATTTCAATTTCATTCAGGGTTTTTTCCGCCACGTCTATCCGCGGATCCGTAGTAAAGGTTTCGGCTCGCGCCGGTGGCATCGGGTTATCCACCTCCCAACTCAGGGGCGATCGATGGGCAGGGTCCTGGGCTAACAGCTCATAGAGAATTGTCGTACCCGTGCGCGGTAAGCCCAGTACAAACAGAGGTCGCTGGATATTTTGTTCCGCTACTTCAGGACGTTGCTTGCGGTACGCTGTCAGTTGTAAGCGTATCTTCAAGTTGGCCAGTAACATTTTGCGAGCGCCGATACGGCCTATTTGGGAGAGTCTGGCCTCCCCTCGTAAGGATTCACACAATTTTTCAAGGCCCAGGCGGAAACTGTCATCGCCAAAATCACTGAGGCCTGTTTGCTTACAGGCCTGATCTATCAGCTTATCTGCTAACAATACCGGCTTCGACAAGCCCAGAACGCCAAGCCCCCTGCCCAACTGATTAATCAGCTTTATCGCTGCAGCTTGGTCGGGCGATGGATACTGCATACCGGCGCTCTCTATTCGAGTCAGGATATTTGAGCAGCTATAGTAACAGCATCAAAGCCACTATGAATCTCATTTAAAAATCCGCTCAAAACCCCTGCAGTATTTTTCCTAGGACTTTCCAGCCGTTGTTTTTTTCTCAACTTCAACAATCGGCATCAAGTACAACTGGCAAAGCACCATCACCACAATGGAGACGGCAAAGGCGCCATACTGCTCTACAGAGCTCTCTTCCAGAAAAAGATAGGCGGCTAAAAACAGGATACTGGCGGGTAATGCTGAAAATAGATACGCCTTCCAGGTAACACTCAATTCCGCATCGCAGCTCTCACACGGCATGGGAGCAAGCGGACTCATGGTTGCTTTACGCCAGCCTAATTTGGAGCTTTTTTTACACGTGGGGCAGGTATCCAAAATTAATTTCCTTATTGATAAATTGATCGCAATGAAAGCCGCCCATCTTCCCACCAAACCGACAATCAGGTCAAAGCAAGTAGGCTGAAAAACTGCTATTACGAGGCTCTCTGCGAAAAATTACCACAATGAGCTATCAAGCGTATAAAAGTTCATCTCTTTATCGACCAGGTTAAATGCGTAGTGCACGACGCTGCCCGAACACAGTGCGAGTGCAAACACCAACCAAACGCTTATTTGACGGCGCATGCTATTTCACCAATTCAAAATCACCTGGCATCCACGTCCTGTCAAACCAGGGCTGCAAAGGGCCATATAGACGTAATAACACATTATAACCCTTGCCATACATTGTCTCTATCCAGTTACCTTCATGACCCTTAGGTGCTCTGGGGCCAAAATAGAGTGTCACCGAACCATCTGCATTTAGCACCAGGCTGTTGGCATTACTATCCAGGCCACCGGTTTTCTGGTTTGTTTGCAGAATTGAGCGGGTCTGGTTGTCATAGACCATCAATGACCAAAAGTTAGCTGCCGGTATGGGTGCAGGCAAGGTAATGGAGTAGGTTTTACCCCCATCGAGGTAATTACCGTCTTTATCATGGGCTGTTAGCTCATACGCCGAGCCCTTACCCACCACCGGCTTGGCCATTGCAGGTGTTATGCCGGTAGCATAATAGTGAAACATAATACGGTCATCGAGCATTAACTCACCGTTATTCATAAACTCTGAACTACCGCCCGCAAAAGGTGAATACCACTGGCGCTCACCGGGATAAAAATAAACACTTTCCGAGCGGGGCCTGAACAATATTGAACGGGCCGTGGCGTTACCAATCGCAGCA
>JAUXHA010000043.1 GCA_030621845.1 Spongiibacteraceae bacterium
AGCTGGGTGGTGGTGGGGCAACGGTCTGGGTTGCAATGGCCTATGACCCCGAATTGGATCTTCTGTATATCGGCACAGGCAATGGCTCACCCTGGAATCGTGAAATACGCAGTCCCGGCGGTGGCGATAATCTGTATTTGAGCTCGATTGTTGCCCTGCGACCGGATACCGGTGAGTACGTCTGGCATTATCAGGTGACGCCCAAAGACAGTTGGGATTACACCGCTACCCAGCATTTAATTCTCGCTGATATCGAACGTGAGGGCGTTATCCGCAAGGTGATTATGCAGGCGCCTAAAAATGGTTTCTTTTATGTGCTGGATCGTCGTAATGGGGAATTGATTTCTGCGGAGCCCTTCGAGCAAGTCAATTGGGCCAGTCATATTGATATGCGCACCGGTCGACCGGTGGAAACGGCACTGGCTGATTATAATAAAACCGGTGGCAGTATGATTTGGCCGGCTTCTTTCGGTGCCCATAACTGGCAGCCGATGTCCTACAGTGAACAGACGGGTTTGGTGTATATTCCTGCCCAGCATGGAGCCGCTTTTTTTAAAGCGGAAAAAAAGTTTAACTTTACACCCCATCGCTGGAATACCGGTATCGACTTTGGTGATATTCGTTATAACACTGATCCAATAGTTTCCAGGGCGAATGCTGATGCCATGATCAAAGGTTATTTACTGGCATGGGATCCGGTAAAGCAGCGCAAAGCGTGGCGGGTCAGGCATGCGAGCATCGCTAATGGAGGAGTCTTATCGACAGCAGGTGGCCTGGTTTTCCAGGGTACGGGTGAAGGGGGATTTTATGCTTACAGTGATGACCGTGGCGAGCGGCTGTGGGGCGTTAAGTTAGATAGTGCTGTGCTCGCTGCCCCGATGACATATGCTCTGCAGGGTGAGCAATACGTGGCGGTTAATCAGGGTGCTGGTGGTGCCGTAGTGTTGGCGCTGGGTAAACCGCAACAAAATTCAACGGGTAACCCTAATCGATTAATGGTGTTTAAATTAATGGATGAGTCGAAGCCGGAAAAAGCGCTATTATTCCCGCCCGCACCGAAGCTGCCGCGCACAGAATTTTCCGTTACGGTCAATGATGATTTAGTTGAATCGGGCGCGCGTCTATATGGACGTAACTGTGCCGTTTGCCATGGTCTTAGTGTTGAGGGAAGTGGCGTGGTTCCCGATCTTCGCTACATGGATGAGCGAAGCCATCGCGAATTTCAGGCAGTGGTGTTGGCGGGTTTAAAATCACATCGGGGTATGGTCGGTTTCTATGAAACCTTAACGGCAGAACAGGTTGATTCTATTCACGCTTATGTGATCAGCAGGAATCATGCTTTGCGGGATTCATCCCAGTGGAGCTACTGGGATCATCTTCGTTATTGGTTCTGGTATTTTATATCGTGGCTAAGTGATAAATTTCCCTGGTTGATCAATGCCGGGTGAGACGTTTTATGGCCCTAGTTTTCGATTAGCATTTTATCATCAGGGAATTGCTGTTGAAAATCATCAACACTGCTTGGTCTGCCAGTAAAGTAACCTTGTATGATGTCGCAGCGGTGACGTTTGAGGATGTCAATTTGCAGCTGGTTTTCAACGCCTTCGGCGACTACCCGGACTTCCATAATATGAGCCAGGGCAATAATAGTTTTGACAATATCGGTATCAACATTGCTGGAGTTGAGGTCAGAAATAAACATCCGGTCAATTTTGATGATGTCGATAGGAAAGCGCTTCAAGTAGCTCAAGGAAGAGTAACCTGTTCCAAAATCGTCAATTGAAAGCATCACGCCCATGGATTTTATTGCCTCTAGCGTAATAATAACGCTTTCAGGATTTTCCATGATAGTGCTTTCGGTAATCTCCAGTTCCAGGTATTTTGGTTCCAGTCCGGTTTCCTCAAGTATATCTTGCAAGGTGCTCAATAACATGGGATGAGTGAGTTGCTTTCCTGAGAGGTTGACCGAAATCGATGTGGTGTTATGTCCGGAATCAATCCACTGCTTTTGTTGCCGGCAGGATTCACGCAGTACCCATTTGCCAATTTCCCAAATCTGGCCAGTTTCTTCGGCCAGTCCAATAAAATCAATGGGATTAATCAAGCCTTTGGTCGAGTGATGCCAGCGGATAAGCGCTTCTTTACCATGGAGCTTACCTGTTTTCAGGTCAATCTGTGGTTGGTAGCAGACCCGCATTTCGTGGCGCTCAAGAGCGCCCCTAAGGTCATTTTCCAGATCGAGTCTCTTGCTGATCTGGAATTGCATATGATTTTCATAAAACTGGTAGCGATTAGAATTTTCTTTTGCTCTATACATCGCCATATCGGCTTTTTTAAGCAGTGTGCCGGTTTCCTTCCCGTCTTCTGGAAATACTGATATTCCTATGCTGGTGTTGACGTAAATTTCCTTTCCCATAAACACAAACGGCTGGGATAGTTGTTCATGAATTTTGTTTACGACGCCGATAACTGTTTTGGAAGACTCAATATTGTCGAGAATAATAGTAAACTCATCGCCACCGAAGCGAGAAACAAGGTCGCCTTTACGCATGCAATTTTTCATCCGCTCACCGAAATATTTCAACAATAAGTCACCTGCCTCATGCCCCATGGTGTCGTTGATTAATTTGAAACGGTCGAGATCCAGGAACATCAGCGCCAATTTTGAGTTTTTATTACGGGTGGCGGTCAATATCTCGCTGAAGCGTTCGTTAAACATGGAACGGTTGGGGAGTCCGGTTAATGTATCTTTATAGGCAAGCCTTTTTACGCGTTGTTCGGCGTGATTGGTCTGGACTAATAAGGCAATTCGCTGGCGCAGAACAGAAAAATTAACCGGTTTGGAAATATAGTCTGTGGCTCCCGCTGAAAAGGCCCGACCAATAGAGTTTTCATCGTTTAAAGAGGTGATAATGAGTACTGGCGTTTCCCTGGTTTCAGGCAGGTTTTTAATCATGCTGCAGGCAGTGAAGCCATCAATTTTTGGCATGATAGCATCCATTAGGATGACACTGGGTGGCGTGCGCTTGCAGCAGACAATGGCTTCCCGGCCATCGCAGGCCTCAATAATATTGTAGCCTTCGTTGCTGAGTATTTCGGCCATAGCTATTCGAGAACCGCGGTCATCATCGACAATGAGAATGGTGGGTTGATGATCACTGTCATGGAGAATGCTCTCATCTATATCTGAGGCTGATCGGTCAGATATGGACAATTGGTATTCGTTGGCAAGAATGTGCATGACCAGTTCACTTTCTTCCAAAAGTTCCGGCATTAATTGTTCGGTACCTTCGGTAACGCCTTCGCGGCCCAGATTTTCAAGACGCTGGCAGATACTCACCAGTCTATTGGCGCCGTAGTTGGCTGAGCTACCTTTGATAGTATGTGCCATGTCCGCAAATGAGGCTGTATTGCCTTCGTGTATCGCTTCTATCAAGACATTGGTGTAAATAGGCAAGTCTTCCAGATAAGCTTGTATCATGGTGTACAGCACATCACCTATCTGGGCGTGAAGTTCAATCAAGGCGTTTCTATCAATGACTTCGTTGTCTATGTGGTTGTCCAGGCTGTTTTCTATCAACGAGGGTTCGCGGAGAATGTTGAGATGTTTTTCCAGCATCTCCCTGAGCACTTTCATCTTTAAGGGCTTGGGTAGATAGTCGTCCATGCCGGCATTGATACACTTTTCTTCCTCACCCTGTTGGATGTTTGCGGTCATCGCCACAATAGGTATATGTGTTTTTTCGGTTTCCAGTGCCCTTATTTTTGCGCTGGCCTCATAGCCGTCCATCTCTGGCATATGGCAGTCCATTAAAATAAGGTCATAATGGTTTTTAATAATAGCATCCAGGCATTCTTTGCCGTTTTGGGCGAGGTCGGCTAAAAACCCCATTCTTTCCAGCATGCCCAGCGCGACTTTTTGGTTGGCGCGGTTGTCCTCTACCACCAAAATATGAGGTTCGTATTCAGGCTCACTACGAACTTCAGTTTGTTTTCCAGGGCTATTAACTAAGGCAACTTCTGTGGCGGGGTGAATAAGACGGTGCATACAGCTGTAAAAATCGGTGCGCTGTATAGGCTTTCTTAAATAATAGGAGACCACCAGGCCACTTTGCTGAGTGGGCGACGAATTGATGCGGTGTGTCATTAGAATAAACCGGGTAAATTTATCCGCGTCCAGCAAAGCCATTTGACGAATAACGTCTATTCCCCTGGCGTTATTAAGCTGCTCGTCAACAAACACAAAATGGAATGGCTGCTGTTGTTCAATTCCCTGCTGGAACAGCGACAGACCTTCATTATCGTCTTTTGCTAATTGATAATTACAAGCTTCGCGAGAGAGTATTTTATCGAGCAGGCGTCGATTTAGCGGGCTGTCATCAATAATAAGAATACGATGATCAGTGCCGATTGGGATTTGGTTTTCAGTGGTGAAAATTGTATCTGAAGATTGCAATAAAGGCAGCTCCAGCCAAAATTCACTGCCGATACCCGGTTCACTATTGACGCCAATCTCGCCACCCATAAGACGTACCAGTTGGCGGCTAATTGACAGACCTAAGCCGGTGCCTCCATAACTTCTTGTGGTGGAGGCGTCAGCCTGGGAAAAAGCTTCGAATATTCTTCCCTGGGCGTCTTTACTGATTCCGATACCGGTATCTTTAATGCTGAAGCGGAGTTGTACGCGGTCATTATTGGTTTCTACCGTGCGCACTTCAATAGAAACATCACCCTGTTTAGTGAATTTTATCGCATTGGCACTGAGGTTTAATAAAACCTGTTTAATTTTTTCACCATCGCCGATTAAATTGGCGGAAACGTTGTTGTCGAAAATATATGCCAGATCAAGTTGTTTTTGTTGGGCCTGTGAGGATAGCAGGGATATAATTTCTTCGAGTATTTTTGGCAAGCTAAAACTTTTGACCCGAAGGGTTAATTGGCCGGACTCATTTTTCGAAAAGTCCAGTATTTCATCAATTAGTTTTAATAATGATTCGCCAGAATTTTGAGCAGTTTCGATGTATTCAGCTTGTTTTCGGGTTAAGCCCATGTCCACGAGCAATTCCAGCATGCCGAGAATACCATTGATGGGCGTACGCAGTTCATGGCTGACATTAGCGGCAAATTCCCCTTTCGCTTTGGCGGATTCCAGTGCTTGGTCGCGGGCCAGCTTTAGAGACTCTTCTCTTTTTTCCAGTACATCCATCATCGCATTAAAAGCGCTTTCCATCTCAATGACGTCAGTAGTTCCCATGAGTTTGGCGCGAATATCTTTTTCGCCGTCTTTGGCCCGTCTCATGGCTTCGGCAAGATGTTTTATCGGTATGGTGACCTTACTTGTAATCGCCAATAACAGCAGCAGCAGTATTGATGCCATGATGATGGAGACAATCAGATTGTATTTAAGAATATTACTGGTCATTCGGTTAAGCGTTTTCTTGCTCATTACCAGGCGAACATAGCCCAGTAGTGATTGCTCAACTTGCGTATTCTGGTAAGCGTTACTTGTATTCTGTCTGTTGCTGGAATAAACCGGGGATAAGAATTCCCACTGAGTTTCGTCTTCGTAAATCAGCACTATATTAGTGTGTTCAGCATACTCCGGGGTAATAATTTGTAAATTTTCTCCCGTTGTTCCTAGTGGTACCAGTTTGGCATCAAGTATTTCTGCCGCCAGAACATCGGGGAAGCGCATAATGGTTTTGATACTGTCCAGTGCATTTTCTTCACTTTCGTACAGTAACGCCAGGGTGCTCTGACTGGCGAGTGTGTTAGCCAGGCTGAAGCCTTCGCTCACCAGTCGTTCTTCAACGCCCCGGCTGGAAAGCGTAGAAATCACCAGAGTAGAGACGATAGTTAAAACCAGTAAGCCCAGGCTAAAGATAAGCAGCAGTTGGTTTCTGAAACTTGTGTTAGGTAGTATTCGATTTAAATACTTCATAATTTCGGCTTAACGATTAGGAAAAATAAGATCGAAAGTTTGCTGTTTCGACCTGCTGATGTTGAGTTCAAGGTGTTCGGCTGTTCGTTTGTTAAATGCGACTTTTAAGTCCACCAGAGGCTCTACGCTATTATGGCGTCCCTTTTCAAGCCCAATGATTTTTTGACCGAGTTTTTCGCCAAGGAGCTTGTTGTTGGGGTAGGTGGCAAATAGGGCACCGCGTTTTACATGTGCAGGATTGGAGGAAAATACTACAAACTGTTTATTCCAGGCTTGCTGCAAAATTCTGGAAAGAATACTACTTTCGCCGACCGCCTTGTCCCCCTGCATTAACCACAGTGCATCTGCTGCAGAGAGTTGTTGTTTTTCAATGAGTTGTTGATAGGCGGCAGCTGATTCCTTGAGGCTATTACTGGCGATTGCTTTCAGCGTGATGTTGCTGCCTTCCAGTGACAGCATGGCCCGATCAATCAACCATTGATCCTGCTCGGGGTTGTATACGACATAAATAGTGGTTACTGCCGGGGCGATTGCACTGAGTCGAATAAATTGAGCTTTTGGTGAGACCAGCATGGAAATACTGCTTATAGGACGATTATCTTCGTCTGGTCGGGTAAACACAGCACCGCTCACTACCGCTCTCTCGACAGAAATATCGCCCGCATATTGGTATGCACTGTTTCCCAGTGTGATTACCGCATCAATACTGGAATCATTCAAACGGGCCTCCAGTGTTACTGTCGTTGTTTCTTTATCAATGACAATAGTCACGGCGGGTTCATTCAGGGAATCATCGATGCCAAGTTTAATTTCTTTAAAAATAGTTAAATAAGGTTCACGGATGTCGGGGTAAATAACAGCGATATTAGCGGCTTCGCCGGTATGTCCAAATACCGAATACAGTAATGCCCCATACAGTAGCATGCGGCTAAGTGTTTTCTTTACAGGCAAAGCTATAAAATGCATATCCATATATAGAAAATCGATCAGCTTAACGCTGGTCGATTTTTCGTTCTTCCGGTCCAGTATACTCAACGTCATCACAACGTAATGGTAAAAAAGAATCTGATGCCTGATCCCTGCTTTCAGCAAAGCAGGAGTGCAGGCCGCCATTAACACAGGTGCTAATCATTCTGTGCATTTCCAGTTTGCTATAGCCCTGGTCGGAGGCAAAAGCAGACATATAGCCGGCTAGGTTTAAGGATTCCTGATGATGCATTAGCAGATAATCCTCAATTTCCAGGGCAAGTTTAAAATAGGGGCCCTCGGAGAAACCCAGCGCGGCAGTATAATCAATCATAGCAGCGACTCTTTCATCCCCCGTTGCGATGGGGCGGCCATATCCCGGGGCTTTAAGGCCAGTGCGAGTAGTGGCGACGGTGTTGATAAACTCGGATACTGAACCTTGTTTGTTGGTGAAATCGTAGGCCTGATGAATAAAGTCAATGGCTTCCAGACTGACGCCGGGGCCGTACATAATTGACTCGCTGCTGATGATGCCAGCGGCAATGGCATTAACGCTGGAGGTTCTCATCTCGCCGCCGAACGTACTGACCTGGTTACACCAGATTCTCGGGTCGGGCCAGCTCATACAAATGAAGGTGGCTTCAAGCCATTTGGCATAGCGTTCTTCGGGTAATCTGCCGGTGATACCAAGAATTAATACCTGGAAAAAACTACTTTTTCCCAATAAGTCATCCAGTAGGGAATAGCCGTGCAAGGTAATGCCTTTACCTAGTTCCCAGCCGCCTTTGCGGGAAAGTATTTTTCCGCGCCGTTGCTCCCAGTATTGGGTGTTGATTGTGTTACTCATCGGATTCACCGATGTGGACATAGTCTTTATCATCGACGAAGGGCATGGCAGTGAGTGGCTTTGCCGACATCTCCAGACCATGTGCGAGCATGCCGGGTGCTGTGGCCAGCTGAAATAATCCGGCGCTGGCCTTGGGGGTAAAGCCGAGGTCAGCAAAACTGGCCGCCGCCACACCGGTAATAAACCAACCAAAATTGTCGGCAGCGAGGGCCTTACAAAATTCCTCGGCCCAGGGCAGTGCCCTGTCGCTGTAATTGAACGTTAATAGTAATGAGGCCAGTTGCGCGCAAACCGGGTCAGCTTGACCGAAACGCGATCCAAATCCCGGCGCAATAACACTATTATTGTTACTGTCTGCTGTGAACTTGCCAAGTAGTGCTCCGGCCACTTCAGTGGCCGGTTTGTTGATGTTTTTCCTGATGAAGCGTACCGATTGCTCCACTTCTTCTGCGCCGAGGAATTCACCGCTGGCAATAGACATGCCTATGGGTAACAGGTTTTGTACTTCGGTTTTGGACACGGCGGCATTCATGACCGCGCGCACGGCAGCGTGGCGAGGGCCAAGATTGCTCAAGCCTGATAATAGGGCGTTGAACAGTTCCAGTTGCTCCGGCGTTGCCAGCTTGCCTTTTATATTGAGAAAGATACTTTCACTGAAGCTGAGATTTTTTGCAATATCAATCAGGTTGTAGCCGTGTACCAGGCTTTTTTCAGCGACGAAGGGATTGCCCGGGCAGGGCTGGTCAGACCAGATTTTGGTACTGATTTTCTGGCTAAACTCAGCGGTCCTTTTTTCCACTGCAGGGGCTTTTCTGCTCGATGTAGTCATAATTTAAAGGTGTAAATAGCACTGAAAATAAAGCTTCTGCCTTCGAGTGGGTAGTCGCCAGGGTAGGCGGGTTGCACTTCGTAAGGGCTGGGCTCGTAATTATTTTTGTCGAAAATATTTTTTACTGAAATAGACATATTGAGCCGTGAAAAGCATTGGCAGCCGGCGGTTAAATTAAGCAGGGTATAGTCATCGATATCATCGCGATTATCATTGCGGCTCCGCTTTCGATCACCTATCCATGAGCCCTGGGTGCTGGCAAACCAGTCGGTTTTGAATTGCCATACTGCTTCCAGATAGACCTGGTTCTCGGGTGCATTGGGAGTAGGGTCGCCGTGTTTGTCCTCGGTAGTCTGGTAGGCATAGTTACCGCTTATGGCGAAGGTATCAGTAATATTCCAGCCTCCCTCCAGTTCCAGCCCCCGGCCTTCTTGCTCACCTATATTTTGTGCCATTGATGAAGTTTGTCCCGGTTCGGTAGCAAATTCGATTAAATCATCGATTTCATAATAAAAGATATTTACTGTGGCGTGCAGATTGTCGTGGTTTTCATAGCCAAAGACTAGCTCATAGGTATTGATAACCTCCGGATCAAGAGAGCGGTTACCTTCAACGATGGGGTTATTAACTGTAAACAATTCGGCAAAGGAGGGTGCTCGAAAAGCGCGGCCATAGAGCAATTTTGTGGTGAGGTTTTGCCCTGTTTTCCATACCAGCGCCGCGCGTGGGTTGGTGGTGGAGCCAAAGTCGGAATAGTCATCGTGGCGAACGCCAAGGGTCAGTGTCCAGTCGGGACTAAAATTCCATTGATCCTGTAGTGATGCATAGTAAATAGTGCGGTCTTTATCGGGGATAAAGATATTGGCTGTGTTGGTCACGTTGGTCAGTGTGCCATCTATGCTTGCTCCAATGGGTGGCAAGGTAATACTGTTTTCATCCAGTACGCCGGGGCCAAAATTTTTCTTCTCTTTGGCATTTAATTCTTCATAGGAGGATCCAGCGGCTACCCGAAACAGATGTTTGTCAAAGCCTGAATAAAAACTGCTGAAATCCAGTCTATAGTGCTTTTCTTCAACTTCCGGATTACCAATAAAGCCATCGGGGAAACCGACCAGGGCAATAGGGTTGTTAATATCAAGATTGCCGTCAGTGCCAATAGGCAGGGCTGTATCATTGGGAAACAATGTGCTTTTTATTTTACCATTGTGCTCGGTGTAACTGAGGCGGAGTTTATTCTTATAAAATTTGCTCTCGTACTGGTAGCTGGTGTCAAGCATATAGTTGTTGGCTTTGCCTTCGCCGCTTGAGTCCAGTGCTGAGGCAATACCGGGGCCGTTGCCGCCTTTCTGTGACCAGTTCCAGGCTCTTAACGTCCAGTTTTCATTGGCTGCTTGAAGATGAATGTCGACACGATCTTTATCCGTATGAAGTTGGTCGGGTGCCGTTGATGCCGCGGGAATGCCCAGGCCTGCTAGAGCGCTATCAAAGGCGGTTTGTGAATCAATATGGACCTCGCGGTCATCATCGCCGTCGGTGCTGGAGGCTTCAATACTAAAATAAAAGTCCCAGCCGGCGCGCTGGGCGCCCATTAAAACCCATCCTTGCTGGGAGTTAAATGAACCGGCGCTGGCGCCGATTTCGATTCCGTTGATATTTTTGCCGGTTTTAGTGATGACATTAATCACGCCGGCAAAGGCATCGGCACCGTAAACAGTGGAGCCTGGACCGCGCAGTACTTCGACCCGTTCAATGGAGTTAATGGGTAGTGTAGAGCGAGCACCACGGTCACCCAGGAACAGTTCGGTCATGGGTACGCCATTCATTAACATCAGTACCTGGGGGTTTTTGTCTGTCTGGATGCCGCGAATGGAGTAAACCGGGGATAGATTGTTCGACGACAGGCTGACATGTAACCCGGGTACTGATTCGAGTACCTGATCCAGATTGGTGGCGCCCATGCGTTTTATATCTTTGGCGGAAATCACCGTGGCAACGGCGGGGGCGTCTCCCACTGATTGGGCTTGACCGGTACCCGCTTCAGTTTCGTCAGCATAGGAGCCTATTAATCCGGGCTCTTCATCGCTAAAGTTTTGCGCATAGCTGCCCGAACATGCGAGGAGAAATAGAAGGTACTTGCTGAGCTGTTTTCGGGTTTTCATTTTGGTTGCAGTATCGTCTCACTTATAGGAACGGCTATCCTCAGCCTTATCGCTCCATTTTGTTAGGTGACAGGTTTTGTATCCTGAGGGTGGCGGGGACGAGGTAAACGTGTCGCGACAGGCCAGAGAATGAGTAAAAACAATCACTTAAAGGCATTAAGTGACTATTAAGATAGGTCAGAGTCGGTGGTTTAGCTACCTTGAATTAGCTTTTTTTATGACCTGTATCGCAAATTTACAGGCTGGGGTTGGCGTCTTGCGTTATTGTTATTCGCCGGTTAGCACCTTGATTCTACCGCCTAGCGGGGGGACTTCTTCGGCATCAATACGAACATCCAGCACGGTGGGGCGTTGCTGGCTGAGCAATTCCTCAACTTTTATATTTTCGAGGTCGCTGGCTGTTTCAATGACAAAGCCATTGGCGCCGGTTGCCCTGGCCATGGCAGCGTAGTCGATCAGCGGTAAATCGTAGCCAACGGTTTCGGCGCCGGTCAGTTTTTGACCGTGTTTTACCATGCCCAGTGCGGAGTCGTTGAGGATAATGTAGATAAGGGGCAGTCGTTGCTGCAGGGCGGTGGTTATTTCCTGTCCGCTCATTAACCAGCTGCCATCGCCAGTAATGCAGACGATCGGGCTTCGCGGGCAGGCCAGCTTGGCGCCAATAGCACTGCCAATAGCCCAGCCCATGGGAGCAAATTCAATGGCGGCCTGAAATAAACCGCCATTCCATTCCCGGCGGCCGTCGCTGTGACTGTCACGGTGCCGGCGCTCACTGATTCTACGGTCATAGGGGTGCAGGTAGTGAATTCCCCAGACAAAACTGTTGCCCGGTTCGGCGATGTACTTGGTATGGGCGGGGAATGTATCGGTTATCTGGCTCATTAGCCACTGGGGCTTGATCGGCGTAGTGGCCTGGTGACACTTTTCTGGCTCCAGTAAATCGAATGGCAGGCCATCTGCAAATAGTTTGGCGTCGGATTGGCGTCGGGCGGCCAGGTGTTGAGGTTCTCTCAGAGTTGATTCAATTTGTTCAAAAACGGTCAGGATACGTCCCCTGACATGGAGTCTGGCCATGGGGGATCGGGTTAGATTGCCTTCAGAGGACTCAATATGAATTAAGCGGTTATTCATTAAAGTATTTTTATCCCAGCCATTACTGGCCCATTCGCCGAGAGACGTCCCTACGGCTACGATAAGATCAACGCTCTCGCTTTCAAGCAGCCGAGTTGCACTTTCATGTCCGGCAAAACCTATAACCCCTCTGTAAAGGGGGTGGTAGGGGCTTATTAAGCCTTTTCCATCGGGTGTCGTGACAATTTTTGCGTCCATGGCCACCGCCACGGTGGTGATCACCCGGATTGATTCGGCACAGTCGGCGCCCAATACAAATACGGTGTTATTGGCTCGGTTTAATTCCTCGGTCAATTCACTGACGGCTTTGTTATCGCAGGCGTTGGGGGGATTGATCAGGCTGGGTAAATCATAGGAAGGCTTGGATGTGAGCGCCTTACTACGCAATATGTCCAGCGGAATACTCAAGTGAACTGGCCCCCTGGGGGCGCTCATCGCTGTCATCACTGCTGTGATCAGTTTGTGCTCAAACTGGTCGATATGGCTCACCATGGTGTTATAGCGAGTACAGTGTTCATAGATACCGACGGTATTGATGCCGGTATCGGCAGATTCCTGAAAAGCCTTTCGACCAAAACTGTTTAGTGATGTCTGTGCGGTGATCAACAGGATGGGAATATGATTTTCATAGGCGGTGGCAATACCGGTGACGGCATTGGTTGCACCGGGACCTGTGGTGGTGCAGCACACGCCCAGTTTGCCTGAATTGCGGGCATAGCCATCAGCCATAAATACACCGCCATTTTCGTGGCGGGGAACAACGATGCGCGGGCCGTTGTTTCTTTCACTGCGGGCCAGGGCATTAAATAATGGCTCTATAGCACCGCCTGGTATGCCAAAAACAAAATCAATGCCTAGCTGCTCCAGATAAGCTACCAGCAAGTCACCTATTTCAAAAATGCTCTCATCAGGCTGATTAGCATCGCTGTCATGGGCGATAACCAGTTTCTTATGGGATGCCTTGGCAGGGCTTATCGGGGGCATGGTTTTGGGAGACATCAGATATCCTTTGAGTGCAGCCTGCAGCACCGGCTGTGGCTTTAGCCAAACAAATTTTTGTTTAGTGCACTGTCGATTTATTGGCAGAATCACCTTTCACAGTAATTTATTCAATATTTATGCCAATAATTCAGCGGATACCTTATTATATTACCTAATGTAATTTTACACATTAAAAATATGCACTGGATGCATTTCTTTGCGGGCACTATTATTACCACTGGCACTGATGATAACGCCTGTCTGAGAGTGGTGATACCAGCTAAGACCACTGTTAAGAGGCAGCAATTTAAGGATAATGCTATGAGTAATTTAAAATGTCAGTCAGTTTTACCCGCTCGTCATAATGCCTACCGACCGGAAATCAGGCCGCTAAAGATTTTGGTCAAGTTAATGGGTGAGCAATTTCAAGTGGAAGTAGTGGGCAGTGTTGATGAGGCCCAGCGCCTGTGCCGGAAAATGGGCGGAATCAGTTGGGATTATATCGGTTGGGGTAAGTACCCCGTTGAAAGTTGATCGCCGCAAAAGGTGCTTTCTTGCACCTTCCTTCCTCTTCGTGTTGTTCAACAAGGTAAGCGCTCCCCGCTTATCTTGTTTACTTTTTCTCTGCTCGCCAACAAAGTTTTCCTGTGATGTGATCTTGCCATGACTGTGGTTTTCGGTGCTATAGTGATAGTTGGTTTAACTTCGCGTTCTGGAATATTTTGCTGTGAAAAATACAATGGATAAAAATAGCCTGCTTGCCCAGATAGAAACATTAAAGAAAGAAAATACCGATTTATTTCAGCAGCTATCAATGGCCCGAGAACACCTGGAGCTTTATTTAAATCATGCACCATTAATGGCTTGTATTAAGGACGCTGATGGGCGTTTTCGTTATATCAACCAGACTTTTATTGATGCGATGGGGTTTTCAGAGAAGGACTGGTATGGAAAAGATGATTATGATTTGTGGCCGGAAGATGATGCCAGGAAGTTGCGGGAGCATGAGCAAAGAATTTTAGACACAGGTATAACAGAGACGATTGAAGACTATGTTGAGGATGGCGAATGGCCGGGACATTGGGTAACCAACAAATTTCGGTTTTCTGATAAAAAGGGTAATTATTTCATCGGTTGCGTGGGAGTTGACCTGACCCCGCAAACAAAAACGGTTAATTTATTGAAAGAGGTGATTAATACCGCTGCAGCAACCAGCACTGAAAAATCCAGGTTTTTGTCTTTGGTCAGCCATGAATTGCGTACGCCGCTTCATTCTATTCTTGCTTCGGTAGAGCAGTGGGGTGAAGTGCAGGGAGAGGAAGAGCGGAAGGAGTTGCTCAGTTATATTAATTTCGGTGTGGCTCGCTTACGTTCACAGGTGGACAATCTGGTATTACTGGCGGAGACAGACGATGAAGATTTAAGAGCGGGTGAGTTCGAGTTTGAAACGAGAGTGGTACTGGCCAGAATTAGTGCTTATACAGAGGGGCTAATTGCCGATGGTGTGAATTTTCATTGTGAAGTTGATGCTGCAATTCCTGAGTTATGTGAAAGTGATCCCTATTTAATAGAGCATATGGTGCGTACGGTATTGGAGAATGCCTGCCGGCATACCGAGCATGGTCGAGTGTTGCTAGCGGTGAAGTGGGATGCAGAACGTGAATATATCATTTTTCGTATCGAAGACAGTGGCTGTGGTATGACCGAAAAACAGCAAAAGCGGATTTACAGTGATGTTATCGAGTTGACTCGGGGTTTGGATCGTGAGACGACGGGTATCGGTGTGGGTTTAACCATTTGCTGCAGGCTCAGTGCCTTACTGCATGCTGATTTGTTAATGGAGTCGCAGATTGGGCTTGGTACCCAGATCGAATTAAGTGTGCCGGTGAAACCATTGGCGAAGGCTGCGATGCGGCGCACACGAGATCAAGCTAAGGGTGCAGTGTTAATTGTCGAGGATAATCCTGTTAATGCGAAAGTATTAGAGCACATGGTGAGAAAAATAGGCTTTCTTGTTGATACGGTGGTATCAGGTGACGAGGCTTTGAGGCGCTTGACGAACAATGTTTATGATCTAATCTTTATGGATATTCAAATGCCTGTTATGGATGGGATAACAGCGACTCGCTGGATTCGTCGCCGAGGCATTGATACGCCGATTGTTGCAATTAGTGCCAATAGTGACGTTAGTGTAAGACAGCGATGTGCCGAACACGGTATAAATGATTTTCTTGTGAAGCCTGCCCGGCGTAATGATGTGTTCCGGATTCTTGAAAGGCAAGTATCGCTCCCTTAGCCGATTGGACAGGGCGCTGTAATAATTACAATAATAAACAGAGATGATGAGATGTTAATTTTAACCCGACGAATTGGTGAAAGCCTTAAAATAGGTGATGATGTTACTTTGACCGTGCTGGGTGTGCAGGGTAATCAAGTCAGGGTTGGCATTGATGCGCCGCGTGAAATTGCGGTACACAGGGAAGAAATTTATCAGCGAATTCAGGATGAAAGCGCTGTTGATGCTAAGAAGAATCAATAATTTTCCGGTTGGCTAAATTTGTTTACAGTTCGATGTATTGCGCAGCAGTCATTGCGTGATATTTCACATCGGGGTAATCTAGTTTAACCGGTTCAGGGTCAACTATTTCTATAGCTGTGTTATTGCTTGTGGCTATTTCCACTGCCATTTGAGTGATATTAACGCTGAATGACGTCCCCATAAATACCATGCGATCGGCCTGGTGCATTCTTTGCTGTGCTTCGTGGATACGGTATAGCTCAGTGTAGTATTCATCAAAAAGCAGAACAAAAGGCTTGTAGGACTGATTGATCACTGGCTGATGCTTGATGTTAAATAGATCAAGCAGGCTTTGCTCCAGCTTGCTTTCATCGACGCTATCCCACGGCGTGGGAATAATATCAACCGCTTCCCCCTGATTGTGGAAAAGGGTCATTTGATCCAGCCTGCCGTGAATAGCAATGTAGTCTGTGTTGCCTGCTTTACCATCGAGTCCGTCTATGTTCTGGGTGATCAGGTTTTTATCCGCCAGCCACCGGTGAACGCTGTTGGGGCCGTGATGGCGGTATGAGGCAAAGCGATAGTAGTACCAGCTTAAGAAGTCAACAGGGTTATTTTGATACATCGCACGAGTGGCCATTTCCTGCGGCGTATAGTTTTCGCTGCCTACTGTCCAAAAACCATCGCTTCCCCGAAAAGTAGGAATGCCACTTTCTGCGCTGACGCCCGCCCCGGTTATATACAGCGTGGGCATAAAATATTATTCAAGTTCGAGTAGCTGAATCTGCTGGGTGATAGATTTCAAACCCTTTATTTTTATAATGGCGCAGGATTGATCGGGTAGAATTATTTCGAAAGTCTCTCCGCTGCAGAAGGCTTCTGCGTGATTTACTATTAAGTAATAATGACCTTCCTGTTGGCTAATGATGCCAGGTACTTTTCCATTGTTCTTATACTTGATGACAACGCTGGTGGATTGTTGGCCAAGTTTTTGTACGACAACATTTATAGTGCCTGGTTGCAGACGCTCAACTTTGGTGATGCGGCTTAGAAGCGCTTTTTCTTCGCCTTCTTCATTGAGGGTAATCATCAGTAATAAGTAACCAATATCCAGCGGCGGAGTTCCCTTTTGTTCACTGGTTTGTAGATACAAGGTCTCGCCGTCCTCCATTGCGGATAACCAGGGTGTTGTACCAGGCGATGGCTGCTTGGGTAGGGCGGTCGTGTTATCAGCCGTTTTAATTGTTTTCTGGTTTAGCTTGCTATGAAAGTGATTTAGCCATGCAAAGCTGTTGCTAAAGCCAGAGTAGACTTTGCTGCTTGATGGTTGAAAGCTGGAGTAGGATGGCGGCTCACTGCGTGTTTCGATAAACCTGATATAGCGGTTGAGTTCAATCATTAAGCTGAGGCTATGCTGTATCGCTACGCCTCGTAATGCGATGGAGCTATGGCTGGGGCTTTCTGTGCCGATGAGGCTTAGGCATTCTTTATAATCGGTTTTAATTTGATTAAAGAAAGCGCTAGTCTCGATAAAAATGGCGGTGAATCGATCGGTATTAGCCGTAGACGTTAACACTGGCCCCGCTGTGTTGTCATGGTTGATCATCCAGGCCTGGCCATGATAAGAAGGCGGTACATTCCAGTCTCCGGGCGGCAGCAGGGTCAATGTACCTTGCTTTTCCAGCAGGTACTGGTTGAGTAATTTATTCAGGCTTGGTGATAATGTCATCATCTCGAAAGATAATAATACCTGATAGCGAAGGAACATGGCTTTGATGCTGTGTTCAGTGTCAAAGACCAGTGACTTACAGGGAGCTTCAATAGTCTGGGGTTCATATCGTGATAAGGCGTGAAAAATTTTGTTGAAAGTTTTTGCCGAGCCGGGTGGCAGTGGTCGGTGCAGCACATTGAGTAAGTTTTGTTCCAGACAGAGCAACTCTACAATTCGAAAAGCGACGGCATTGGCTTTTTTTCTCTGTGGGCCGTAATGATGGTTTGCCAGTTCATAAATGGAACAGTAAACCTGCTTGTAGGCTGTTAATAGGTGCTTAATTACCAGTTGCGCATATTCAGCGGCGGCAGCACGTTTTTCCTCATGGGGAAAAGGGGGCTTTTTACCCTGGATGCCCTTAATTGTGGCAATTTTTTCAATCAAGCTTGGCGCATAACTATCCAGAATCTGTAGACGAGCCCTATTTGAAAGTTGGCATTTCGTCAGCGTGGCGAGGTCCTGCTCAGCCTGCTTGAGCAGTGATGATAATTGCTTGCCTTTGACAGATAGTAGCTTGTTGATTTCATAGGGGCTAACGAGCGATTCAAAATCTTTTTTTGGCTTCAGCGCTGAAAATTTAAAATCCAGGGGGAGCACACGCTCGGGCAGGTTACGGCCATAATATTCATTAAACTGTTCTTTGTAGCGTGAAAACAGATTTTTTAATGGCTGAGATTTTTTGCTTGTTGTTTTTTTATCTTGCTTACTTTTGCTGATAGCCTCGGTGACGATTTCACTGCTGCTGCTGGTGATGGCTGTTGACTCGGCGGGTATGGAGCTATTGAGTTGTCCGTCGATGGCAATCAGCTGGGTATTGACTGAAGTGGTTTCAGTATTGAGGGCGAAGGAGCCTGATTGACTCCCCGTGGTCAGGAACTGACGATAATCAACTTCAATTTTTTTCTCAGTGCTATGTTCGGGTGTTAGTGAGGGGGACTTATCGGTGGCATGCTTCTCGGCCTGAGGTTCAGGCTTGCTACCATGTAAAGCTTGTTCCAGTGAATCGTCATCGGAAAACAGGGCGTCCTCATAGTGATCCCTGGCTTCAACGGTTATTTCATAGTCGGAATAATCTTTAACCGGCACCTCATCGAGAGCCTTTTGTAATTCCTTGTCTGCATTGGACTCCTCCTGATAGTTTTTCAGGGGTGGCTCGGAGGTAGTTTCGTCAGCAGTATTTTTTTTCTTATTGTCAGGGTTCATTGTAAAAAGTATTAATAATAGGATGCTGGTTAAGTAAATATAGCAATAAAAGTGATTTATGCTCTTTTAATTTTGCTTCTATCGAGGGGGTATACTCTGCTAGAGTTCACAGTGCTGTTGTTTTGAGCAACGCCAATTCGGGTATTTCATTGGCCGAGAAGACGGTATATTGCCGTAGTAGTATGATGCCACTGTTTTTTCCGGACTTTAAATAAAAAGGAATAGCGAATCTCTTGCCTCTCATTTACCTACAGTGAGTAATTAATGTTTTACGGTTGGTATATCGTTTCAGCGGTGTTGCTTGGCCAGTTATTTTTAACCGGCTTTATGACGTATGCTTTTGGCTTGCTGGTGGTTCCTATTCAAGCTGATTTTGGTGCCACTCGTGCTGAGTTGATGTATGGGTTTAGTTTGTCCACATTGCTGGGACTGTTCCTGGCGCCGGTGATTGGTAGCATGGTCGATAAACGTTCCCCGCGGCTATTAATGAGCATAGGCGCCTTATTGTTTGGCTGTGGCCTATTGGCACTGTCATTGACGGAAACTATTCTACAGTTTGCGATTATTTTTGCGCTGACTTTTTCTTTTGCGAACCTGTTGCTGGGGCCGGTGACGGGTTCGGCAGCGGTTTCACGCTGGTTTGCCTTATACCGGGGGCGGGCACTGGGGGTCGCGGCTTTTGGTACCTCTATTGGTGGTTTGGTCATTCCCTTGTTGGTGAGTTATTGGCTGGAGCTCAGTGGCTGGCGATTAGCATTGCAGGGTGTTGGTCTCTGCGTGCTTGTCATCGTGTTGCCGTATGTATTAATGGTGATGCGAGGCCGGCCTGAAGAGTTGGGTCTGTTAGCCGACGGCGCCGATAGTCAAGCTGAAAATACTGTGGTTAGCTCGCAAGCGGCAACGAAGGAACTCAACATAGCAGAATTATTAAGAATGCGTTCTTTCTGGCTACTGGGGGTTGCCATGGGGCTGTTGTTTGCGGTCTATTCTGCACTGATGAGTAATTTACCAGCCTACGCAACGGGGCTGGGCATTGATACCCGTGAGGCTGGCTGGATGTTATCGATGGTGGCTGCTATGGGTTTGTTGGGGAAGATGATTTTTGGTATGGCAGCCGATAAGGTTAATCTTCGCTGGGCGCTGATGTTTGCTATGGCGCTGCTGATGACGGGCTTATTAGTGTTGGCTACCGAACCCTCCTACACCATGATGTTAGTGGCGACAATGTTCCTTGGGCTGGCAGCTGGCGGTATGCTGCCAGTATGGGGTGCAATGATTGCGGTAATCTTCGGAACCGCCAGCTATGGTAAGGCGATGGGGTTTATGACCCCCGTAATCACTCTGTGCGTTATGCCCAGCTATCAACTGGCTGGGTATATTTATGACCAGACAGGAAGTTATTCGCTGTGTTTTTATTTGTTTTCCTGTTTATTACTGGTGGCGGCCAGTTTAATCATGGGCATGAAATTACCCCGGCAACACAGATGAACACCCGTAAACCCCAGCGTTACAGACTAAGTCATCTTTTTGTCGTTGCGTCTCACTAGCGGGGCATATGCTTTTAGCTGACCAATATTTGACGCTATGTGCCCTTTGACTTTGTGTATGCTTGGTAATAATACCCGCCGACTCCAGTGCTGAGTGTGGAGTAGCGTGGGTTGTGCTATACCAAGGTAACTGTTAATTGCCTGGCTGCTTTTTTTGTCGTATTCAACAGAATATTCTTATTCCGAACCCCCCGTATCGAAGTCGGCGACAGGTGGCTACGTTCAGCTTTTGGATTATTTGATTCCCGAAGAATTATCGAAAAATAGCGATGACCTGTTCAGGGCGCGGATACTGTCGGGTATTCTGTTGTCCTATGTTGTTATTTTACTTATCGGCTCCGTACTCTTCAGCATCTTCTCTCCGGTCGAGCGTGATTATCAGTGGGTAACCCAGGGGATTTTACTGATTCCGGCCTTGTTATTTTTCTCCTTGCTGATGTACTACAAACACCGGGCTCGCCATACGTTTTGTGCGAATACCGCGGTAGCTTTTCTAGTGGTATTGGTGTTTTTTGGCGTGATTATTAGTGGTGGTCCTTTGATCTCACCGGCGAACTACGTCATCCCCATTCCTCCTTTGCTCGCATTTTGTGTTGTTGGTTTGCGTGGCGGCCTCGTCTGGGCTGTATTGGTTCTGTTAATCCACTTGCTGTTGATTTCGCTGGCGATGAAGGGTGTTCATTTCCCCTTTTTGGTTGATACCCGCAGTATTCATATCAATGAGACCATCGATTTTGTTATCGCCTTTACTGGAATTATGTCCATTGGACTGATTTATGAAACCATGACCAGTAAGCTTAGAGCGGAGCGCGATATGCAAAAGCAGCGATACCAGTTTCTGGCAACGCACGATGCTTTGACGGGACTGCCCAATCGCGTGCTATGCCATGATCGATTGAATGGTGCGCTGCAACGTTCACAGCGTACGGGTAAGGATTTTGCTTTGCTGTACCTGGATCTCGATGGCTTTAAACCGGTTAATGATAATTACGGACACGAGGCTGGTGACACGGTGCTGAAGATCATTGCGCAGCGTTTACTTGGGCAGTTACGAGAAGTTGATATTGTCGCTCGTTATGGCGGTGATGAGTTTGTGGTGATTCTGGAATCGCTCGAAAAGTGGGGCGATATTGATAGCATTATTGAAAAATTACTGGTTTCTATTCGGCAAGAGATTAAGATTGGTGAACACAGTGTGAATGTGGATGCAAGTGTTGGTGCCGCGTTGTCGCCCCGTGATGGCAGGCAGGCGGACGCGCTCATCCGTGCCGCCGATAAATCCATGTATCGTAACAAGGGGCAAAATAGGATTGCAGTCTCGGTATCCAGCCCTTGATAGTGGGGGTATTTGCGCGGGGCGGAGCTGGTCGCACAGGTGAATGTGTCAAGGCTTGTCGTAACAGGGAGGGTGGGTTATAAAGTACAATTGATCAAGGGGCATATCTACTTGCTCCTGTTTTTAATGCGAGAGTGCTTCGCCAAGGAGAACCATATGCATAACTTCAAAAAGATACTGCTAACAGCGGCCGTGATGACACTATCAGTGCCCGTCATTGCTAATGAAATGAAATGCGGTAATGAGTATATTGCCGGTGACCAGATAGAGCCATTATTGAAAGAACAGGTGCTGAAAAAGTGTGGGGAACCAAGCTCTAAGGATTATGAGCGTTGGTATTATGAAAAACAGGGCAAGGTATTGCACTTCAATTCCAACGGCGAGCTGGTTACGATTAAAGATGTCAGCGAGGACTAAGCCTGCAATCGTAAAGCGCAGATTTTTGATTCACTGCCCCCTGTAACTGCCCCAGAATGTCCCGGTGCTGGATTTACAAGTGTTTCTATAAGTTAACCTTTTGATATTAAAAGCGAATAACTATATGATTCGAGCCTTGTCTTGACCTTGTAGATGGTTATTAAAAGGAGAGTAGGGGCGGTATGATTCCAGCACAAGAGGCTCTTGAGCGATTGCGTGAAGGTAATTTACGCTTCGTTTCTGATGTAAAGGGCGGTGATACCCCCACAGGGCATAATCGTCGGGCGGAGTTGGCTACCGGCCAGGAGCCTTTCGCTATCATTCTTGGTTGTGCCGACTCCCGGGTCCCCGCGGAGCTGGTTTTTGATCAGGGTCTGGGTGACTTGTTTGTAATCAGGGTGGCAGGGAATATTGTTGCTCCGTCCCAAATAGGCAGCGTTGAGTTTGCTGCTGAACGTTTTGATACTCGTCTGGTGGTGGTGCTGGGCCATTCCCAATGTGGCGCTGTGCAGGCCACTATAGAGGAGCTGGAGCGGCCTTCTGAAAATCGTTCGCCCAATTTGAGCTCCATTGTTGGTCGCATCAAACCTGCTATTGACGCGTTGCTGGAAACGGCGCCCCATGATGATGCAGATGCGCTGCTGGATTTGGCTGTTAAAGAAAATATACGTGCCTCGGTCGCGCAGTTGCGTCGTGGTTCAGACATCCTTGAACAGCTTATTCAGGATGAAGGTCTACTGGTCGTAGGCGCTGAGTATTCACTTGAAACCGGACTGGTAGAGTTTCTCGACCCTGTTGTTTAGATTTCTGGCCGTCATAATGGCCTATTTATCTTTATAAATAGCGGAGGTTTGATTAAATAAAATAGCACGGCTATCGTTGTCAGGGCTGGCAGCAGGTCGCCAGTCTTTACCTATGTCGACACCTTTGCGCAGTTGTGGTCGTTGCTTGAGTTGGTCAAACCAGCGCCGCAGGTGAGGGAATGCTGCAAGGTCAAAACCATAGTGTTTATAGGGCAGCAGCCATGGAAAGCAGGCCATATCGGCAATGCTGTAGAACTCACCGGCAAGGTAAGTGTTTTTACCCAGTTGAAAATTCATCACTCCCAGCAAACGATCATACTCATTCCTGTAACGGGTTTTACTGTAGTCATTGCCTTCGGGGGCATAATTAATAAAATGGCTGAGCTGCCCGGCCATAGGGCCTAAATTTGCCATTTGCCAGAATAACCATTGGGTAACACTGTAAAATCCTGCCTGGTCCTGTGGCATAAATTGTTGAGATTTTTCTGCCAGATAAATCAGGATGGCAGCCGATTCAAATAGATGTACAGCGCCGTCTTCACCCTCCGGATCAACAATGGCAGGCATGCGGGCATTGGGCGAAATAGCTAAAAAATTGTCTTCAAATTGCTCCCCGGCCGCAATATTCAGGGGGATGAGATGGTATGGCAGGCCGCATTCTTCAAGCATGATAGTGATTTTCCAGCCGTTGGGGGTGGGGGCGAAATAGAGATCTATCATGTGAGCTCCAAAATGAGCTGACAGTTGATATTGTTAGCCATTAGGGTTTGTAGAGAGTAACGGAGTGTAATCTGAACAGTGCGGGCAAGCTACAAAAAAGGCTGGCAGTGTATGATCACTGCCAGCCCTTGATCTCCTGGCGTATCAGGATTTTTTTGCGGGGAGTTTTTTAGCCGCCGCTTTCTTCTTTGCAGGCTTCTTGGCGGTGGTTTTTTTAGTGCTCGCTTTTTTCTTGGCGGCAGGTTTCTTCTTGTTCACTTTCTTTTTAGCGTCTGCAACGACCTTTTTCCAGGCTTTGACATTGGCCTCAGTGCGCTTTTTAATAATTTTTTGCGCATCGGCATTGGTTTTTTTAGCCATTTTTTGCAATGTCTGGACATCTTTTTTGGCGTGATCAACTAATTTTTAAGTCGGATCGTAGCCAT
>JAUXHA010000022.1 GCA_030621845.1 Spongiibacteraceae bacterium
GGAAATTTTTAAAGATACATTAATCGAACAGGCAGAGCAGGGCGTGGATTATTTCACCATCCATGCCGGCGTGCGTCTTAAATATGTACCGATGACGGCCAAACGTGTCACCGGCATCGTATCACGCGGCGGATCGATCATGGCGAAATGGTGTCTTGCGCATCATGAGGAGAGTTTCCTTTACACCCACTTTGAAGAAATCTGTGAAATCATGAAAGCCTATGATGTCACTTTCTCATTAGGTGATGGCTTGCGTCCAGGATCGATTGCTGATGCCAATGACGAAGCACAGTTTGGTGAACTGGAAACCCTTGGGGAGCTGACAAAAATTGCCTGGCAACACGATGTGCAAGTGTTTATTGAAGGCCCGGGGCATGTGCCCATGCACATGATTAAAGAAAATATGGATAAGCAGTTGGAGGTTTGCCAGGAAGCGCCTTTCTATACGCTGGGGCCGCTGACTACCGATATCGCGCCTGGTTACGATCATATTACCTCGGGTATTGGTGCGGCAATGATTGGCTGGTATGGTTGTGCCATGTTGTGCTACGTCACCCCCAAGGAGCATTTAGGTTTGCCGAATAAGGATGATGTTAAAGAGGGCATCATTACTTATAAAATTGCTGCCCATGCCGCCGACCTGGCAAAAGGCCATCCCGGTGCGCAGCTGCGTGATAATGCCTTGAGTAAAGCGCGTTTTGAATTTCGATGGGAAGACCAGTTTAACCTGGGACTGGATCCCGACCGGGCACGTGAGTATCACGATGAAACCATGCCCAAGGATTCTGCCAAAATCGCCCATTTTTGTTCCATGTGTGGCCCAAAATTTTGCTCGATGAAAATTTCCCAGGAAGTGCGGGAATATGCGGCCAGCCAGGGTGTGGATACGAGTGATACCGATACGATTCGAATGATTGATGTGGCGGCTGAAATGCAGCAGAAATCGACAGAGTTTAAACAGCAGGGCAGTGAGATTTACCACAAGGTGTAATGGTGAGGCGAGTCGAGTGAATATCGGAATTGCAGGCGCGGGATTAATAGGACGCTTACTGGCATGGCAGTGTTTGCGTGCAGGTCACAGCGTCTCCCTGTTTGATCGAGACACTATTGATGGCGAAGGCAGTGCCGCCCGGGTGGCGGCGGCGATGCTGGCGCCCTATAGTGAAGCGGCTCATTGTCCGCGTGAAATCTTTGACTGGGGTGTGGCATCGATGGCGTTATGGCCACGGTTGATTCGCCAGCTCCATCAGGATACCGGGATAAATGTTCAGCTGGAACAAAACGGCAGTGTGGTGGTGGCTCATATCAGGGATACGGGTGAGTTGGATAATTTAATGCAACTGCTCGGTACCAAACTACCGGAGCATCAGGCGCAGATAACGCTGCTGGATCAACCGGCACTGGCTTCTCTGGAGCCATCGCTGGCTGGGCGCTTCGAGCAGGGCATTTTTTTATCGGGGGAAGGTTGCCTGGATAACTGGGCGCTGCTGGATGCCCTGGCCGATGCGATTGACAGCCTCGGTGGCGAGTGGCACGCGGCGGTGAGCGTGGATAATGTGCAGCCCGGTCAACTGGATGTCGAGGGACAGCCGATCAGTTTCGACTGTGTTATTGATAGCCGTGGCCTGGGTGCGAAACCCAATCAGCCCGGTTTGCGGGGTGTGCGCGGCGAGGTGCTGTGGGTTCATGCTCCCGAGGTGTCATTGACGCGGCCGGTGCGTCTAATGCATCCGCGCTATCAATTATATATTGCACCCAAGCCACAGCAGCGTTACGTCATTGGTGCGACTGAAATTGAAAGTGAGTCGATGCAGCCTATTACGGTGCGCTCAAGTTTGGAATTACAATCGGCGCTCTACAGTATTGATACCGATTTTGCCGAGGCCAGTATTCTTAAAGCCTATGCCAATTGTCGGCCAGCCTATGTGGATAACCTTCCTCGCATTGATGTTGAAGAGGGTTTGATCAGTGTTAATGGTTTGTACCGTCACGGTTATTTATTGTCGCCTTTGCTGTTGCAATTGGCGCTGGATAGTCTTGATGGCCAGGTGGAGCATCCGGTGGTGAGGCAGCAGTCGTCCATGCAGGAGGGTATTGCCCGATGATGACGCTGAGTGTTAATGGTGAAGAAAAAATCCTGGCGCTTAACAGTGTCATTGCCGATGCCTTACAGCAATGGGGCTACCAGTGTGAAGAAATCGCGGTGGCGGTGAATAATGAATTTATCCCCCGTTCGCATTACCAACAGCATCAACTGGCGGCAGATGACCGGGTGGATATTGTGGCACCGATGCAAGGTGGCTAGGACTTAAGGCGTAGGGGTTAAGGTTTGGGGTGTGTGGATGGATAATCGCTGGAGTGTGTACGGAAAAACCTTTGAGAGCCGATTCCTGATTGGCTCCTCGCTGTACCCGTCACCGCAGGTAATGCGCGATGCAGTACAGGCTTCGGGCGCTGAGATCATTACCGTATCGCTGCGTCGGCAGTCGCCAGAGCGAGGCGGGGGCGATACGATATGGGATTTTATCAAGCAGATGGATTGTACCCTGCTGCCCAATACGGCCGGTTGTCACTCGGTTAAGGAAGCGCTTACCCTGGCACAGATGTCCCGCGAGATTTTCCAGACGCACTGGATCAAGCTGGAAGTGATTGGCGATGAGTATAATTTACAACCCGACCCGATTGGCACGCTGGAGGCGGCCAGGCAATTAATCAAACAGGGTTTTGAAGTGTTTCCCTATTGTACCGATGACCTGGTCCTGTGCCAGCGCCTGCGCGATGCGGGTTGCCAGGTATTAATGCCATGGGGAGCGCCGATCGGCACCGGACGCGGTTTGATCAACCCCTATGCCCTGCAAACTATCCGCGAGCGTCTTCCCGATGTGTCATTGATTGTGGATGCGGGGCTGGGCAAACCCTCCCATGCTGTGCAGGCCATGGAGTTAGGTTTTGATGCGGTGTTGTTAAACACCGCGGTAGCGCAGGCGGCTGATCCGGTGTTGATGGCCACGGCTTTTGCCGAGGCGATTAGTGCGGGCAGGAAAAGTTTTCTCGCCGGCGCCATGCCCCAGCGGCAAACAGCGAAGCCCAGTACGCCAACCCTGGGCACGCCCTTCTGGCACCAGGAGGGTGTCGATGCTTCGTAATGCAGCTGGCCAGGAAGAGTTAATTGATGGGCAGCACTGAAAAACAAGCCATTGCCTGGACGATAGCCGGTGCTGACAGCGGCGGTGGCGCCGGGGTGCAGGCGGATTTACTGACCTTCCATGATTTTTCTGTTCACGGTTGCTCGGTGATTACCGCGCTGACCGCACAAAATTCTTCCGCGATTGAGCATATTGCGGTGACCGGGACAGACAGCCTATTGGCCCAGATCCATGCCCTGGATACGGATCTGGGCGCCAGCGCAATCAAGCTCGGCATGTTGGCAAGTCAGCGGACTGTCGAGGCCATTATCCCTTACCTGAAAGCTTATTCGGGCTTCGTGGTTTGTGATCCGGTGATGCAATCCAGCAGCGGCACCCGCTTGCAGGATCCCGCCGGGGTACAGTTGTTTAAGCAACTGTTACCGCATGTTGACCTGTTAACGCCCAATATACCGGAAGCGGAGGCACTCACCGGCAGTAAAATTACTTCCACGGATGATGTGGTGGCCGCCGCCGCCCGGCTGTTGAGTCTGGGGGTGACGTCGGTGCTGGTGACGGGCGGGCACTTTCCGGTGATACAAGGCCAGCGGCTGGATTACTGGACCGATGGCAGCCGGGCTTACTGGTTGGCGGCCGAGGCTATAGATTCCGTACATAGCCACGGCAGCGGTTGCACGCTGTCCGCTGCAATCACCGCAGCGATAGCGGCAGGTTATGAATTACTGGACGCACTGGTATTGGCCAAAGCCTATACTACCGCAGGAATTCGCCATGCTCGGCCATTGGGCTGTGGGCCGGGGCCGGTTGCTCATCGAGGTTGGCCCGATCAGTTAGAGGATTTTCCTGTGCTGTCGACAAGTCTGCCAGTGCCCATTAATTTTGCTGATTGCGCGGGTCCATTGGGTGTTTATCCGGTGGTTGATAGCTGCCAGTGGTTGGAAAAACTATTGCCGCTGGGAGTGAAAACGATCCAGTTACGGATCAAGGATAAAGCGGACGCTTTTGTTCGCCAGCAAATTCAACAGTCGGTACTACTGGCGAGGAAGTACGGTGCCCGCTTGTTTATTAACGACTATTGGTCACTGGCAATAGAGTACGGAGCCTACGGTGTCCACCTGGGACAGGAAGACCTGGACAGTGCCGATCTTCAGGCCATTAGCGAGGCGGGCCTGCGGTTGGGGGTCAGTACTCACAGTTATTATGAAATCGCCCGAGCCCATGCCATTGGGCCAAGTTATATCGCTATAGGACCGATTTATCCGACCACGACAAAAGTGATGAAATTCAGTGAGCGGGGGCTTGATCGTTTGCAGCAGTGGGTGGATTTGCTAGGGGCGTCCTATACCCTGACCGCGATTGGCGGAATTAGCCTGCAGCGAGTCCCTGCCGTTTTAAGCACCGGTGTTGGTAGCTGCGCTATGGTGACGGCGATTACCGAGGCGCAGGATGTCGACCAGGTCACCCGGGAACTGTTGATATTACACCAGTAAAAGCCCGTGCCTTAGCTATACTTGAGGGTAATTGATCACTGTGAGTGCCCCCCTATGTTATCTGTTGTAAGTCGATGCCTGGCCATCGTCATGATGGTGTTTGCGCTGCCTTTGTCTGCCGCTATGGATGTCCAGGTGCGTGGTCTTTTCAAGAACACCGCGGTACTGGAGATCAATGGTCGACAGCAAATACTTAAAGTGGGGGAGACTAGCCAGGAGGGGGTGACCCTGGTGATGGCCAGTCCACGCCAGGCTGTTATCGAAGTCGATGGCGAGCAGCAAACCCTTGGCTTGAGCCAGCGTATCAGTAGCAGTTATCGGGTGGCGGAGAAAAAAGAGTTTTCCATTCCGCTTAATCGGGCCAGCCAATACATCACCACTGCCGAGATTAATGGCCGCCGCGTTAAGGTGCTGGTCGATACCGGCGCCAGTACCATTGCCATGAGCAGTGAGCAGGCCAGGCAAATTGGCCTGCGTTATGCAACCGATGGTGCCACGGTAACCGTGGCAACTGCCAGTGGTATGGCCCCGGCCCACGCGGTGGTGCTCAATACCGTTAACGTCGGGGGGATTACCGCGTCCAGGGTCAGTGCCATGGTGATACAGGGCAATTACCCCAGTGTGATGTTATTGGGGATGAGTTACCTGCAACACGTCAACATCCGCGAAAATGACGACATTATGTACCTTAAAAGCAAGTATTAGTCTGCCTTGCTGGGAAGCCTGCGCTGGTACTGGTAGACTGTGCCCCTCGTTGAAATGGAGCCCACTGTGACCGCACGCTTTGTCGAATCTTCCAAATTACCCACCCAGTGGGGTGAGTTTGATATGCACGGGTTTGAAGATACCAGCAATGACAAAGAGCATGTGGTGCTGACCATCGGTGATGTCGCTTCGAATGAGCCGGTGCTGGCCAGAATTCATTCGGAGTGCCTGACCGGTGATGCCCTGTTCAGTATGCGCTGTGACTGCGGTGCCCAGCTACAGGAGGCGATGAGGAAAATCGCTGAAGCGGGCTGTGGCGTGCTGATGTACCTGCGTCAGGAAGGTCGCGGTATCGGGCTGATGAATAAGATAAAGGCCTACAAATTACAGGATGCCGGAGCCGATACGGTTGAGGCCAATGAGCAGTTGGGTTTTGGTGCCGATATGCGTGACTACAGTGTTTGTAAAATTATGCTGGGTCATCTGGGTGTGACCCGCGTGCGGCTGCTGACCAATAATCCAGGCAAGGTCAATGCGCTCTCCGAGCAGGGTATTGACGTGGTTGAACGCATCCCGTTGCAAACCGGCCACAACCCGCACAATGCAAAATATCTCGCTACCAAAGCCGGCAAGCTTGGCCACTTAATGAATGAATGATTTGCATTGGTTTTAAACGCTTTTGCGTTCGGCGCTGGACAGACTTTTCAGTTTTTCTTCAATGGTTTTCAATATTCCACTTTGATCCAGGCCACAGTCGGCCAGCATAGTGGAGTGCTTGTCGTGCTCAATGTATTGGTCGGGCAGACCCAGCTGCAGCACTGGCATCACGATACCTACGCAGCTCAAGTATTCACTGACCGCTGATCCGGCACCACCCATTAGTGCATTTTCTTCGAGGGTCACCAATAGCTCATGACTGTGAGCCAGTTCATTGATCAGGGCTTCATCCAGGGGTTTCACAAAACGCATATCGGCTACAGAGGCATTAAGTTGTTCTGCGGCGGCCATGGCAGCGGGTAACAAGGTACCAAAATTCAGAATGGCAACACTGTGCCCCTTGCGTTTGCGAACCCCTTTACCGATTGCCAGCGCCGTCATTTCCTGTTCGATCAATGCGCCGGGACCGTTGCCGCGGGGATAGCGGACAGCGGCGGGTCCCGGGTAAAGAAAGCCGGTGTAGAGTAATTGTCGGGTCTCATTTTCATCGGAAGGTGCCATGATCACCATATTGGGCAGGCAGCGCAGGAAGCTGAGGTCGAAGGCGCCGGCATGGGTTGGGCCGTCTTCGCCAACCAGGCCGGCGCGATCAATACCCAATAATACATCGAGGTTTTGCAGGGCAACGTCGTGAATTAACTGGTCGTAGCCGCGCTGGAGAAAACTGGAATAAATAGCCACTACGGGTTTTAAGCCATCACAGGCCATGCCCGCCGCCAGCGTGATAGCGTGTTGCTCGGCAATGGCTACATCGTGAAACCGTTGCGGGTAGCGCTGTTCAAAGTCGTTCATGCCAGAGCCTTCGCCCATGGCCGGTGTAATACCAATCAGGCGCGGCTCACTGGCCGCCATGTCACAAAGCCAGTCACCAAAGACCTGTTGGTATTTAGGCCCTTTGGCTTGGGTAGAGGTGGAGCTTAGCTGGGGTTTAACTTCAATTTTGTTAATGGCATGATAGCCGACCGGATCTTGCTCGGCGGGGGCAAAGCCCTTGCCCTTTTGCGTCATGATATGCAGCAGTTGCGGGCCGGGCAGTTCACGCATATTGCTGATGGTGGACACCAGGGTCGTCAGGTCGTGGCCATCAATGGGGCCAATATAATTAAAACCCAGTTCCTCAAATAAGGTACCCGGCGCGACCATGCCCTTCATGTCTTGTTCAACGCGTTTGGCAAAACCCAGTGCAGGGGGCATTTTTGATAGTACCTTTTTACTGCCTTCACGCAAGTTGTTGTAGGTTTTGCTGGCCCAAATTTTTGAAAAATAGGTGTTCAGTCCACCCCGGTTGTGGGAAATGGACATCTGGTTGTCATTCAAAATAACCAGCATATTGGCATCGACATGGGCGGCGTGATGGAGTGCCTCGAAGGCCATGCCCGCGGTCATGGCACCGTCACCGATTACGGCGACGATTTTCCTGTCGATGTTTTGCTGTTGGGCGGCGATGGCCATACCCAGTGCGGCACTGATGCTGGTGCTGGAATGACCTACGCCAAAGGTGTCGTATTCACTTTCGCTGCGCTTGGGGAAGCCGGCCAGGCCTTTGCTGCTGCGAATACTGTGCATTTGCTCGCGCCGACCGGTGAGAATTTTATGCGGATAGGTCTGGTGTCCTACATCCCAGACAATGCGATCCTCGGGGGTGTTATAGGCGTAGTGCAGGGCAACGGTAAGCTCTACAACGCCCAGGCCAGCACCAAAATGGCCGCCGGTTTGGCCCACGGTATACAAAAGGAATTCCCGTAATTCTCGAGCCAGCTGCGGCAACTGTTGCTCTTCCAGCTCACGCAATTGTGCAGGGAAATCGATGCTATTGAGCAGCGGCGTTTCCGGGCGTGAACGGGGTATTTCGGTAAACATAGTGCTCCAATCGGTTTCTAACCGGGGTGGGACGGGATTGTAACCTAAGCGACCGTTGAAAAATGCACTTTTTCGACTGACTGTCGCTGATAGCCGGGGCATTAGTGTAATCGGGCGCCTAGTGGCTTCTGGAAATGATATAGCTGGCGAGTTCACGCAGTGGCTGAGCCTGGCGGCCAAAACAATCCAGTGCTTCAAGGGCTTGCTGGTGCAGCTTTTGAGCCTTTTCCCTGGCAGCTTCCAACCCTAGCAGGCTTGGATAGGTGGGTTTATTCAATGCCTGGTCGGCGCCTTGCTGCTTGCCCAGGGTGGCGGTGTCGCCCTCAATATCGAGAATATCGTCTTGCACCTGAAAGGCCAGGCCTATGGCTTCGGCATATTCATCCAGTGCCTGCAATTGTGTCGGTGTGGCACCCGCGTAATGGGCCGCCATGGTTACGGCTGCGCGGATCAGGGCACCGGTCTTTAAGCGGTGTAGTGTCTCCAGGTGGTCGAGGTTTATCTCCTGATTGGTTGCGGCCAGGTCAATGGCTTGCCCGCCGACCATGCCGGTTTGTCCTGAAGCGGCCGATAATTGCTTAATCAGCTGCAGTTTAGTTTCGGCATTGGCGCCGTTTAGCTCTGTAATGATTTCAAACGCCCTGGCCTGCAGTGCATCGCCAGCGAGGATGGCGGTGGCCTCATCAAAGGCGCGGTGACAACTGGCCTGCCCTCGACGCAGGTCGTCATCATCCATGGCCGGTAGGTCATCGTGAATCAGCGAATAGGCGTGAATCATTTCCAGCGCGCTGGCCAGTTGGTCCAGTCCCTCCGGGTCATTATCGTCGGTGATAGCCGCAGCGGAGGCATAGACTAATAAGGGCCTGACCCGCTTGCCGCCATTGAGTAAACTGTAGCGAATGGCCTGTTCCAGGCGTGCTAAATGAGGGCGGCTATCGGTGTGGCTAAAAGACGAAGTAAAGCTGCCCAGATTGACCGCCAGTGCGGTATTAATCCTGTGCTGGCATTGCCGCAGGTAGTCATCGAAGGAGAAATTCATGCGTCGCTGGCTTCCCCATTACTGTCCAGTTCGATCGCTTTCAGTTTGCCGTTTTCTTCCAGCAATAACTGTACTTTTTGTTCTGCTGTGGCCAGCGCTGTCTGGCACTCGCGGGTTAACTTAATCCCTTGTTCAAAGGCTTTTAGCGAATTTTCAAGGCTTAAATCTCCGCCTTCCATCTCCTCGACCAATGTTTCCAGTTGGTCCAGGGCTTGTTCAAAATCTATTGATTGTTTAGCTTTCGCCATGGAGTCTCTCCGGCAGTGACGTGGGTGGGATAGAAATGAGGCGCAATTATAAAATATTAGGGCTACACTGTAAGCAAGTGAATTCAGTATTTGAATTGAGGCTGGGCCTTTGCATATATTGAGACTCAATCAGGCAGGTCAACCGCTGGAATGGTTAAACTGGCAGGATACCGTCGGTCTTTATTCACGAAATCTGGTGTGTTGGAGCCTGGGTGAAACGATCTACCGCATTCGCGGTGGCTGGAATCGCTTGTCGGGTCATCGCAGCTTGATAGAATTGCCCAGTATTGTGGCCTGCCATGGTGCCCGGTTTGAACAACCGCGAATCAATCCTCCATTGACCAATCGCACGCTGTTTGAACGCGATGGTTACCAGTGTCTCTATTGTGGAAAAATCTTCAATTATTCGACATTAACCCGCGATCATATCTTACCTCGCTCCAGGGGTGGGCGTGATGTCTGGAAAAATCTGGTGGCGGCCTGCCGGCGCTGTAATCAATACAAGGGCAACCGGACCCTGGAAGAAACGGGTATGGAATTAATTGCCCTGCCCTATCGTCCCAATCCGGCAGAGTATCTTGCCTTGGTGAACAGTCGCAGGATATTGGCAGACCAGGCTGATTTCCTCAGCAAGCAATTTTCTAACAATTGCCGCTGGCAGATGGCGGGCGGGCATTAACCGAAAACCCTGCGCCGAATTATTTGTCTTTTGGGCTGGGGGGCTCTTCGGTCAGGGAATCCTGCGCGCGATGCAAAATTTTGCTGATCTCTGACAACGATTTCACCGTGTGATCAAAATTATCGAGTGAGCAGGACAGGGGCACCGTGAGTAAGCCTTTAATCTTGAAGGGGTCGCCTTTAAGCCAGTGACGGTAGTGGGTTTTGGTGTCCTGCCAGGCATTTTTGCTGTGATGTGAGACCACGTTATTGATTTCACTGGCGCTGGAGGAGAGGATGCCAATATTTTCGATGAGGCTGCTGATTTGCCGGTATTCCTGCTCAGCAATAATTTCTACGGAGATTTCAACACGTTCCTTCAGGTAGGCTCTTAACGAGGGATACTGCTTCTCACTCTGCTGATCAAATAAAGGATCGTCGGGATTGCTATGCAGAATTTGGTTAAGTTCCCGCCAATCTCGTTTATGCAGTAATTTTCTGCCGGGCCGAAACAGCTTGGTTTCTTCGCGATCAATATGATGACGCAGTAAACTAATATATTTTTCACTGTGCTCAATGATATGGGATTCTTTCAGGCTGCAGGGCGACCTGATTTGCTCGGCCAGACACTCAAGTACCATCTCCCCCGCCGCTTTGATCAGCGAATGTTCCTTGGTGGTTATGTCGACTTCTACCTTGAATGTAGTATCAAGTTCGGCGAGCATGGCAAAAAAAGCTTCTTCCAGCGGGTGGTGGTATTGGTCGGGGTTCAGCACCAGATAGGACATCACATCGTACATGAGCGTAAAGTCGGATTTTTTCCCACTGCGGTATAAGCCGATTTGATCCTCAAAGGCTTTAAGGGTTTGCTCAATTTGCTTATGATCTTTATAGAACTCATGCATCACAAGCACTTCGGGCTCTGATAGCTTGCTGTGATTACGCTTGGTAGCGGATTCAACGCTGGTAATTTTTGCCGAACTGCTTGCGTTCATGGTAAACCCTTCACTTATAATAATATTGCGGGATAATCCATCATGCTCTTATTAGCGGCGGCTTAACTTGATTTGAAACAATTTAGGGTGCATGTTTATTTTTCTATTGCGAGCTGTCATTATCCGGGGGCGGTATCTCGTCCATTTGTGGTAGGCGGTTGCTTGAAAATAACCGTAAGATGAGTAAAAAATGGGCTTTTTATACTATTCTGAGTTATAACGATGGTGACTCATGCCTGCATAATATAATGAAACGGTGAATTCCCTATGTCAGATAATAATTTTTTGGTGGTTATCGATCCTTCTCGCGAAGCCCAGCCTGCCCTTGAACGAGCCATCCAAACAGCGCGCTTGACCGGCGGTAGTTTGCATTTGTTTGAATGTGTGAACGCATCGTATAACGGTACAATGTCGGGTTCGGATGCGCAGATTAAAAAAGCTATTCTCAGTGAATTCCAGATTCATCTTGACCCCCTGGTCGACCGGGTACGCTTGTTAGGTATTGAAGTCAGTTCCGAGTTGGTGTGGGCCGATGAATGGCGCCTGGCTGTGGTTGAGGCCAGCAAGCGTAACAACAGTTATATGGTGCTTAAATCATCCTATGTGCATAGCCTGGCTGAGCGAAGTGGTGGAAAAACTTCAGACTGGTCTCTGCTCCGTGATTGCCCCTGTCCGGTATTATTAATGCATCACCATAGCAACTGGGAAAATAAGCGCATTTTGGCCGCGGTCAATATTGCCTCGGAGGATGAGAGCCATAAAATCCTCAATAAAAAAGTCATTGAGGCGGCCAGTGCATTTGCCGGCGCGTATAAGGCAGATGTACATTATGTTAATGCGATTTCACCGGTGTTGAGTGAGGATAAAAAGCCCGTGGATGATGATATGTTTTATGCTTTTGATGATGTCGTGGAAATAAAAGAACCGGTTACGGTGAATCAACAAACTGTAGCTGATTATTGCAGTGTGAATCTTGAATGCAGCCATGTGCAGTCGGGGCCGGTGGATCAGGTTATTCTGGATACGGCTGAAGATATTGGTGTGGATTTGATTATCATTGGCTCGGTGAGACGAAGTGGTATCAAGGGCCGAATTATTGGTAATACAGTGGAGAAACTGCTGGATAAGACTAATGCCGATATTTTAACCCTGACATAACAGACGCTTGGCAATAAAGCGTCGGGCGTCTTATTGCCTTTGCTTAGCAGTTATCATTGAGCCTTCCTATTAAGTGTTTGTCCAGATGTCCCGATGCGACTAGCCATTGCAGGGTGTCTGCCAACGATTGCTTACCATCGATAAAATGAAAGTCCATTTCCCGCTTTAACTTGCTGCTATCGGCAAAAATCCATTGACAGGCATAGCCTACGGATTCGCTACCGCCGGGTATTCCCATATCCACGAAATATTTAATACCGTCCATTATCCAGCCGATACTTTTCAGCGCCGGTTTTGGAAAATACAGTTTACGCAATTTACGTCCGGTTAGTTCTTCAAGTGTATCTACAAATTCATGCCAGGGGTAATAACTTCCTCCAAGTACAAAACGATCGCTACTTGGCTTGGCATTGAAAATTCTGCTATGAGCGTCAGCGACATCGCGTACATCGACAAGTTGAATACCTGTGGTGGTTATTACCGCCATGGTTTTCAGGAATAAAACCAGTCCCTGTAAAGGTTCTGTGAGTGCAGGGTCTCCTGGGCCGATAACCCCTGTGGGGTAGGTGATGGTGATCGGAGCTCCCTGCGCCTGAAATTGCCGTACCAGTTTTTCGCTGGTAACTTTTGATCGACCGTAGGTGCTGGTGGCCGTGCCGATTGCCGATGACTCGTCCACTGCTGTGGCTCTGGGGTTATAAACAGCAGTGATGCTGGATACATGAATAATCTGTTTTAGGCCCAATGCAACAGCCTCGCCAATAATGTTACGGGTGCCCTCTACATTGGTGTTGTGAACCTGTTGCGCATCCTTGCGCGAGGTCGATACCATGGCGGCACTATGGACTAGTCCTTCGCAGCCTTCGAGTGCATCCCGGCAGGCAAGCGGGTCGGTGATATCACCAATGAGATAGTCGTCGATGGTGATACCGTGGTATTGCATAACGCGGTGCATTTTTTCCTGGCTGCGAACCAATAATCTGATTTGATGGCCTGCCTTGATTAGTGCTGCCGCTGTATGGGAGCCAATAAAACCGGTGCCGCCGGTAAGTAAAATTTTCATCAGTGGATCCAGCTAATTTGAGTAAGTTTACGCCTGCAGTAGTATTTTCAATACATACCATTAGTTTGCCAGTGTACTATGCCCTGATTGCGAATAAAAATATGCTTCGGTGGAGAGGTCGGTTCAGATTGTAGCGTCGCTGTAGAGGATTAACGGCAGTGAGAAGTCAGCCGTAGTGATTGGCGAAGAAGTATCGCTATGCCAATAAGTCGCACACTTGTTGCGGGTTTACGGTGCGCTTGCGACATGTTTGAATTTATTGATATTGGTTTTAAAAATCACGGCTCGATCCAGGCGCCCCTGTATATCGGCATTGTCAGGGGTGAGTAGTAACGCTTGATTCCAATATTGGATGGCTTTATCTATAAATCCCTTGGTGTATGATTGCTGGCCTTTATTGGTCAATGTTTTGATTTCCGAGTTTATGTTTTTGTGGTATTGCTTTAATACATTGGCTACCTGTACATCCTTGCTTTTCCATTTTTTTAAATTATTGGCAATACCTTGCGCTTGCAAATAGTCATTATTCTGTAAACTTTTGTTCAGTTTTGCCAGTTGATCATCCTTGCTATTTTCCTGTTGTAATTTAATGGCTCTATTTCGCTTTGATGCTTGCTGGTTGACTTGTTGATGCGTCATAGCTAACAGGCGGCCGGTTTCCTTGTTGGGCAGTAGTGTGTTAGCCATGGATAAATAATTATTTGCCGTGATCCAGTTTTTATTATTTATCTCAATGCTGGCCTGGGACAGTAGTATATTGTGAGCTCTCTGGCTTTGCCCTCGCACCACTAATAAAGCTTGTCTGCTGTGCTTTTGTCCGGGTTTTGCCTGGTCTATATCGGCGAGCAAAGTTAAAGCGCCGGGTAAGCTACCAGCTTGGTTGATGGCCAGGCTCAAGCGTTTTTCATTGATGTACTTATCGCGTTCAATGATGGTTTGTTTTCTGGCGGCGATGATTTTTTGGCTGGCTGGCAGCTTTTTTAATGCCCGATCAGCTGCTTCAATGGCTTCGGGCCAGTAGTCCTTTTTTCTCAGAGTTTTTTGTTGGGCTAGAAATCTGTTTTCGAATCTATTGATGTCTTTGACTATGATTTCACGTTTTTTCTGTAGGGTTTTATAATCCCTGTGCTTTTCATCAATGCTTGAAATGATTTGCATTGCCTGCGCATATTCTTCCTGAGTTACCAGTCGATCAACGGATTCAACGGGATCTCCCCAGTTTTCACTGATGCCAGCGCAAGCTGATAATATTATCAGGGTATACAAAATAATTATGAGTTGAATTATTTTCATTTCACCATTCTTCCTTCAAGTACATCGGTAATTAAACCTTCCATGGAAAGCTGATGCTCCCGTGTTACATCATCGATGATATAGGTTTCTACGGGATCGACTTTTCCTCTTATGCGTATTTTTTTATGCATGTGTGCGAGGACTTTCTTTTCAGCAAATAATGAGGAGTAAGTTTCTTGAGTAATAACAATTTGACCGGGGTCGGCTTCTCCACACAGGCGTGATGCCAGGTTTACGCTATCACCCACTACGGTATATTCCATGCGTTTTGTCGTGCCTAATACGCCGGCCAGCATCTGCCCGGTATTGATCCCAACCCTTAAGTCGACAGCAGGTTTTCCTTCCTGCTGTCTGGCAATATTGAGCTTGCGAATTAATTTTTGCATTAATACAGCGCATTCTACTGCGTGAAACTGGTGTTCAGGATCTTCTTTTGGCGCACCGAAAACCACCATGGCGCAATCGCCAATAAATTTATCGATAGTGCCAAAGTAAAGATTGGCGCACATAGTGAAATATGAGAAATATTCATTAAGAAATTCAGCAACATCTTCAGGTGATAGCTGTTCTGAGATGCTGGTGAAGCCAACAATATCGGCGAATAATACTGTTGCGGTAACGCGGTCGCCGCCAATTTCTACTTTATCAAGGTGGCCCAGGACTTCGTCGGCAACATCTTTAGCGAGAAATTGCGACATCAATGATTCAACCTGGGTCTTTTGGTAAAGTCCTTCGCCCATATCATTAATTGCTCCAATCAGTTTTCCCAGCTCGTCATTGCGGCGATCGTCCAGTTTGATGTCAAACTGACCTTTACCGATCTGGGTTGTGGCATCAAGCAGTTGAGTGATCGGTCTGGAGAAGGACGCGCTGATAAAATAGGCAAGTATTAATGCAAGCACGGCTACAATGCCGCTAACCATTAAAATCATCGTGAGTGTTCGGGTGTAGGCATTGAGTAGAGATTCTGTTTGTATTTCTATGTAGACATAGCCTCCGGTAATATTTCGAAAATCTATGGTGCTAATGACAGATAGGGTGCCATCGTTTTTTTCTTCTGGTGTGTAAGTTTTATCAATGCTGAGGTTTGCAATGCTGCTGCGGATTAATTGCTCTTTGCCGGGCAATCTTTCCTGGGAAAGAATGTTTAGTTTTTTATCAATAACGGCGGCGCCAACAACGCGTGGCAATTTTACAAAATTATTAACCATCAATTGTAGTGATAGAATGTCATCGGTAAAAAGTGGTTCTGTTGCGCTGGATGCCAGTTGTAACACCATGGCATTGGCAAAATCCCGAATCTGTTCATCCTGGAGTTGGTGTTGTTTTCCCAGTATGGATATGCTGACAATAGATATCCCGCCGATAACCAGCAGAAAAATCAACATCGATAGCTTTAATACCAGGGGGATGTTCCTGGATTTTGCCTGAGGCATGTCAGCAGCTCATGATAATGTAAGTCTATGTACTATAGACGCCGCTGGATGAGTATTCGCTGTGCTTTATTGTCGCTTGCCGGGACTGTGATGAAGTTCAACTTTCCCTGGCAGGCTTATTCCACAAAGATGTTTTGTGCCAGTAATCAATAGCATTAAGTTCTATTTATTTTGTTTCTCTACACCATGGAGTGACGAAAGGATTGAAGAATAAGCCGATGCCAGCTGCCTGGAGGCCGCAATAATGCCCGGCATCAATTATTAGTGAGATGCCGGGTTAGGTTAATTGGTGGCCGCGTCTGCACAATCAATGCATAGATTCGCCTGTGGAATGGCTTCGAGGCGTTCTTCCCTGATGCTGTCATTGCATTGAGTACAGATGCCGTAGCTGCCTTGCTCAATCCGCTCCAGCGCTTTGCTGATGTTTGCCAGGTCGATTTTGGCATCCTCGTCAAGTCGTTCGACGACTTCGTTATTTTCCACCTCAACGGCCTGTTCGGCAAAGTCGGCACTATAGGGTTCTTCTCTGCGATACAGGTGTTTTTTGGTTCTTTCAAGCAAGTCAGCCAAACGTTGTTGCTGTTCAAGTAGTTGTTCGGAGAATTGTTCAATTTTTTCCTGTTTCATATTCACTCCGCTCTTTATAAAATTAATATTGTGCACTCAGGTAACGGATAAGATCAGTGCTGGTTAGTATGCCGGAAATATTACCTTCATCGTCTACTACGGGAAGGGAATGAAAATTACCTTCGCTCAGTAATTTGGCGGCGTCTCTGACCGTTTGTCCGTGTTTGAGGGTGGTAAGTTTAGTCGACATAAAATCCTTTATCGATGAGTGACCGTCAATCAGAACATCAATGGTATGCGTATTAGACGTATCTATGGCCATGTTTAGTTTCATCATGTCGGTAAAACTAATAAGCCCGGTTAGTTTTTTTCCATCCAGAACCGGAACATGGTGAACGCCGGTATTGCACATTAGCTTATACACATCGCTGAGTGCCTGTCCTTGTTGGACCGATTCAACATTCTTGCTCATTAAATTACTGACGGGGTCGTTCTTACGCATAATTTATCCTTAAAAGTACTGGTTAATAACTATTGTCACTATTCAAACTAACTCTAACACCAAGGATATGTATTTTTTATGATATCAATCAAATGTCGTGAGAAAACACTCGCACGGTGATATCGGTTGGCAATGTGTCTTTAGGCTTAACTTTTTGAAGGCATTGATTTTATAAGCCCATAACTGCCGTAGAGGCTATTTTTTCCGCAAATCTTTAAGTCTTTTTAACGAGCGTTTTAGCTCGTCTTTCAGTGAGGCCGGTAAATATTTTCCGGTGGTTGCCAGTGTTGTCTCAACCAGCGCTTCCAGCTTGCGGGTTTTTTCCAGTAGCTGGTCGAGTTTAGCCGGGTCTGCGCCCATATTGATAAAGTCCAGTTGCAGTTTTTGCAGGCGTGATTTTATTCTGTCCGTGGCCCTGCTTTGCATTTTTTCAGAAATACCCGGGGCCATGATTTTTATCCCGGAGTATTTGAATAGCTTATCCATTAGCTCCGGGGCATGGTTAATGGCTTTTTCCAGTGAGTCGACAAGTTTTGCTCCGGCATTGACTATGGCGTCAAAGCTGGCGGTAGAGGGTTTTGGCTCGGGGGCAGATTGAGCGTCTGGACTTGCCTGGCCGGCGTGGGTTTTACAAAAACCGTCGGCAACTGCATTTTTTTTGCAGGGATTTCCCTGTTTGGTGATGCCCTGACATTGCTCTGCTGACATAGTGTTATTCCCAGTGAGTGATTCAGTGGTCAATCCTACTGTGCAATGGAAAAGCTGGCAAGAGGCGGCAGACTACTTTGCCAGGGGGTATTATTAGCCGTGGGTACAGTATTACCGCTATACATTTGTTCGAAAATCCAATAGGTTAAACACTATTATCAGCAAGGGTCCTGCCACCATGAAAATTATCAACTTACTTCGTAATAAGCTGTTTGGAAATGTGTTATTGGTACTGGCAAGTCTGTTCTCTTTCCATCTGCATGCTGATAATAGTCTGTTAGTCGTTGGTCTGAACCCTGAATACAAGCCACTGGCGTTTAAAAACAACGGCCAGCTGGATGGTATCGAGCCGATGATGGCGATGGCAGTTGGTGAATTAATGATGCGTAAGGTCGAGATTAGGGAGATGGCTTGGGATGAGTTAATTCCCGCACTGGAAAGTGGCAAAATTGATGTAATTATGTCGGGTATGAGTATCACCGAGGGGCGTAAGCAGCGGGTAGATTTCAGTGATCCCTATCTTGAAATTGGCCAGATGGCGATTATTCGTATGGCAGATATTGCCAGCCTGAGCAGGCCCTCAGCAATTACCCAGCCGGGTCGGATCATCGGTGTGGAGCCAGGTACCACCGGGGAGAGCTATGTAAAGGAAATGACCACGGCCACGATCAAGTATTACGACAATCCACCGCTGGCCTTTGCCGCTTTACGGGCAGGTGAGATTAATTATTATATCCACGATGCGCCAACCAGTTGGAAAATTGCCCAGTCACAGGAGTACCATGACTTGATGCCCCTGTATCGTTCACTGACCCGGGAACATTTGGCCTGGGCGGTAAAAAAAGGCAATAAGGTCTTACTGGATCAATTAAACCTGGCACTGTCAGAATTGACGCGCAACGGTTCCGTCAGCTTAATCCAGAATCACTGGATACCGGTGAAGGTAGAAATTAAGGACTAGACCGCGGATTTTTCTCAGTATTTTTATCGATCTCTTTTCGTCTTTCTTGCTCTCTGGTGACGGTGTTATCCAGTTTCTCCAGCTTTTGCTGTAGTTTTGGTAAATCTTCGTGTCGTGCGTAGGCAAAAGAGGCCGCCTCTATGGCAATGGCAACAGTAATGCCGGTAAAAACGATGCCAACAAAGGCAATCAGTACCGAGAGCATGCGAGAGCGTTTATGTTGAGCGCGAATATCGCCATAGCCTACGGTGGTGGCGGTAATAAACGCCCAGTAAAAGCCGATAAAGGGCGTCCATTTTTCCAGTCGGGCAACGATTTGCCCCAGCAGTGCCACCAGTAACGCCATGGCAAGTAGCAGCGGCAGGGCCAAATAAATAATGTAGAAGAAAATTTTAACGAAAGTGAGTGTAAATTCCATTGTTCTAAACCCGCTCCAAAATACCAACAGTGTAGATAATGGTGAAAAAAGCTAACTCCTTGAGAATGCGTTGGCGAGTAAGGGCTACCAACGTATATTCATGCCGAGTATAGGGCCTTGCTGCGCGGCCTGGAAAGCATAGCGATCATTACCACTGCCATTATCATAGTCGAAATTAATATAACGATAACCGGCAAAGACCGAACCCCAGCGATTAAAACGGAAGTCAACCATGGCCATACCATTGCTTGCTTTATTGTCACTGGCGGCGTAGCCAAAATCACCGCGAGCTACCAGACTCCAGCGATCGGATAAACGTTGCCATACACGCAGGCCCCAGAACGGGTGCCACCAGTTATCGCCAGCGTTGAGATGGCTTTTTCCTGGCTCTGCGGGTGGCAGCGGGGAATTGAAACTGCCATCAACATCAATGTCCTGGTCGACGTAGCGCAGCCCAAACAGCGATTCCCAACGGGTCCAGTTTGTTTCGCTGAAGGTAAAGCCGGCACCGACTTCAAACATGATGTTTTTAAAATCAATGCTTGCCTTAATCGGTCCAATGCCTACATCCGGGTCGAGTTTGATGTACTGGTACTCGGTGAAAAAGCTCATTACCCCTTTTTTTGCCTCAAAGTGAACGGTGACTGTCGCGTCCATATTTTCCAGCACATCATCCTGGAAATCGAGATCCAGGGGCGCCGTGTTATCGCCGACGCTGGCATCGCCATCAATGCTTACCCCCCAGATGAAAAGCGGAGCCAGTTGAAACTCCCAGGGGGCATCAGAAAAGTCACTGGCCAGGCTTTGTTTAGTTAATAACAGGCATAAAAATGTCAGTGTAAAAGTCATCCGATTAAAGGTATTGGGCATAATGGCTCTCAAATCCTGTTGTTTTCGTGTGCGTTGATCGATGAATTTTGATGGATATTACATGATAAGGATTGTCAGGGCATCTCCAGGCTTGTGAAACTGGTCGCTGTATTATCGGGAAATTGGGCTGATGATGAAGAAATAAAACACTTTTAAGGCTACAATTGTCACATCGGCAGTGAACTCGGGGAAGTTCTCTTATGCATGCCGAAAGTCTGACATAATTATAAATTTGTTCTCCTGGGAGTAAAGACAGTGCAAGTAAAAATGACGTCTCTGGTATGCTTGATCGGAGGTTTACTGATGATGATAAACTCGGCTTATGGCGATGAAGTTCCCGATGCCATTAATACGCTGGAGGAGTTGCCGGTTCACCAGAATGGTGATGTGATGGGGCAGTTGCCCAGTTATAGCGATTCGGGCCAGGAAATACCGGTCCACAGCGAGACCTTAAAAAAGTGTCTCGAGCAACAGATGCGTGATGTGCCGGAGGACACCACGGTTAAGGAAGTCCGGGTAATGTGTGAACGCAATGTGGATGATGCCCTGGATTTGCCGAAAAACATCCTCGCCAAGCGTTATGCGCTGGAGCGAGAATCGCAGTGGAACCCTTATTCGATCACCGCTCACAAACAAAATTATATATTGCCGATCACCTATGCCGATGGCTTGCGTGATGAAACCTATAGAGATGTCGTGGACGGCGAGCAGAACAGTATACTGGACAAGGAAGAGGCGAAATTTCAGTTAAGCCTGAAAATACCGTTGAGCTACAGCAGTATGTTCGTCGAAGGAGATGCCCTCTATTTTGGTTTTACGATTCAATCGTATTGGCAGGTCTATAATGACAATGAGTCCAGCCCGTTTCGTGAAACCAACTACCAGCCCGAAATTTTTTATGTAATGCCCCTCAACTGGCGGCTTGCCGGTGGTGATACCGGTCTAACCTTTGGTATGGAGCACCAGTCCAACGGGCGCAGCGAGCCGCTTAGCCGTAGCTGGAACCGTGTGTACACCACGTTTATGTGGGCGGATAACAACCTGGCCATGAGTATGAGAGCCTGGTATCGCCTTCCCGAAGATGACGAAGATGATGACAATTCAGATATTAACGATTACATGGGGTTCTTTGAGCACCGCGCCGCTTATAAATGGGAGAGCCTGACTTTCTCCAGTATGTTGCGGGGAAATATCTCGGAGGAGCATGGTGCCGTAGAGTTAGGTATGAGCTTTCCATTGTGGGGTCGGCTCAAAGGCTATGTGCAATATTTTAATGGTTATGGCGAAAGCTTGATTGATTACGATAACAAGGTCGAGCGAATCGGTTTGGGAATCTTGCTGACGGATCTTCTTTAGTAGGTACTTGAGTAAAAGGTGACAATTAACTGCTGTGTTAATTGTCACCGTCCACCCTGAACTTTCTTTTTTAGTCTTGCATTAATTCGCCTTGCGCTTCCTGGCTTTTTTAGCCTTGCTGCCCTCTGTGTCGCCTGTTGATTTAGCGCTGGGTTTTGCTTTTTTCAGCTTTTTGTTTTTTGCTTTTAACGGCGGCGTGGCTTTGCCATTAGGCTTAATCTTTAGCGGGCGATTGCAGACGCGGACATTTTGTAAGTGTTGCATCAATTCCTCGGGCATGCCGGCGGGTAAGTCGACAGTGGTGTGGTCATCATGCAGTTTAATATGGCCAATGTGATGGCTATCAATGCCCGCTTCATTGGCAATGGCGCCGACGATATCGCCGGGTTTCACGTCATCGTTGCGGCCCACTTCCAGTCGATAGCAGGACATGGGGACGTCGGTTTTTTTACCGTGCTTTGTGGGTTTGCTGTCAAAGGGTTTGTCAGTGTTTTCCTTGTGGTCACGGGGTTTTTTACCGCGAGATGAATCTTCCCGGGGTGAATCATCGCGTTTTTTCTTGCGAGATGAATCTTCCCGGTTTTCTCCCCGAGGTGAATCATCGCGTTTTTTCTTGCGGGGTGAATCTTCCCGGTTTCCTCCCCGAGGTGAATCGTCACGTTTTTTCTTGCGGGGGGCATCTTTAACTTGTAGCGGGCGCTCTTTTTGCAGTAAATAAGCCAGTGCAGAGGCAATCTCCTCGGCGCTGCGGTTATGCTCTGTGCTGTACTCAGCCAGTACATTATTAAAGAAATCCAGGTTTTGGCCTTCCATGGTATCGGTTAATAGCTGTTTGAATTGTTGGATACGCTTGTTAGAGACTTCACTGCCACTGGGCAATTCCATCGGTGTTATGGCTTGGCGAGTGGCTTTTTCAATGGTGTGTAACAGGCGTTTTTCCCGCGGCGCGACAAATAGAATCGCTTTGCCGGAGCGCCCGGCACGTCCGGTGCGGCCAATGCGGTGAACATAGGCTTCACTGTCGTAGGGGATATCAAAATTCAACACATGGCTGACACGTTGCACATCAATACCGCGGGCGGCGACATCGGTGGCAACAATAATATCCAGCTGGTTTTTCTTCAGGCGATTGATGGTGCGTTCGCGCAAGGCCTGGTTCATGTCGCCATTGAGCGCGGAGGCGGAGTAACCCCGCGCTTCCAGTTTTTCAGCCAATTCCGCTGTGGCTGTTTTGGTGCGCACAAAAATAATCATCGCATCAAAATCCTGGGCTTCCAGGATACGGGTAATGGCATCCAGCTTACGCTCAAAGCCCCCGACCATTAAATAGAACTGCTCTATGTGGGGAGCGGTGGAGGTGTCACTGGCGATGCGAACTTCTTTAGGGTTCTTCAGGTAACGATCGGCGACTTTACGAATGGGTTTTGGCATGGTGGCTGAAAACAGGGCAACCTGGCGCTCGCTGGGTGTGTGCTCCAGAATCCACTCGACATCGTCGATAAAACCCATCCGTAGCATTTCGTCAGCTTCGTCCAGTACCAGGCTTTTCAGGCCGCTCAGGTCCAGGGTTTTTCTGCGCAGGTGATCCATCACCCGGCCGGGTGTGCCGACCACCACATGGACACCACGTTTAAGTTGGCGCAGCTGGCCACTCATGTCCTGCCCACCGTAGATGGGTAAAACATGAAACCCTTTCATTTTACTGGCATAGGTCTGGAAGGCTTCAGCGACCTGGATGGCCAGTTCGCGGGTAGGGGCCAGCACCAGTACCTGGGGGGTCTTGCTTTTCAGTTCAATTTTGCTCAGCAGGGGTAAAGCAAACGCGGCGGTTTTACCGGTGCCAGTCTGGGCCACGCCGAGTAAGTCATCACCATTCAATAAATGAGGAATACTGGCGGCCTGAATCGGGGAGGGCTGCTCGTAGCCAACGGCTTCAATGGCCTTTTGCACGGGAGCGGCCAAGGCCAGTTCAGTAAAGCTGGTAACTTCAGGGGATGACATAATATTCTCGGGTAATTGGCACTAGCAGGAAATGCTAAAACAGCGCCGAAGGTGTGTAGGGGCGCATTATAGTGAGTTTTTGCAGAGACAGAAAGGAAATTTAGCTGCGGTTACTACCTATGAGGGCTGTGTGCTATTTGTATAGATTGGCTTCAAGCTTTATAGTTCCAGCCTATGTGAAATAATAATCCGGATGATCGCCATGAAATCTATCGCTAAGTATGCCTCATTACTGGTTTTATCTTTTCCGCTGCTGGTAGCGTGTAGTAAACAGGCGCCTGTCGAGGATATTGTGATCAGGCCGGTAAAAGCGATACAGGTGGGAAAGGATGTGGGCATGCACGGGCGAAGTTTCCCCGGCCGCGCCCGCGCCACCCAGGAAGTCAATTTGGCCTTTGATGTGCCTGGCTCGTTGATTGAGCGCCCGGTAAATATTGGTGACGAAGTAAAAACAGGGGACTTGATTGCACGACTTAACCCCAAGGACTTTCAAGCCAAGGTGAAGTCGGCGCAGGCTCGCCTGCGTACTGCCAAGCGCAACTTTGATCGCGCCAAGGAATTATTGGTCAAGAAGTTTATTTCACAGGCTGAATATGACCGTCTTGAGTCAAGGGTTGATGTCGATGAGGCAGAGCTGGCGGTGGCGCAAAAAGCACTGGCAGATTCGGTGATTCTCGCGCCATTCACTGGTCGTATCTCGAACCTCTATGTTGAAAATTTTGAAGCGGTACAGGCCAAGAAAGTGGTGGCGCGTTTGCTTGATAGCACCCAAATTGAGATGGTGATTAATCTACCGGAAACCCTGATTACCCAGATTAACTCAGTCAGGGAAATCATGGTCAGTTTTGATTCCTTTCCGGAACATGAATTTATTGCCAGCATTAAAGAAATTAGTAATGAGGCGTCAGCCATCACCCGTACCTACCCGGTCACGCTGCTTTTTCCGCAGCCAGAAGAGGTCACTATTTTGCCCGGTATGGCGGGCAAAGCCTGGGCCACTAAACGTGATCTGGGTGAGGGGATTAGCGCCGAGCTGATGATTCCCGTGGCGGCGGTGTTTACCCCGGAAACTGAAGCCCGTAGTCATGTCTGGGTGATTGATGAGTCCACCGGGAAAGTGTCTATGGCGGTGATTGAAACCGGGCGGATTACTGTTCGGGGTGTTGAAGTACTCAGTGGCCTGAGTGAGGGGCAATGGATCGCAACAGCCGGCGTTCGCTCCTTAACACCAGGTCAGCAGGTTTCGATTCTGGCAGTTGGGGAGTAAGACCATGAACCTGACCAGAGCTTCGCTAGACAATCGGGCGGTATCTTACTTTGCTGCGTTTATCCTGCTGGTGGGCGGCACCTTGGCGTATTTTCAACTGGGTCAGCTGGAGGACCCGGTATTCACTGTTAAGACGGCCTCTATTACGGTTAACTATCCGGGCGCATCGCCGGAGCAGGTTGAGCTGGAGGTGATTGATCTGCTGGAAACCAAATTGCAGGAAATGTCAGAGGTCAAGCACCTTTACTCGATGGCGCGTCCTGGTAAGGCACTGATTAAAGTCGATATCAAAAACGAATACTGGTCGGATCGCCTGCCCCAGGTCTGGGATACCCTGCGCAAGAAAATAGCCGATGTTGAGAGTAAACTGCCGCCCGGTGCGGGCAAGCCGGTGATCAACGATGATTTTGGTTATGTGTTTGGTTTTTTATTGGCGGTGACAGCGGATGGTTACAGTTACGGCGAGCTGGAGGATTTTGTTAAGGATCTGCGCAAGGAGATGAGCATTGTCAAGGATGTCGCCCGCGTTGATTTTTGGGGAGTGCAAAAACGTCGGGTCTACCTCGATATGGCGGAAACCCAGCTAACCCAGCTAGGCATTAGCACCGCCGACATCACTGCTACCCTGCGCCAGCAAGGTATGGTGGTTGATAGTGGTTCGGTGGAGTTGCAATCCCAGCATTTCCGCATTGTGACTACCGGTGAATATCAGTCGGCCAGTGAAATAGGTGAGCTGGCTATTGTGCATGCCGATGGTAAACGCAGCCGCAGTAATGATGAACTTATTCGTATTAAAGATATTGCCACGGTACGAGAAGCGTATATTGACCCGCCAGTAGAGTTGATGCGAGTGGATGGCTTGCCCGCCATTGCCCTGGCGATGGCGCCGGCGGAAGGCGTTAACCTGGTTGAAGTGGGCGCTCGTATTGATCGTCGTCTTGAGGAGTTAGAGCAAAGCACCCCCGTCGGCCTTGAATGGCATCGTATTTCCTGGCAGTCGGATCAGGTAGCAGAGTCCATCAGTGCTTTTATGATCAGCCTGGCGCAGGCGGTGGTGATTGTGCTGGCGCTGCTGGCAGTGACCATGGGTATTCGGGTGGCGATGATTATTGGTCTCAGTGGCCTGGTGATGGCGATTACCGGTTCGTTCCTGGTGATGTCGATCGTTGGTATTGATCTACAGCGGGTATCGTTGGGTGCGTTGATTATTGCTATGGGCATGATGGTTGATAATGCCATCGTGGTGGTCGATGGTTTTGTGGTGAGGCTCAAGCAGGGCATGGCGCGCGAAGCGGCGGCAATAGAGGCGGCGACGCTGCCCTCGATGCCCTTACTCGGTGCAACTATTGTGGCGGTAATGGCCTTTTACCCGATTTTTGCCTCGACCTATGATACCGGTGAGTATGCGGGCAGTTTGTTCCAGGTGGTTGGTATTTCGCTGCTGATTAGCTGGCTGCTGTCACAGACGATTACACCGCTGATGTGTGTGGCGTTGCTACCGGACCCCGAAGTGAAAGAGGGCGAGGACCCCTACGATACGAAATTTTTTAATGGTTACCGCGGTTTACTGGGCTGGTTAATACGTGGCCGGGTGATGTTTTTGCTATTAATGGTTGGTAGCCTGCTGGTGTCGCTGTGGGGCTTTGGCCTGGTTGACCGTCTGTATTTCCCCGACTCCTCACGAACCGAGTTGATGGTTGATTACTGGGATGTGGAAGGCACCCGGATTGAAACCGTTTCCGAAGACCTGAAGGCACTGGAAAATGAGCTGGAGAGTTATCAGGAAGTGAACCTGGTTAGCACCTTTATCGGCCGCGGACCGCCCCGCTTTTACCTGCCGGTCAATCCGGAAAGTGCCTACAGCAGTTATGCGCAGCTAGTGGTGAATATTGATGTGTTTGAAAATGTCGACATTGTTAAGCAGCGTTTGCAGGATTGGCTGGGGCAGCAGGCTATCGGGCCTATGGTTCGGGTCAGGAAATATGCCGTTGGCGCTTTTGACGACTGGAAATTTGAAGCGCGCTTTAGCGGTCCGGCCAATGCCGATCTGGATGTGTTGCGTCAATTAGCCGAGCAGGGCAAGGATATTCTTCGCGACAGCCCCTATGCTAACCAGGATGAAATCCGTACTAACTGGCGCCAGCGCAGTCGAGACCTGGTGGTTCATTACAATCAGGAGCGCGCCCGCTGGTCAGGTATTAGCCGTGAAGATGTAGGTAATGCGGCCAAGCGCAGTTTTGACGGGATTGACGTTGGTCTCTACCGTGAGGGCGACGAGTTAATCCCGATTGTGGTTAGGGCCACAGAGGAAGAGCGCGCCCGGGTCAGCCAGGATATCTACAACGTACAGATTGTGACAAGCAATGGCGGCGAGGCGGTGCCGCTGGGTCAGGTGGTCGACAAGGTTGAGATGGGCTGGGTGGATAATATTGTCTGGCGCTGGGATCGTCGCCGCGCTATTACCGTGCAGGCGGCGACCGCTGAGGGCGTGGGTGCGCCGACCCTGATGGCCGACGTGATGGCTCGCTTTGAGGCGCTGGAGCTACCGCCCGGCTATAACCTGGAATGGGACGGTGAGTTCGACAGTGCACGGCAGTCGACAGAGGCGCTGATTCCCGGCTTCGCGCCGACGATTGTGATCATATTATTCATTATCGTGATGCTGTTTAATTCCTACCGGGCGCCGATTATTATTTTACTGGTGATCCCGTTTATTTTTATCGGTATTACCACCGGCATGTTGATTTTTCAGCCTGGCTTCGGGTTTATTGCCCTGTTAGGTGCGATGAGCTTGTCGGGGATGATGATCAAGAATTCGGTGGTGTTGCTGGATCAGGTCAACATCTACCTGGCTGAGGGCCAGACACCTTACCAGGCGACGATTAATGCCGGTGTATCACGTTTAAATCCAGTGATGAATGCGGCGGGTACCACGGTATTGGGGATGATTCCATTGCTGGGGGATGTATTCTGGGTAGCGATGGCGGTGACTATTATGTTTGGGCTTGCTTTCGGCACCGTGTTAACCATGTTACTGGTGCCCGTGCTGTATACCTTCTTTTATCGGATAAAGCCTGAGTAAGCCTTATTACTACAGATTGAAGGGTCGTCTTCAAGACGACCCTTTTTTTTTGTGGGCAAATCAATGACAATAGCCCTCCCTGAATTGGAAAAAGATAAGTAGCAACGTGGATTCTGATAGTGTCGATAATGTGATTGATCTTGGCCCCCCCCCGAGCCTCGATCTGGCCGATCTGAAAGTCCCGCCGCATTCTGTGGAGGCGGAGCAATCAGTACTGGGCGGGATGATGATCGTCAATGACAGCTGGGATAATATTGCCGATACCGTTGCCGAGAGCGACTTTTATCGCGCTGCCCACCGGCAAATCTACGCGCAAATGGGCCGCTTGGTAGAAGCTGACGAACCCATTGATGTGATTACTCTCGCTGAGGCGCTGAATAATGCCGGTGAACTGGAGGCTGTTGGCGGCCTGCCGTATCTCACTGAGCTGGCCAGGAATACCCCCAGTGTTGCCAATATCCGCGCCTATGCCAAGGTGGTGCGTGAGCGCTCAACCTTGCGTGCAATGATTGCCATGGCCAATCAGGTCTCGGACAGTGCCTTCAATGCCGAGGGTCGCGACAGTGGTGAGCTACTGGGTGAAGCGGAACGGCATATCATGGCGATCACCGAAGGGCGTCCTAACCAGGGCGAGCCGAAGGAGGTCAATCCACTGCTGAAGCAGACGGTCGATCGCATTGATGAACTGTTTAATTCCGAAGGCAGTATTACCGGCGTCAGCACCGGCTTTATAGATCTGGATGAAATGACCTCGGGTCTGCAGAAGTCGGACCTGGTGATTGTGGCGGCGAGACCCTCGATGGGAAAAACCACTTTTGCGATGAATATGGTGGAACATGCGGTGCTCAATGGCGACAAACCGGTGATTGTATTCAGCATGGAAATGCCCGCTGAATCGCTGGTGATGCGGATGATCTCCTCAATTGGTCGCATTGACCAGACCAAGGTTCGCACCGGTAAACTGGACGAAGCGGATTGGCCAAAATTAAGCGCGGCGGTCGGCCAGTTAAAGGACAAACCATTATTTATTGACGATACACCGGCTTTAACACCCACAGAAATCCGCTCTCGAACCCGGCGTATTGCTCGAAAACACGGTGAACCGGGGATGATTATGATCGATTACCTGCAATTGATGCAGGTGGCGGGAAGGGGTGAGGGGCGTACCGCAGAAATCTCGGAGATATCACGCTCATTAAAAACCATCGCCAAGGAGTTTAACTGCCCGGTAGTGGCACTGTCCCAGCTTAACCGTTCGCTGGAGCAGCGGCCCAACAAACGGCCAATCAATTCTGACCTGCGGGAATCGGGTGCCATCGAGCAGGATGCTGATGTGATTATGTTTATCTATCGCGATGAGGTTTATAACGAGGAAAGCCAGGATAAGGGGATTGCGGAGATCATTATTGGCAAGCAGCGCAATGGGCCGATTGGTACCTCGCGGCTCAGCTTTATTGGTAAGTTCACTCGTTTTGATAATCTATCGACACAGTATGCCGGTGGTGATGGCTATTAACCCGGACTCACGAGGGGTAGCTTATCCAACGTTTGATTAAGCAATGGCTTCATATTATCCAGACGCAACCGCTGTTTGTGTTGCTGCTTATCGTGGCGCTGACGCTGGTCAGTGGTTGGTACAGTGTCGAGCATTTTCGAATCGATGCCGAAACGGAAAACCTGATTCGTCAGGATACTCCCTGGCGGCTCGACCGGGATCGCTTTAACGAGGTCTTCCCGCAGTATAAAAACAACACGATTGTAGTGATCAAGGGTGACGATGTTGCCGCTGTGGATGACGTTTCTCTCAGTCTTGAAGCGCAATTGCGGGTGCGGGACGATATCTTCTACAGTGTATTTGCACTGACCAATCTCGATTATTTTCAACAGCACCGCCTGCTATACCTCGACCAGACGCAACTGGCCGAGGTGATCGCTGACATGCAAGTGGTGATGCCGACGATTATCCCGCTGGTCGAGGAACCGGCGCTGGATAGCTACTTTACCCTGTTAACTGAGCAGCTCCAGCAAACTAATGATCCGCAGGCGATTGAGCAGTTATTAAAGCCTCTGCTGGAAACGGGCGAGCAAACCCTTGACGGTGAAAGCAGGGTGTTTGACTGGATGTCGCTAATTTCTGTAGAGAGCAGTGGGGACTATTACAACCTGATTGTGGTGCAGGGGCGAAAGGATTTCACGGATGCCGAGCCCAACAAGCAAATTGTGAAAACCCTTCGCAGCATGATTGCGGCAATGGAACTGCCCGAGGGTGTGTCGGCGCGCCTAACGGGACGCCCGGCGCTGGACTACGATGAGATTGCCGCCGCTAACGAGAGCGTCGCGCTGGCGGGCGCTGTGTCACTGGTCTTATTGGCCGCTATTTTGGTATTGGGGGTGCGCTCATTCAGGGTTATTGCGGCCACGTATCTGGCATTATTGGTGGGCTTGGTGTGGACGGTGGCCTATGCCAGTTTCTTTGTCGGTGCTTTTAATACCATCTCGGTAGTATTCCTGGTGATGTTTATTGGCCTGGGGGTGGATTTCGCTATTCATTTCTGTCTGAGAATACAGGAGGAAGTGGGTAGGGAGGCCGATTGCTTCAAGGCGATGGTAACCGCCAGTCAACAGAGCTGGCCAACCATTGCCCTGTGCGCACTGAGTTCGGCGCTGGGTTTTCTGGCGTTTTTACCTACGGAATACCTGGGGCTTGGTGAGTTGGGGCTGATTTCTGCTGGTGGTATGGTAATGGCCTTGCTGGCCAGTTTCTCGGTGATTCCGTTATTTTTCCGTTTGGTGGGCATGCCGCCTAAATTACCTGAGCAGGGCAATGTGACAGTCGATGAGCCAGCTCATTGGCTGGAAAAACATCATTTCCTGCTGGTGATGGCGGCATTGATTGTCGCACTGGGTTCTGGCCTGGTGGCGTCGCGTCTACATTTCGATTTCTCTACGCTGGCGTTAAAATCGCCGCAATCAGAATCCATGCAAACATTCCTCGAGTTACAGCAGCAGGAAATGGCAACGGAATACAGCCTGTCAGTGATGGCCAGTTCTCCCCAGCAAGCTGAGCAATTAAAGGCCCGCTTGCAGCGACTCGATAGCGTGGCCAAAGTCGAGGGGATCGATGCCTTATTGCCGGAGCAGCAGGCCGCTAAACTGCAGCAGCTGGACGGTTTGCTGGAAGCGGTTGAAATGATGATGGAGCAGGCGGAAGAGACGCCGGTTGAAGCCAGCGAAAATGCCTGGGAGATGCTAAACATTGAGCTGGACAAGCTGGCCCCTGCGAATCCAGGCCTGCAGCAATTATTGGCTTCGCGCCAACAGCTGGATCAGCCCGAGACCCAGTTGCGCTGGGAGTACAATCTGCTCGGCGGCCTGCAGCAGCAGTGGATAGATTGGCAGGAAAATATTTCGGTTGAAGTCATGCATGCCGGCGGTTTTCCCGATGACATTCAGCAACGCTATATTAGCGAGCAGGGGGTGGTGTTGTTGACGGTTGTTCCCCGTGAGAACCTTTCCGACGTCAGGGCGCAAAAACGGTTCATCAAGGCAGTTAAAGCCATCGCCCCCCACGCTACCGGCAGGCCTGTGGCGGAGGAGGGCGTCGGCGTTATTGTGGTCAAGGCGTTCCAGCAAGCGGTAATCTATGCCGTTGTGTGTATTGCCCTGGTGGTTTGGTTGAGTTGTCGGCGCGGGCTTGATGTGGTGCTGGTGTTTGTGCCACTGCTGTTGGCGACACTGTGTACCCTGGCGGTATCGGTATTAATCAACCAGCCGCTGAACATGGCAAATATTATTGTGGTGCCATTAATTTTTGGCCTGGGAGTGGATAACGGCATTCATATCGTCCATCGCTTCCATGAGACCGATCGGCTGCGGCAGTTAATCAGTTCATCGACACCGCGGGCGGTGATATTAAGCGCGCTGACGACCATGGGCACGTTTGGTGCGCTGGCGCTTTCGGAACACCAGGGGATGTTTTCGATTGGCTTGTTATTGACAGTGGCGATTGCATTTTTATTATTATTTACCCTGTTAGTGTTGCCTGCCTTGTTACAGTGGGCTTATCGGGGAAAAAATTAACAAGAGTTTTATGGCCGTGATACAAGCTACAGGGTAGAATCCGGCTGTTTAAAAATTTGCGAAATTACTACGGAGCGATAGCGTGCGGCGAGTTGTGTTTAACCAGAAGGGCGGGGTGGGTAAATCCAGTATTGCGACTAATTTGGCAGCCATCAGTGCCTGGGAGGGCCATAAGACCTTATTGATTGACCTGGATGTACAGGGCAATACGAGTAGTTACCTGGGAATCAATACCCATGATGAGGAGCAGTGCCCGGAAAACAACGTGGCGGATTTCTTTCGCCGCAGTACCGGTGGCATGCTCTCGGTTAAGAAGTCGCCTGACTATTTTGTTCATGAAACATTTATTGAAAACCTCTATTTAATTCCCTCCAGCCCAGAGCTCGAAGTGCTGGAAATGGAGCTTGAGCGACGTCATAAAATTTACAAGTTGAAGCAGGCGCTGGAAAAGCTGGAAGATGAATACGAACGTATCTATATCGATACCCCGCCCAATTTCAACTTCTACAGTAAGTCGGCCTTGATTGCAGCGGATACAGCGTTGATTCCATTCAATTGTGACAGTTTTTCCAGGCAGGCGCTTTATAACCTGATGGCCAATATTGAAGAACTGGGGGAAGACCATAATCCTGAGCTGGAAATCGAAGGCGTGATTGTGAATCAGTTTCTCAGCCAGGCCAAACTCCCCGCTGCATTAATTGCTGAGCTGCGGGAAGAGGAATTACCGGTATTGAACAGTTACTTGTCCAGCTCGGTAAAGATGAAAGAGTCGCAGTGTGCGCAGCGACCAATGATTGCTTTTGCGCCCAGTCACAAGCTGACCAAGCAGTTGATAGAGCTGTATCGAGAAATTGAAGGCTTGAGTTAACCGACCTGCTTATTTGGAAAATCGCGTTGTTAACATATCCAGCCCGCGTCGGGTGAAAGATCGACTTTTTCCTGTATTGCTATTATCGGCAGTTGAGAACGAAAAGCCAAAATTACTAATATCATCAGCATATTTTCGCGCAATAATTTCTATTAATTCCTTATCCTTATAGTATTCACTGTAGTGCTTATGTTGGGTGCTAT
>JAUXHA010000133.1 GCA_030621845.1 Spongiibacteraceae bacterium
TTGATGCCTTTCGTGATACGGTAGAAGAGGCGCTGGCTAATGAGTGGACACCCGAAATCAATAGCCACTGGAATGACGTGGTACACGCGTCTAAAGCAACCATACAAACAGCGGTCAGGGAGAGCGTTCTCGCTGACAGTTAGCTCTCAATCTGCAACAGCTGCAAATGATCATTCAGCCTGGTCTGGTAGAGTACCGTACCCATGGCGATCTGTACCGGTAACGGTGGCTCCACGGGATCTGCTTTGGGGTCGATGAAAATTTCCCAAGCCATGTTACTGTCGTCACTACGCACACAGCGGGCCCTGGGATCAACACCCTGCACTAACGCATCCAAACCCCCTGTATGACCTTGCTGCAAAAGCCCAATCCAACTCGCCGTGTCCTCTTCCCGCAGTGCCGGCCCGTCCAATAACTCCAATGTGGCTCGTTGGGCATCAATTTTTTCGATAGTAATTTGCTGGTATTCGCAGGGCTGAAATGCGGGATGTATCGCCAATACTTGTATCACCGCATCGATACCGCCGTCGTTACAATCCAGCCAGCGGCACAGCCGATCACTCATCACCCAACTACTGCCAACCATCTGGAATTCGCCAATAGTTTTTGCCGCCTCAACACCATACTGGTCGGCAATAGCCACCAACATACCACGCACCAATAGTTGACACTGCAGTGCCAGTTCCTTGCACACCACCACCAAAGCAGCATGTGATAATTGCTCCAATTGTAACTGCTCGATGACAGGGCCATCGTAATAAGCCATACCGCCGGGTTCATTGTCTTGCTGCGGGCGAGGAATCTCTATATTCGCCACCTTGCTGTTACGCATCCGAGCGGTAATCCCTGCCTCAGCTAACGGTTCGGCATCGTGTTCAATGGTGACATTCCATTCACAGTGATTACCGCTACTGTTCGGCTTGCGCGGCGGGCGATGGACCGGTCGCATCCGCGCACGGGGATTGGTGGCAACCGCTGTTGCATCAAAAGTGGGGTCTTCAACGTCATGGCACATTACCTTTACCGCCTCATCACCCCGTGGTTCGGCATCAAGCAGCGGGCCACAACTGGCCAACCAAAAACGGCCTTTATCTTCATCAAAAACTTCAAAATGCGCATCGAAGTATTGATGCGTGAGGCCACACTCCAACTGCAAACCTTTAAAAATAGTCGCCACATCCGTTTTTCCACTGAAACCCATCGCCTTTTGCATACGCTGAGTATAAATAGGGCTGGCCCCCAACCAATTTTCAATCGCTACGGTTAAATAGGCATCATCGCCATGATTCATTTTAACTGCCGCATAACCTGTGCGACTATTAAACTGCGATGACAACATATACTCACGACCCAACTGCGCTAATTGTGCGCGACTGAATTCTGTAAAATTTTTACTGTTCATGATTAATTCCTGACACCTCTTTGGCTTCTACGTTTCTACACTTATACCCCACCATAAAATCACTTACTGCGCGGGTCATGCTTATTCATTCATCCTATACTTTACTATATCAGTACATTGCCAGGCAGCCATCATCGAATATAAATCGCTCAAAGAGTGTGGAGTACAACTGGAACAATCCGCGCTGTTGTTTCAAATTACCACCTAAGCATAATTCAAATGCATGGATCAGATCAGAACAATGCATTTCACCTATCACTGTCACTGGCCTATAGTACTTCCCATGCAAGGCAATAACGCAACCGACAAGGTTGCAACAGCTTGCCAAACAAATTCGATACTCCATCGAGGTCTCCTGCCCACCCCCCTGGGCACTATGGCGGCAATGTCTCCCCCGACTTGCCGCCTTTTTTATACCCCCTGTCCGTGTTGACGTATTAGCATAGCTTTTAGCTTCCCAGACGTTTATTCTTTGACCATGCTGTTTCAACCTCAATAGCCACACAGTGCAAGGAGCGGATTTTGGAGCTAACCGATATCACAGACGCACCCTCAGCGGCGGCCTATGTTAAGCAGGCCGGCATAGACAATATCAAGCTGGCGGTGACCGATATTGACGGCGTGATGCGCGGCAAATACGTCAACCGCAATAAGTTCCTGTCAGCGCTCGACAAGGGCTTTGGCTTTTGTGATGTAATCTTTGGCTGGGACAGCAACGATGATCTCTACGGCGAGGATTCCTATACCGGCTGGAACACCGCCTTTCCCGATGCCTGGGCGCATATTGATCCAACAAGTTGTCGCGCACTTCCCACTGAGCAAGGGCGTTCGATTTTATTCCTCGCCGACTTCGCCAATTCCAGCGCCGCCAGTGTCTGCCCCCGGGCATTATTAAAACGGGTACTTGAGCGCCTGGCCCAGCACCAGATGACCGCCACTGCCGCCGCAGAATTTGAATTTTTCCTGTTTAATGAGAGCCCTGACAGTGTCCGCGACAAGGGCTTTCAACAATTACAGCCGATGACACCGGATAACTTCGGCTATTCCATCTTGCGCAATTCCACCCATGCCGACCTTTACCATGAGCTGTTACAGATGTGCAAAGACATGGGCATGCCACTGGAGGGCCTGCATACCGAAACCGGCCCCGGCGTACTGGAAGGAGCGATTGAACACGGTGATGCCCTGTCCGCCGCCGACAATGCCGTACTGTTCAAAACCTTCACCAAAGTACTGGCCCAGCAGCACGGTTTAATGGCCACCTTTATGGCCAAGTGGTCGGCGGATTATCCTGGCCAATCCGGTCACTTGCATATGTCACTATTACGCGATGACGGCAGTCCGGTATTTTTTGAACAAGGCAAAGCCGAGGGCATGTCAGATCAAATGCGCTGGTTTATCGGCGGCCAACAAAAATTACTGCCCGAACTGTTGGCCATGGTCGCCAGCAGTTGTAACAGTTACACCCGCCTGGTGCCCGGTTTCTGGGCGCCCACCGTCGCTTCCTGGGGTATAGACAATCGCACCTGCGCGCTGCGTGCCATTCCCGGCAATGCCAAATCACAACGGGTTGAATACCGTATTGGGGCGGCCGATATCAATCCCTACCTGGCCTTGTCAGCCGCACTGGGTTCCGGTATCTGGGGCATGGAAAACCGTATCGAACCCACCGAGCCACACCAGGGTGACGCCTACAGCGCCAGCTTTGCCGATGCATTACAGCTACCCGGCACCCTAAGCGAAGCGGCTTCCCGCCTGCGCGCCTCGGAGGCCGCTCGCGATTTATTTGGCAGTGCCTTTGTTGATCACTATGCCTATACCCGCGAATGGGAAGACCAGCAACAGCGCAAGGCAATCACGGACTGGCAATTGAAACGCTATTTCGAAATTATCTAGGCCCGGCCAACAGGAGAGCATCATGTTGCCCAATGCTAACTGGAATTACCCCACCACGATCTGGTTTGGCAATGGCCGAATCAAGGCCTTGCCCGAGGCATTAATAGCACTGGGTATTCGCAAACCCCTGTTCGTCACCGACGAAGGACTCGCCGCACTCGCCATCGTAAAGGACAGCCTGGCAATACTGGATCAAGCCGGCATTGATTATCAATGTTACACCGATGTGCAGGGTAACCCCACCGGCGCCAACGTTGACGGCGGGGTTGCGCTGTTTCGGCGCGATGCTCACGATGGCGTGATTGCCTTTGGCGGCGGCTCGGCCCTTGATGCGGGCAAAGCGATTGCATTACTGGCAGGGCAGCAACGGCCGCTATGGGATTTTGAAGACGTAGACGATAACTGGACCCGGGTCGATGCCAGCGCAGTCGCGCCAGTACTGGCGGTACCCACCACCGCAGGCACCGGCTCAGAGGTAGGCCGCGCGGCGGTCATTCTGGATCAGCAAGCACAACGCAAGAAAATTATTTTCCACCCGAAAATGCTGCCGGGGATTATTATCAGCGACCCGCAGCTTAGCCTTGGCCTGCCGGCAAACATCACCGCCTGGACCGGTATTGATGCCATGGTCCATGCCGTCGAGGCTTACTGTGCGCCGGGTTTTCACCCCATGGCCGACGGTATTGCGATCGAGGCAATCCGGATGATTAGCCGTTACTTGCCCCAGGCAGTCGCCGATGGCAGCAACCTCGAAGCCCGCGGCCAAATGCTGGTCGCCGCCTCCATGGGTGCCACCGCCTTCCAAAAGGGACTGGGCTCTGTGCACTCGGTTTCACATGTGCTGGGCGCCCTCTACAACCTCCACCACGGACTGGCCAATGCCATTATTTTGCCCTACGGGCTGGCGCAAAATGCAGCGGTGATCGAGCAGCGAATGGATTATCTGTTACGGGTACTGGAATTACCCGGCAAGGGAACCCGGGGCTTTATTGATTTTGTGCTCTCCCTGCGCGAGCAACTGGCGATTCCGCACACCCTGGCCGAGGTCGACATCAGCGACCAGCGCGCCGGGGAAATTGGCCGCCTGGCCTTTGCCGACCCGTCCACCCCCAGCAACGCCAAACCGGTGGATGCCAAGGAGCTGGAACAGTTATTTATCGCTGCTGTTCATGGCAAACTGGAATCACTGCGCTAAACACATCACTTGCCGTAATAATACTCGGGAAGCCAGAGCGCAATTTGAGGAAAGATCATTACCAGCGCCAGCCCGAGCACCATCACCAGCACGAAGGGAATAATCGAACTGTAGATATCGACCAGGGTCACTTCCTTGGGCGCCATGGCTTTCATCAGGAACAGATTGTAGCCAAAGGGCGGCGTCATATAGGCAATCTGGCAGGTAATGGTGTACAACACGCCGTACCATATTGGATCAAAGCCCAGTGAAATCACCAGCGGCACATAAAGCGGCGCCACAATCACCAGCATCGCCGTGTCATCGAGAAAGGTGCCCAGCACGATATAGGAAAGCTGCATCATAATCAGCACACCCCAGGGACTGAGCGCCCAACGATCAATAAACAGCGACTCGATGGCATGAACAGCACCGAGACCATCAAACACCGCACCAAAACATAACGCTGCCAGAATCACCCACATAAACATGCAGCTGACGTTTAAGGATTTGCGCAGCGTTTCATCGAGCACCCGTCGGGTCAGGCGTTTTTTAACCAGTGCTGCCAGCATCGCCGCCGAGGCACCCACGGCCGAACTTTCGACCAGGCTGGTAAAACCCATGAGGAATAAACCGGTCACCGAGAAAATAATCGCCAGCGGTAAAATTCCGGCACTGAGCAAGCGCATTTTTTCTTTCAGGCTTAACTGACGTTCCTCCAGTGGCAACGGCGGGCCCAATTCCGGTTGCAGCTTGCAACGGATAACAATGTAAAGTACGAACAAGGTGGCCAGCATCAGGCCGGGGAATACACCCGCCAGCCACAACTGACCAACCGGTTGGCGGGCGATCATGCCATAGAGCACCAACACCACGCTGGGCGGCACCATGATCCCCAGCGAGCTGCCCGCCTGGATGACCCCGGTAACCATGCGTTTATCGTAACCTCGCTTGAGCATTTCCGGCAGCGCAATACTGGCACCAATCGCCATGCCCGCCACACTGAGGCCGTTCATCGCCGAGATCGCCACCATTAAACCAATAGTGCCAATCGCCAGGCCACCGTTAAGCGGGCCAAACCAAACATGAAAAGCCTTATACAGGTCGCCGGCAATCCCGGACTCCGACAGCATATAGCCCATAAAAATAAACAGCGGCAGGGTCAACAGCGGGTACCAGTTCAGCAATACAAAGCTGGCATTAAACGGCATCTCATTGCCGCCTTTACCCCATAACAGCAATGCTGACATGGCGGCGACAAAACCAATCGC
>JAUXHA010000156.1 GCA_030621845.1 Spongiibacteraceae bacterium
CCCAGGCTTTAAGTTGTTTTTGGCCGTTAATTGATGAATCCTTGCTGCGGCCTGCATTGCGAAGAATAGCGACGCTTACGCGATATTCAGGGGCGCTAACTTGCGACCAAATAACATCGATTAAACTACGAATTCGGCACTTCAATTGTGGGTGACTAAGGTCGGTGTCGGCTAGGGTGTCGATGAAGTGGTTAAATATGTCGTCTAAAACAGCTTGTAACAAGCCGTCTTTATCGCCAAAGTGATATTGCAGTACGCCCCAGCTAACACCCGCTTTGGCAGCGATTCGATTGGTGTGAGCGGCATTAAAGCCCTCTTCATAGATACAGTCGACGGCGGCACGAATGACTTTATTTCGTGTCAGATCCAGCTTGCTGGTTTTTTTTACCGCCATTATTTTCTCCTTAAATGGCATTCTGCCAGATTTAAAAAATAGCCACAACTATAATTTATAAAAAATAGTTGCGACTATAAAAAAACAGGAGTATCTTGGGTCGTCTGTTTGGGTGCCCTGGTGACTTTGCGCCACGTTTATCTGCTGAGGAATACTTATGTCTACATACAGTCGTGAAGAAATGGAAGAAATGATGCGCCGCTGGTTGGCGATCAATGATAAGGCCGAGCAAGAAGGAAATTGGCGCTGTCTTGCCGATATGTACAGTGATCAATGTGTTTACGGCTGGGATACACCTAACGGCAAGTATGAGTTTGTTGGTCGAGAAACGATTCGTGATACCTGTGTTGGTGCGGCAATGGATCCTTACAAGGGCTGGACCTATCCCTACGACAAAATCGTCATTGATGAAACTCGCGGTACGGCGATGGTGACCTGGTGGCAGGTTCCCCCTGGTGCGCCAAAGCGTGCTGATGGTTCTGAAATGAAAGTCATCGGTGCATCTTTTTTTAGTTATGGCGGCAATTACGAATGGAGTGAGCAGCTGGATATGTATGACTACACCAACATCACTAATTTAATTAAAGAGTGTGTTGAAGTCGGTGTGTTGAAAGAAATGCCGGTAATGTCTTCTGAGCAAGTGGAGGAACCTTAATCATGAACGAAACATCTGCGCAACGTGATAAAAAATTACCACCGAAGGTCAGTGGTGCCAAAGCCGATATGGGCCACATGGAAGAATTTAGCGCCAATTTTGGGCGTTTTATGATGCGGGCTAATGCTGAGTGTGGAGAGTTGGCTGAATTTAATATGGCCGGTCAGGAGACCGTGTTAATGAGTGGCCCCGAGGCTCAGGAAGCTTTTCTGAAAACCCTCGATAATAAACTGAGCCGAGCGGCTTCCTATCAGGCAACTGTGCCGGTTTTTGGTAAAGGGGTTATCTTTGATGCGCCGCCGGAGCGGATGAAGGCGCAGTTAAAAATTCAGGTTAATGCACTGCGTTACCAGAATATGAAAAATTATACGGCGGTAATCAACCAGGAGGTCGAGGATTGGGTGGCTGACTGGGGTGATGAGGGCGAGCTGGATTTTCTGGATGAGTTTATACAGCTAACCCTGCATACCGCCACGCACTGCTTGCTGGGCGCTGATTTTCGCAATCAGCTAACGGATGAGTTTAAATCACTTTATCATGATTTGGAGGCCGGCCTGCAGGCAATTGCTTTTGTCGACCCCTACATGCAACAGCCAGTATTTGAGGCCCGCGATAAAGCGTTAATTCGTCTGCAGGAGCTAATCAGTGAGATTATTACTGAACGGCGGAAAAACAGTGATAAAGAATACGGTGATGCACTGGAAACCTTTATGGCAGGCAGTTATAGCGATGGCTCCCTGCTTTCTGATAATGAAATTACCGGCCTGGTTATTGCAACGATGTTTGCGGGTCACCATACCAGCTCGGGTACGGCTACCTGGATTTTGACCGAGTTGGCCAGGCACCCAAACTACAGTGATGAAATTGTTACTGAATTGCAGACGGTTTTTAAAGATGACGGCACCATCACCCTGGAATCGCTGAGAGAGATGCCGAAATTGGAGGCATTTATTGAGGAGGTGTTACGTTTACATCCGCCGTTGGTACTGTTGATGCGCAAGGTTATGGAAGATATTGATTTTAAGGGTACGCTGATTGAGACGGGAAAAACGGTGGCAATTTCTACTTATGGTTCGCATCGCAATCCCGACTATTTTCCAGACCCGGAAACGTTTAATCCAGCGCGTGACAAACCAGATAATCTTTATGCCTTTATTCCCTTTGGTGGTGGTCCGCACAAATGTGCGGGCAATGCCTTCGCATTGATGCAGTTGAAAGCCATTATTAGTGTATTGTTACCTCGTTATACCTTTGAACTGGTTGATCCGCCAGAGACTTACCAGGATGATATGTCGGCGATGGTGTTGAAGCCTACAGGCCCTTGTCGCTTGCGTTACAAAAAGCGCCAGTAAGGAGTACTGATGAAAATAAAAGTAGATATTGATCTCTGCCAGGGCCATAGCGTTTGTCTTGCTGAGGCACCTGAAGTTTTTGACGTGGTAGAAGTGGATGATGGTTATCCCCTGGTCAAAGTGTTGCAGGGGAATCCGCCAGAAGCGCTTCGTGCCAAGGTCGAGAGGGCGGCTAAATACTGCCCTAACAGGGTTATTACTATTATTGAAGATTAAGGGCGCTCAATGAAAGTTCTGGTCACCGGTGGTACGGGGTTTGTTGGTTCTCATGTTTGTTGCCAGTTGTTGGCGGCGGGACATGATGTGCGCTTATTAGTGCGTGATTTGGAAAAGGCGAAAACCTACTATCATTCACAGGCTCAACGGCTAGGTGGTCGCTTACCCGAATTTGTAACGGGTGATATTACCGATCTCGCTTCGGTTCAATCAGCGCTGCAAACTTGCGACGCCGTCGTTCACGCGGCGGCGGGTACGCCGATGGGTATCGAATCGATCGAAAAACTCTTTGCGGTTAACGTGGGTGGGGTGAAAAACGTCATTGGCGCGGCGGTCGAGATGGGGCTGCAGTCCATTGTCCATATCTCCAGTATTACTGCCATTTTCAATGCTGATGCCAGCAAGGTCAGCGCCGACTCGGTGCCAACACCCTCATCAATGCCCTATGGGCAAAGCAAGGTTGAAGCGGAGTATTATGTTCGTGGCTTGCAGGCGCAAGGTGCACCGATTTCAGTGATCTACCCCGGCGGTATTATCGGCCCCGATGATCCCGGTTTATCCGATACCTTTAAGGCTTTGCAACACCGGGTCAATAATGGCTTTCGTATTATTGATGATGGCGGCATGCAGCATATCGATGTGCGTGATTTAGCCGCGCTGATAACTTCCTTGGTCACAGAGGGTGGCAGTGGACGTTATTTGTTGCCGGGGGTTTATTGTTCATGGTCAGCACTGGCCGATATCATCGATGATGTTTCCGGTTGCCAGTTGCAGCGCATAGCGGCCAAGGGCTGGAAGCTGCGTTTAATTGGTCGGGTGATGGATTTAATTCGCCATGTTAAACCGATCGATAGCCCGGTTTCTGCAGAAACCATGCGCTATGCAACGCTCTGGCCCAATATTCCTAACACGGATACGCTGGCCTCACGCGGTCTGGTCTTGCGCAGTGCTGAAGATACTTTTCGTGATGCCTTGCGTTGGATGCTGGCGGCGGGGCACTTACAGGCCGAGCAGCTGCCAAAGCTGCAAGGTTGAAAATAGTATTATGAGTACAGATTTTCCCCGTCTTAATTCCCCCTTGTCTATCGGCAACATGCAGTTAAAAAATCGCATGGTCATGTCGCCGATGACCACCGCCTATTGTAACGATGACCAAACCCCCAGCGAGCGCCTGATCCGCTATTTTGAGGAGCGGGCCAAAGGCGGTGTTGGTTTGATAACCCTGGAGTTAGTCACGGTCGATGAGGTGCATCGTTATCTGCACCGTTCGATGACCCTGGCCGATGATAAATACATTGATGACCATCGCCGTATTACGGATGCGATTCATCAACACGGTTGTAAAGTGCAGCCACAAATCAGCCATACCGGGCCAGAAAGTGTTGCGCCGATGTTTGCTGGCCCACAAGCTGTTGGGCCTTCGGTGAGTATCGCACCGGTTTGGGGTTGGCCCAGTCGTGAACTCAGCCTCGAGGAATTGCCCGGCATTGCTATTCAGTATGGTGAGGCTGTTCGCCGTGCCAGGGAGGCGGGTTATGACGGTATCGAGTTACATGCTGCACATTGTTATAACTTATTGGCTTCATTCTTATCGCCGCTGCGCAATAAGCGCCGCGATGATTATTCGGCGTTTAAAGCGGAAACACGCAGTCGTTTTATTATCGATGTATTGGCGCAAATTAAAGCCCGTGCCGGTGCGGATTTTCCGATTACGCTGAGCTTATCCGGTTTTGAGCGCAGCGCAGGTGGCCGTGCGATTGATGACAGCCAGCGCATGGCGCCTGAACTGGTCGCCGCAGGGGTTGATTGCTTTCGTGTCAGTGGTGGTATTAGTGATTCACTGGTGACGATGATGGTTGGCAGCAGTGATCAGGGTGAAGCGGTTAATGTTTCCCAGGCTGAGGCGATTAAGCAAGTGGTCGATGTGCCGGTGATGGTGGTGGGGCGTATTCATACGCCGGAACTGGGTGAACAAATTCCCGCTAAAGGACAGGCCGATTTAATTGCCATGGCACGACCGTTGCTGGCCGACCCCTACTTTCCGGCGAAAGTGGCAGTGGGTAATTC
>JAUXHA010000106.1 GCA_030621845.1 Spongiibacteraceae bacterium
CCTGGGAAGTCTCGGCACCAACCAAACACCCCATACAAAAAAACCCGGCACGAGGCCGGGTTCTTTTGTATGGCGCGCTCGGAAGGATTAATCATTGCGGCCTTTGGGCCGTAATGACCCCTTCGGGGCTTCGTCGCTGCGCTCCTTGTTCAAACTCCGCCCTAGGCGTAGTTTGTCGAACCTGGGAAGTCTCGGCACCAACCAAACACCCCATACAAAAAAACCCGGCACGAGGCCGGGTTCTTTTGTATGGCGCGCTCGGAAGGATTCGAACCTTCGACCGCTCGGTTCGTAGCCGAGTACTCTATCCAGCTGAGCTACGAGCGCGTAGGGTGCGCACTATAGGGATATGACTTAGTTTAGTCAATAGGTTGAATGCTAAAGCTCGCCATCCTCGTGCTTCTTATATAGTGATTTTTGCAAACGCTGGATGTAATCCTCTGGAAACGACCAAACCCCCGTACCCTCCTGTTGAACAAGGCCTCTTTCTTCAGGCGGCAAGGCAAAACGAAGCGTCATCAATACATCACTGCTGACCCAGGGGCTTTGCCTGAAATAATTGTGGCCCTTACCCGAACTGGCTCGCTCAGCTTGGGATACGTTAACCAGGCTCAGCTCCTGATTAGGAGCCAGTATATTGATCTGCTCCTGGGTCAAGCCACCCTCTTTGGGATCAATCTCTCCCAACCGACGTCGATTTAATAACCAACTGGACATACCCAGCGCCTTATCGGTTTCGGAAAGATAAATCGTCATGTGATCCGGAACATCGAGGATGCGGTCATTGACCGTGTTTATAAAGCTGTCACGATCGTAGTCACTGGCCATAAGTAGCACCTGGCCTATCCTGAATTTATTATTCAACGCCTCCTTGCTCTCCCCCTGATTCAAAAGCGCTAATTGCCAGATGGCATCGATAACCACCCGGGTACCCGCGCTATAACCAATGATGTGAATTCTATCGGCATCGGTATTCTCCGCCAGGTATTGGAGAAAGGCCCGAAAATCATTGGCGGTATAACGGGTTGTCTCCAGGTCAGAGGAATAGGCCCAGATACTCGGTGTCGCCGGCCAGCTGTAGGCAATAAAAACCCCTTGATAACCGAGAAAATGATAAAGCTCAGCTGACACCAGTACAGGGTTATCAAAGTGAACCTTGTAACCATGGGTGTAAATATAGATATCCTTGACCTCAGAGCTGGCCAGGCGCTTGTTAATTGCCGCCGCATAGGCCTCGTCAGCACGGGAGAACTGCTCTTCCTCGAGATAAACCCGGTCCACTGCACCAATAGTGCTATCCAGCACACCGGTCTCTTCAACACTCCTCAGTGATAAAGGGTACTTTTTAGAGCGCTTTTTAAGCAGGGTAATTTCGCGGGTTTCCTCCCAGCTATACTCGCCTCCCCCCAACCTGACCCGGGCTCGACCCACGCGAAGGACATGAGAGCGTTCGGGAAGGTAATAAGGGCTTTGTTGAATATCCTCTGCAGGCTGCCGATCGGTGGCATAAAAAATATAGAAAGGGTCATTAATGTCGATAGGGCCGGTATTATTAAAGGGGACAATTCTTTCGTCCTGGTAGATTTCCGGCGCGGCCATCAAATCAATACTTATGGGTTTATTAGCACCACAAGCCGTCAGTAGTAACAAGGCCGCCAGATAGACGAGATGAATATTATTTTTATTCATAGCGGGTATTAAATAGTATGGTCAAAATGACCGGTATTGAGAAAGTATAGAACCTGGGCGATGACTTTGTCATTTTTCATAATAAAAGCATGACCGCTGTCGACAATCCAAAAATCCACCATTTCACCCAACCGGGCACTTTTTATTGTCACCTTGCCATCATCCTCACCGGGCAGAATAACGGAAAACCAGGGATCCAGGGATACATTGCCGGCAATCACACCAATATGCCCTGATATCGGTTTTAAGCTATTGGGCAATGACTCTTCGCCAGTCCCCAGTTGCTGACCCGGGGGACCCATAATCCAGCGATAGGGTAACCAGCCAACCAATTCGTCGGCGACTTCACTGCCGTGGTTGGGCGGGCTCAGCATAACAATTTTACTGAGCTCGGGGATTAGCTGTTGCTGCAAGTAATGGCGCAGCAAAATGCCGCCGAGTGAGTGAGTAACAAAATTAATCGCCTCTGCACCACCGCTTCTGCATGTGTTAATTGCAGCGGGGATATATTTTTCTGATAAGGTTTCGACCGGGTAATCTGTCGAAGGGTAATCCACATTAACCACTTGATAGTCATCACCTAGCAATGCCTGCTCAAGCTCATCCATCGAATGGTAACTACGGCCCATGCCGTGAAGGAGGATAACGCAATCCCTGGCACCCTCCGCCCTTGAGCTGAGCGGACTGAATAAAATCGACAGGCAGATACAGACCATCGCAACTCGGGGCAGATATTGAAATACAGTATTAATAGCAATCATCCCATCACAATAAAATTAGCGACAAAAAGAGTACAGAGCATGACCCCGGAGTGCAAATGCAGGGTTTGTCATCGAGGCAGCGCTGCCAGGGGAGGGGTATGGGAAATAAAGGGAATAAATAATGGCGGAGAAGGAGGGATTCGAACCCTCGATACCATTTCTGATATATACCCTTAGCAGGGGCACGCCTTCAGCCACTCGGCCACTTCTCCAGATAAACTACTTGTGTTTTTAGCCTGGTATCTCCAGTCATCTTTTAACGAAAATCAATCCATAAACGCCAAAAAATAAGCCAAATAAAACACCAGTTAAGGCCCTTATTTGGCAGCTCGGCATCATACCATAAATGTTATGAAATCAAAGGGGGGGATTAAGAATTACCGTGATTGTCTTCGTCTTCGTTTTCGTCTTTTTCACTCAGGATACGCTGGTAGATTTCTTCGCGATGAACAGCCACATCTTTTGGCGCATTGACGCCAATACGAACCTGGTTGCCTTTGACCCCTAGCACGGTGACTGTGACCTCGTCACCAATCATCAGTGTTTCGCCTATGCGGCGAGTCAAAATTAACATTACCTTCTCCTAAACCACTCAATCCGGCGCTTACCAAGGTGGGTAACACCGTATTATCAACATTATGCCTTCCTTCCCATCCATTGAGAAGACCGCCATTCTACCCTATTGTTCCCCAAATTGCGCTATGCCAAAGCAAATTATACCGGGCAATGTAAGCTACTCTCCAGTTGATTCGGCAGCTGACTCGGCATCCAAGCCAAAAGCAGTGTGCAGAGCCCGCACGCCCAATTCCAGGAACTTTTCATCCACTACTACCGAGATTTTAATCTCCGAGGTAGTAATCAGCAGGATATTGATGGAAACATCCGCCAGCGCCCGAAACATCTGACTGGCAATCCCCGCATGGGAACGCATACCCACGCCCACCAGAGAGAGCTTGGCAATTTTATCATCTGTTTTTACTTCACGGGCTCCCAGCTCGCTGGCCGTGGCCTCGAGAATGGTCGCTGCCCGCTTCATATCATTGCGGTGTACCGTAAAAGTCAGGTCGGTAGTTTTGTCATCGGCCACGTTCTGGACAATAACATCGACCTCAATATTGGCCTCACTGATCGGACCCAGTATTTTGTAGGCAACACCGGGGATATCCGGCACTCCGAGCACTGTTAGTTTGGCTTCATCGCGATTAAAGGCGATACCTGAAATAGCAGGAGCTTCCATCGTTGTTTTTTCCTCAAGGCAGATTAAGGTGCCGGGGCCGTCCTGAAAACTGTGCAATACCCGCAGCGGAACATTGTATTTACCTGCAAATTCCACCGCGCGTATCTGCAGCACTTTGGAGCCCAGGCTGGCCATTTCCAACATTTCTTCAAAAGTAATGCGGTCGAGGCGCTGGGCGCTGGCCACTACCCGCGGGTCAGTCGTATAAACACCATCAACATCAGTATAAATCTGGCACTCATCCGCCTTCAAGGCCGCGGCCAACGCTACGGCGGTAGTATCCGAACCGCCGCGGCCCAGGGTAGTAATATTGCCTGCTTCGTCGGTACCCTGAAATCCGGCCACCACCACCACTTTGCCCTCGGCCAGATCCGCGCGAATATTGCCTTCATCGATACGTTTTATACGCGCTTTAGTATGAGCACTGTCGGTTAGAATCCTGACCTGGGAGCCGGTGTAAGATACTGCGGGACAACCCAGGGTGTTCAGGGCCATGCTCAACAGTGAAATGGTTACCTGCTCTCCGGTAGAAACCAGTACGTCCATCTCCCGGGGTGTCGCGATACCTTCCGACAAGGCGATCAGGCGATTGGTTTCTCCGCTCATCGCGGACACCGCCACCACGATATCATGCCCCTGCTGACGAAAGGCCGCTACCTTCTCGGCCACCGCTTTAATACGCTCTACCGTACCGACTGAGGTGCCGCCAAACTTTTGAACCAGCAAGCTCATTGAGCTACCCACTCTTTGACATAGGCCAGTGCCGCGGGCAGCGCGGACGGATCGCTGCCACCCCCCTGAGCCATATCCGGACGGCCACCGCCTTTACCACCCACACGGCTGGCCACTTCTCGCATCAATTCACCGGCCTTGTAGCGACCAATAAGGTCTTTGGTAACGCCAGCGGTTAGCGAAACTTTATCACCCTCAACCGCAGCCAACAGCACCACCGCACTGCCCAATTTATTCTTTAACTGGTCAACGGTATCGCGCAGGCCCTTACTATCAGCCCCCTCCAGCAATACCGCTAACACCTTAACCCCATTTACTTCTTCGGCCTGACCCGCCAGGTCACTGCCCGCCGATGCCGCCAACTTGGCTTTTAGCTGGGCCAGTTCTTTTTCCAACTGCCGGTTGTTTGTCAGCAGTTGTTGCACTTTGCTGCCAACATTATCAGCAGAAGCTTTAACCAGGCTGGCTATACCCAATATCGCCTGCTCAGTATCGTTGCAGGCCTGCAGCGCCGCATCACCGGTCAATGCTTCGATACGGCGAACGCCAGCAGCAATACCGGATTCTGAGACTATTTTCATCAAACCGATATCACCGGTACGCGTGACATGGGTGCCACCACATAATTCAACGGAAAAATTATCGCCCATGGCCAGCACACGCACTTCATCCCCGTACTTTTCACCAAACAGCATCATCGCACCCAGCGCCTCAGCCTTGTCCATTGTGGTGACTGTGGTTTGCACCGGGGTATTGCACCGAATCTGCTCATTGACCAGCGCTTCGATCTGCCGAAGCTGCTGCGCAGTCACGGCCTCAAAGTGTGAGAAATCGAAACGCAGTTTTTGCGCATCAACCAGCGAGCCCTTTTGCGCCACATGATCACCCAGCAACTGGCGCAACGCCGCGTGCAATAAATGCGTAGCAGAATGATTAACTGCCGTGGCCTGGCGAACAGTAGCATCGACCACACCCTGAAGGCTTTCACCTGTCGCCACGCCGCCCTGGCTGACGATGCCGTGGTGAAGATGATTGTCACCGCTCTTGGTAGTATCGCTCACTTCAAAGCGGAACGAGCCCTGTTGTAAATAACCGCTATCGCCCGCCTGACCGCCTGATTCAGCATAAAAAGGTGTCTGGCTCATGACAATAACACCCCGCTCACCTTCGGCCAGGGTATCGACCAACTCACCCTCTTGTAATAAAGCGCTTACTTTATAATCACCGTTTAACTGCTGATAGCCGGTAAATACTGTACTGCCATCAATGTTGACACCCTCGGCCAGGTCCATTTTGAAATTACTGGCCCGGCGCGCGCGTTGCCGCTGATTTTCCATCGCCTGTTCAAAACCCGCTTGATCGAGACTCAGCTTTCGTTCCCGGGCAATGTCGCCGGTCAAATCCACCGGAAAACCATAGGTATCATAGAGTTTAAAAATGGTTTCGCCGGGAATGACGCTACCGTCCAAATCGGCCAGGTCCTGTTCAAGAATACGCATGCCCTGGTCCAGGGTTTTGGCAAACTGCTCCTCTTCAGCCAATAGCACTTTTTCAATCTGTGCCTGTAACTTCACTAACTCGGGATAGGCCTCACCCATTTCCAGCGCCAGCGGAGCGACCAACTGATAGAAGAAGGCGCGACTAGCGCCCAGCTTGTTGCCGTGACGTACCGCGCGGCGGATTATCCGGCGCAACACATAACCGCGCCCTTCGTTGGAGGGCAGCACACCGTCAGTAATCAGGAAAGCACAGGAACGAATATGATCGGCAATCACCCGCAGGGAGGTGTTCTGGTTATCATTAATACCCAGCACTTTTCCAGCCGCCGTTAACAGATTCTGGAACAGATCGATTTCATAGTTGCTGTGTACACCTTGCATCACCGCGGCGATACGTTCCAGCCCCATGCCAGTATCCACCGAGGGGGCGGGCAATTCGGTCATGCTGCCATCGGCGGCACGATTAAACTGCATAAACACATTGTTCCAGATTTCTATGTAGCGGTCGCCGTCTTCGTCGGGGCTGCCGGGGGGACCACCGGCAATGTCGGGGCCGTGGTCATAGAATATTTCAGTACAGGGGCCGCAGGGACCAGTATCGCCCATGGACCAGAAATTATCGGACGCATATTTGGCGCCCTTGTTATCACCGATACGAATAATTCGCTCATCGGCAACACCGATATCATCTTTCCAGATCGTATAAGCTTCGTTGTCATCCGCGTAAACAGTGACAATAAGTTTGTCGGCAGCAATAGCCAGCCATTGTTCACCGGTCAAAAATTCCCAGGCAAAATGGATCGCGTCTTTTTTGAAGTAATCGCCAAAACTGAAATTACCCAGCATTTCAAAGAAGGTATGGTGACGTGCGGTATAGCCAACATTTTCGAGATCATTGTGCTTACCCCCTGCCCTCACGCAGCGCTGGGAACTGGTAGCGCGGGTATAACTGCGCTGGTCCTGACCAAGAAATACATCTTTGAACTGCACCATGCCAGCATTCGTGAACAACAGGGTCGGGTCGTTAGCGGGCACCAGTGAGCTGCTGGCGACACGACTGTGCCCCTGCTGTTCAAAGTAATCTAAAAAAGCTTCGCGAAGTTCCGAACTTTTCATACTGCCCCTGTATTGACCGCTAAAAAGTCTGGCAGTATACCGAAAAATCGACAAAATAGCCGACTTTCAGGGAAAAATGTGTAGCAATAACAAGGAATTGTAGTGATAACGATAAAATGTTTTTAGCTTCCGCCCAGCTTCTCATCCGCCGTGAGCTGGCGCGCTTCGTTTTCCAACATCACCGGGATACCCTCACGCACCGGGTAAGCCAGACCACTGGCTTTACAAATCAATTCCTGATTAGCCTCATCGTACTCCAGCGGTGCTTTGCTCACTGGGCAAACCAAAATACTTAACAGCTTCTTATCAATCATTTCCTGGCTTCCTGAGTGTCCATCGGCTGGACCAACAACTGCGGATCGATGCGCACTGTAAACCAATTCATCCGCCAATCCAAATGCGGCCCCGTGGCACGACCACCCGCCCCGACCTCGGCAACAACATCACCGGGTTTCACCTCCTGCCCCACCACCACCAACACCTTGCTAAGGTGCATCAACGTAGAGGAAATACCATAACCATGATCAATAATCAGCGTGCCACCCGAATAAAACATGTCCTGATGAGCGAGGGTGACTACACCCGGCGCCGGTGTGGTCACCGGCGCACCAACGGGCGCGGCCACATCCACGCCGTAATGGGGTCGTTTTGGCACACCGTTATAGACCCGCTGACTACCGTAAACCCCACTGATCGGCCCCTGCAATGGCCACTGGAAGTGACCGGCAAAATCCAGTCGTTTAATCATTTCAGCCCGGGCGGCACGCACCTGGGTCGCCTCTTCACCAATCCGCTTCAGGCTTTGTTCCGACGGGCTCATGATTTTTTTATCAATGCCTTCAATCCGCTGGATTTTGTAATCGCGCTTTTCAATACGCAAGGCCTGTTGCTGATGACGACCATCCGCTGCGACAATCGATAAACGCGCCGATGCCTCGGCATCGCGCCCAAAACCAATAACAAAAATACCCTCATCGCTCACCGCCACAGCCTGCTCATTGAACATTACCCGGCTACCGGGCGCCACTTCACCAATGACCATGCCGCCTTGAACCAGTTGCCCGCGCAGCTCAAGCGGGAACACCAGCAACGGATTCAGTAATAAAACCAGTAAGATTAAATAACGCACACAGACTCTCTTCTATCGATAAAATTGTTACCATAATAGCCTTACAGCAGAGGAAAAGCATTTATGGGTCGCTATCGTCCCCCGCGTCAACGTGGATCAACCTATATCACCCCCGAGGGAGAAAAAACCTTGCGCGATGAATTGTACCAATTGTGGAAGGTCGAGCGCCCACAGGTCACCGCCGTGGTTCATGAGGCGGCCAAGAACGGTGACCGCTCCGAAAACGGTGATTATATTTACGGCAAACGTCGACTGCGGGAAATTGACAGCCGGGTGCGCTTCCTGACCAAACGCCTCGATGAAATGGTAGTGGTTGATCGTATTCCCGACAACCGCAACAAGATTTATTTTGGCGCCTGGGTCACTGTGGAAGACGAAGACGGCGACGCGAAAACCTACCGCATTGTCGGCCCCGATGAATTCGACCTCAGTAAAAACAAACTGAGCATGGATTCTCCACTGGCAAAAGCATTACTGGGAAAATCCGTTGGCGATGATATCGTCTTTAAAACACCGGAAGGTGAAAAAGAATACTATATCAGCAAGGTTAATTACTGAATTCTCGATAAAACAGGCTTTGACTCCAGCCGAAAAATAACTTGAAATAGCCCCCTGCAAATCAACCCGACTACGATAAGGTCACTCTATGTCCAAATGTATTATTACCGCCCTGCTCTGCATGACACTACCCCTTTCCGCCCTGGCACTGGAGAATATCGACCACCATAAAAAAGTCATCGGCCCCACCGCCGATTTTATTGTTGATGAGCAGGCCAGTTTCCTCGCCAGAATTGATACCGGCGCAGCCACCACTTCCATCCACGCCATCGAACTGGAAGTCGAAGAAGGCGATAAGACTATGGAAAACAATGTCGACAAAATCATTCACTTCACCCTCGTCAATGAAAAAGGCGAACAGTGGCGCACATCGGCCCGCATCAGTGAAGTTAAGGAAGTACGCAATTCACAGGGTATTGAACAGCGCTATATCGTACCCCTGCGATTGGGTTGGGATACCATCAATAAAGCCGTGGACGTGAATCTGCGCGACCGCAGTGCGATGCAATTCAAGCTGTTAATCGGTCGCGACTGGATGGAAAATGAAGTGGTGGTCGACCTGGAGAAGGTGACTACCGGAGAAGAGTGAGCTGCCCAAGGGCAAGGCAGCCCCTGCTTATTTCTCCAATATCC
>JAUXHA010000112.1 GCA_030621845.1 Spongiibacteraceae bacterium
CGACGATCCATGTGGGATTTTTTGCGGGAACTTAATCAACAGGGTACTACCATTATTCTTACTACCCATTATCTTGAAGAGGCGGAAAGCCTGTGCAGGAATATTGCGATCATTGATCATGGTTTGATTGCGGAGCATGCCAGCATGCGCGAGTTGCTTTCACAGTTACACCATGAGGTTTTTATCCTGGATCTGGCGGGGGATTTAAAGGAGTCGCCGCAATTGGATGGTTTTCAATGCCAGTTACTGGAGGATCGCCATAGCCTGGAAGTTGTGGTGGATAAGTCCCAGCAGATTAACCAATTGTTTGGCCTGCTCACTGAGCAGGGTATTACGGTGAAAAGCTTACGTAATAAAACCAATCGTCTGGAAGAGCTGTTTGTCAATCTGGTCGCCCGAGGTTAAGAGAAACCTATTATGAGTTTTCAGCAACAATATATCGCTTTCATGACTATCTTGCGCAAGGAGATACGTCGTTTCCTGCGTATCTGGATGCAAACACTGCTGCCACCGGTTATCACCATCACCCTGTATTTTATTATTTTTGGCAATTTGATTGGCTCACGTATAGGCCAGATGGGTGGCTATCGCTATATGGATTTTGTGGTGCCGGGTTTGATTATGATGGCGGTAATGACCAGCTCTTATGCCAATGTGGTGTCTTCTTTCTACGGCGCCAAGTTCCAGCATTTTGTTGAAGAAATACTGGTCTCGCCTACGCCTAATTATATTATTTTATTGGGCTTTGTTATGGGCGGGGTAGCTCGTGGTCTTGGGGTTGCCATCATCGTCACTGTCGTGGCGATGTTTTTCACCCAACTTACGATTACCCACTATGCGGTTACTATCAGCATTGTGGTGATGACCTCGGTGTTGTTTGCCCTGGCCGGTTTTATCAATGCGGTGTTTGCTACGTCCTTTGATGATATTTCGATTATTCCCACTTTTGTTTTAACGCCCTTGATCTACCTTGGGGGGGTATTTTATTCGGTTGATCTGTTGCCTGAATTTTGGGCCGGTGTTTCAAAATTGAATCCAATTCTCTATGTCGTTAATGCTTTCCGCTACGGTGTGCTGGGCGTTTCTGATATCGATATTGGCTGGGCTTTTATTATGGTGGGAGGCTTCACCGTTGCGGCTTTTATCTACTGCATGCATTTGCTCAATACCGGTACCCGGTTGCGACAGTGAGCATTAAATGACGCTTAACTCTTTTGATGATTTGCATCTTGGCAGGCAGGTTGATTATCCGGATCAATATAGCCCGGGTCTATTGACGTCTATCCCCAGAAGCCAGTCGCGGCAATCGCTGGGTCTCAAGCAGCTGCCCTTTACCGGCGAGGATATCTGGAATGCCTATGAATTATCCTGGTTAAACAGCAAGGGCAAGCCACAGGTGGCCACGGCGGAATTCCATATTCCCTGTGATTCCAGTTGCATCATTGAATCGAAGTCGTTCAAATTATATTTGAATTCATTCAACCAGACGGTCATTGACAGTGCCGACAGCTTGCTGGACATGTTACACAATGATCTCTCGGCTTGTGCCGGTGCTTCGGTCAGGGTCGAGCTACGTTTTGCCCAGGACTGGACGGCAGGGCAGTTCAAGCAACTTCCCGGTTATTGTATTGATGAGCTGGATATCAGCACTGAAGATTATTTGCCGGATGCGAGCTTGCTGCAGCTTGTCAGCGAGCGCGTTGTCAGTAAAACCCTGCATAGCCACTTGCTGCGCTCACTCTGCCCGGTGACCGCCCAACCCGATTGGGCCAGTGTGCTTATACAATACCGGGGCGCTGAAATCTCTGACGAAAGTTTACTGAAATACCTGGTCAGTTATCGCAAACACCAGGGTTTTCATGAGCAGTGTGTTGAGAAAATATTTATCGATCTCCAGGCGGCAAGCCAAGCGGATCAATTAACCGTGGCGGCGCGATTCACTCGCCGTGGCGGTATTGATATCAATCCGGTCAGGAGCACTGATCAACAATCGCTGGAAAACTGGCGTTTATTCCGCCAGTAAGTGGTTTACCAGCCTTCGGTTTTATGCACTTGCTTCCAGATCAGGCCGGGGAAGAGACGTCTTACCAGGCTGCCGATTTTTGCATCCTTATTGGGGAATACCCAGAATTTACCCTGCTCTATACAGCTTTCAACGCTGTCGATGACTTCGCCGGGAGTGAGAAAGTCACCCTTGCCGGCATCGAGCATTTTCGGCCAGTTCGGTCTGGCTTGTTCCAGCAAGGGCGTTGCCACCGTGGGCGGACAGACGCAGGCAAACTTAACATTGGAACTCAAGTGTTCGTGGTAGAGGGTTTCGGTGTAAAAGACCACGGCGGCCTTTGATGCTGCGTAGGCCCCGGTGAGTAAAATGGGCATCAAGCCGGCCATAGAGGCAAAACTAACAAATTCACCCTCGTTACGCGCCAGCATTTTATTCAGCGCAGTGTGAGTAATGTTAACCAGTCCCTTCCAGTTAATATCCATGATCTTGGCCTGGAGTTCAGGGTCCTGTTCGACTAGTTTGCCAAAGGGCATGATGGCAGCACAGTTCATCACTCGATAAATCGGGCCGATATCCGCTTCAATGCTGTCGATAGCAGTGCGCATTTGTTCAAGGTCGGTAACGTCGACACGAAAGCTGTGGATGGCCGTGTGCCCTTCGCAGGTCTCGCTCATGCCGGCTTCATTGACATCAAGGATGGCGACTTTCGAACCTTGTTGGGCGTATTGGCGGGCAGCAAATTGGCCCATACCGCTGCCACCACCGGTAATTACAACGACTTTATCTACTAATGACATGTTCCTGCCTCTCCTGATTATTATGAGTTAACGTCCTATTCTCGGTGATAATGAAATCTTATTCAATCTACGATGATGGCTAGCCGTTATCTTCCTCGCTGTATGCGGAGTGACGGGGTACACTAGCCGCCATTTTACCAGTGCTAAACTGGGCAGCGTGTAAGCAAGGGGAAGCCATGAGTACTGAAGCCGAAACATCATTAAAACGTACCGCGCTGTATGATTTACACATCGCTGCCAATGCGAAAATGGTTCCCTTCGCGGGTTATACGATGCCGGTGCAATATCCAGAGGGTGTGATGAAGGAGCATCTGCACACACGGAATCATGCCGGTTTGTTTGATGTCTCCCATATGGGGCAAATTATTGTCAGCGGGGAGGGCGCGGCTGCCGCACTGGAGCGTTTACTGCCGATAGATGTGCAGGCGCTGGCAGTTAATCAGCAAAGCTATGCGCTGTTTACCAACCCGAAAGGGGGGATTAGTGATGATCTCATTATTACCCGCTGGGCCAAAGATCGTTTTTTCCTGATCGTTAATGCCGCTTGCAAAGAGCAGGACCTGGCCTATTTACAACAGCAACTCAAGGGTTTTGACGTTCACGCTGTTGCCGACCAATGCCTGCTCGCTTTACAGGGCTTGGCCGCGAAGGAGGTCATGGCGTCCCTGGCTCCGGCAGCCTGTGAACTGTTGTTCATGCAAGGTTGTCGCGCTGAAATTGACGGCGCAGACTGCTTTATTACCCGTTCCGGTTATACCGGTGAGGATGGCTTTGAAATTTCTGTGGCAGCCGGCGATGCGCAGCAGTTAGCCGCCGCATTGCTGCGCTTCAATTCGGTACAATGGATTGGCCTGGGCGCGCGGGATTCATTGAGGCTGGAAGCGGGTTTATGTCTTTACGGCCATGACATGAATGATGATATTTCTCCTGTAGAAGCCGGTTTGCTCTGGAGTATCAGTAAGTCACGGCGGATTGATGGTGAGAAGGCGGGGGGGTTTCCCGGTGCGGAGATTATTTTCCAGCAAATTAGCGCGGGTGTTGCGCGAAAACGTGTGGGTTTCCGTGGTGAGGGGCGGGTGCCGGTTCGCGAAGGCGCAGAAATTATTGATGATGCCGGCACGGTCGTAGGTAAGATTTGCAGTGGTGGTTATGGCCCCAGTATTGAGGCGGTAGTGGCCATGGGTTATGTGCCCACCGAATTGGCCGTGCCGGGCACTCGCCTCAATGCCATGGTTCGGGGTAAGCCTCGACCTATCGTGGTAACAAAAATGCCCTTTGTGGAGCAACGCTACTTCAGGGGTTAATGCGCAGCACTGTCGAGTGCGCTTTGGAATTTAACCTGGAGTTTGAGCTAAAGGTATGACTTATGACGGATGAAAATCAGGAAAATAAACGGGAACATTTTTTTATAGAATCACGCTACGGTTTTTTAATATTGCTGGTGAGCCTGATTTCCACGCTGGTTATCCCTGCGTACTTTCATCCCATACAGGGCAGGGCGGTAAGCGGTCTTATTATCATTTTTGTTTTGTTATCTTCGCTCTATCTGGTGGCATACAACAAGCGGGAATTTATCATTGGCCTTTGCCTGGGTATTCCTATACTGGTTAGCAGTATCTTGACAAGCTTCATAACGGGTGAGGCTTATTTCTATATACATCATTTTTTAGTTATGGCTTTTATGTCCTATATCAGCTTCCATATTTTTCGTTATCTCTTTGAAAGCACCGATGTTTCCCTGGATATGATTTGCGCGGCCTTATGTCTCTATTTGATGTTAGGCCTGATCTGGACATTTATTTACCTGAATATTGAACTGTATTCTCCGGGTTCATTTAGTTTACATGAGCAGTACCATAACCCCAAGGAGGCATTGCCTGAACTACTGTATTTCAGCTATGTCACCTTATCTACGCTGGGATTTGGCGATATCGTACCCCTCAGTCGAGTCGCTCGATCCTGGGCCACACTGGAGGCAATTTTAGGGCAGTTTTACCTGGCTTTTGTGGTTGCCCGCCTGGTAGGGCTTTATATTACGTCCAGTCGTAAAGCGTAGCTTTATGGTGTTGTATCGAGAGTCGCCCGAGTGCTTTCGCTGTCGGTGGATGGCTTAAGGTGGTGGCTATATTCGGGCTCAACAAAGCCAATAGCGTAAGCCAGGGTGATACCAAGGAATAAGCTCAGGGTAAGTTTACCCCTGTCATGGCTATGAAATTGAATTTCCGGTAGTAAATCACTCAGGGAAATACAGAGGAACACACCGGCAGAAAAGGCCAGTGCACTACCCACCACGATATCGCGGTTGTACCCGGTCTGGTCAATACCCCAAAAAAACAATACCGCGCCCAACGGACACATGGTGGCAAAAACGACATTGACCACCGTCCTTGCCCTGGGGCTCCAGCCGCCGCCTTTCATCAGCGTGGCGATTGACATCGCATCCAGGGGCTTGTGTAACACAATCGCCAAAAATACGCCGATGCCGAACAAACCCATACTGGCACCATTGGTCAGGTCAGCCTGGATGGCTGCGCCCAGCGCAATACCATCGATGAGTGTATGCAAGGCGAGGCCAATGGCAATACCTGTCCAGCTTAAGGGGTGCAGTGGTTGGTGATGATGATCTTCTTCTTCAGCTTCATGTTGATGAAAGTGGAAGGCGCGCAGTAACACAAACATAAACAGCAGCCCAATCATCAGCCACCAGACAGCTTGTTCAACACCGGCTTCACCGCCAATGGTGGCAATGGCGTGGGGCAGCAGGTGGTACATGGCGACCCCGAGCATTAGCCCGGCGACAAAACTCATCATCACTTGCAGCCGGGTATGGGTCATCCGCAGCCGTGAAGGTAACCAGCCGCCGAGCAGTGAGGCCACAATAATAATGGCAGAATAGAGGGTAAGAAGTGTCAGTGCTTGCATGGGTGCGAATTCTAGTGGTTTACTGCGGAGCGTAACAGAATTATTTTTCATTCTGTTGTCAGCGGTTTGCTTGATAGCTGGCCGTGAATGTGCTGATCTCTATCAACATGGATTTAAACCCTGTGCTGTATTATTCTAGGATTAACACCGTATTTCGGTGTATCAATGGACACAGCATCAGCCAAGGAATTGATTATGAACATGCTAGAATCGACCAATTTATTTTTCGCCAAGGCGGCAGATCACCTGGGTTTATCCGAGCAGTTACGCAATATGATGTTGACCCCGCATCGCGTGGTGCGGGTTGAAATCATTACTGAAAGCGACAGCGGCGGCCTCTATCACCATTTGGGTTATCGGGTGCAGCATAGTCAGGCGCGTGGCCCGATGAAGGGCGGCCTGCGTTTTCATCCCTCCATGGATGAAGACCATGCCTCGGGTCTTGCCAGTTTAATGACCTGGAAAACTGCGGTGGCGAAAATACCCTTTGGTGGTGCCAAAGGCGGAATTAATTGTGATCCGTCAAAATTGAGCATCGCAGAATTACACCGTATTACCACTACTTTTGTGCAATTAATCAAGGAAGTGATTGGGCCGACCATTGATATACCCGCCCCCGATGTGAATACCAACAGTCAGGTCATGGGCTGGATTATGGATGAGTATTCTAAATACTATGGATTTAGCCCCGGTGTGGTGACCGGTAAACCACTGGATCTGTTTGGTTCCCTTGGCCGCGATGAGGCGACCGGGCGCGGGGTGATGTATGCACTGGAAGAGTGTCTCAAACAACGGGGTCAAAACCTGGCTGATGTCTCTGTCGCTATTCAGGGGTTTGGTAATGTGGGCAGTAATACGGCGCGTTTATTAGCACAGCAAGGCGCACGGATCGTGGCTGTATCGGATATCAGCGGTGCCATTGTCAATGACAAGGGCCTGGATATGCCGGCTGTTTTAAAATGGGTTGCCGAGCACGGCGTGGTCAGTGGTTTTCCCGATGCCGATGCCATTAGCGGAGAGGCGCTGCTGGCTTACAAGGTCGATGTGTTAATTCCTGCCGCCATGGAAGGGGCGATTACAGAAGATAATGTTGAGGGGATACAAGCGGACATTGTGGTGGAGGCAGCCAATAGCCCCATCAGCCCGCAAGCGAATGATAATCTGTTTTCCCGCGGGGTTACGGTGATTCCGGATATCCTCGCCAATGCCGGTGGTGTAACCGTCAGCTATTTTGAGTGGAGTCAGAATATCCAGCAATTCCAATGGCAGTTGGAGCGCGTCAACAGTGAGCTGGATCGGGTTATGCGGCTGGCTTATAAAGATGTTTCTGGCCTGGCCGCCAGGGACGGATTGGATTTACGCACGGCGGCTTTTGTGTTGGCGATTAAGCGTGTTGCCAGGGCAATGGCATCGCGCAGCAATATAGGGCATTACTTACCACAAGCTGCCTTAAGCTGATTGGGGTGTAGGGAAATGATCATCGGTGTGGGTAACTTGCCTCCCGACACGTCGGAGGACGCGCTGCGAGAATTCCTCGGAGATACCCACTCGATTCAAAATATCGAATGGATACGCGATGGCAACCCGGATCGCCTACTGGCCATGGTTGATATGGATATTAATGTGGTGACTGCAGAAGCCGTGCAACGAAAATACCACCGGCGCTGGTGGCATGACCGACATATTTCGGTGAGTTTGTTTTTTCATTGATTTGTTGGTGGTAAGTTGGCAGTAACGAAGTGCTGGCACTGCTAATATATTGATTCGCACTGGCAGGGGGTTCAGCTTGCGGTCGGTAGCAAGTTTGTAAGGCTTTCTGGCGGCTGCGGAACTCGCTTCACAAAAAAACGCAAAATGAAGGACAGGCACCGCTAAAAAGGAATAAGTAATTTTGCCGCGATTATTTTTTATCGGTGACCATTGATTGAAATTTTTCTTTTCCCCAGGCTTTTATTGCTGTTTGGAAGCGTTTTCCTTAATTACAAACACAGCAGTACAACCAACCGTCATTTGGCTGGAGCGGAAGGGGTTTTCGGGAGGAGGGTTATCCAGTTTTAGCCAGAACCGGTCGTTTACGACCAAACCTGCGATAAAAGAACTGCTCGAATTGCGTGGTATTTTCCAGCCATTGCTTCTGATCCAGATTTAGCCGCTGCAGGATAGGGGGTAAATGACTTGGAATAGCGCCGCGTTTATAGGGGCGGATGATCCTCCCCGTGTAGTCCACCAGTTGCAGGTAATCTTCCATGCTCAACAAAATCCCCGATTGCTGATCTCCGCTAATATCTCCTGCAAAGTGAGCGAGTGGTTTTAATGGCAGCTCAAACCTGCGCAGGCTTTGCTGCTCTATTTGTTGGTGGATTGCCTCTTTCAGATTGAAGTGGGGGCGGATACGTTCCTGAATACTGGTATGGTCCGAGTCTTCGGGAGTTTGAGCGATGC
>JAUXHA010000047.1 GCA_030621845.1 Spongiibacteraceae bacterium
CCACCAGCTTGCCGCCGCGTTTGCGTAGGGCTTTAATGCGCTTACGTACGCCCGGCACGGTCCAAATGCTGCCATTGGAGGCCAGCGGGTTAGCGCCCAGCATAAGAAAATAACTGCTGCGATCTATGTCGGGGATAGGAAATAACAGCTTGTGGCCAAACAACCACAGTGCCGCCAGATGATGGGGGAGTTGGTCGACAGAGGTGGCGGAATAGCGGTTTTTGGTGGGCAGTTGTTTAAACAGTTGTCCCTGATGGGTCATCATGCCGTAGTTATGTACCGTGGGGTTGCCCAGGTAAATACCCACGGCATCATTGCCGTGTTGCGCTACGGTACTGGCCAGTTGTTGGACTACGGTATCCAGTGCCTGATCCCAGCTGATGGTTTGCCACTGGTCGGGGCCATCGTCCACGGCGATACGTTGTATCGGTTGGCGTAGGCGGTCGGGATCTTCGTGCAAATCTTTAAGGGCGACGGCCTTGGGGCAAATATGACCCTGGCTAAAGGGGTCGTTAACATCGCCCCTGATCGAGACAATGGTTTCGTCTTGCACTTTGATCACCAGGCCGCAGATAGCCTCGCATAGGTGACAAGCCCGGTAGTGTGTTGTTGTCATTGCTATGCCCCGCGCTAGTGACTGAAGAGGGTTTTTATTTTTGAAGCTGTTTTCTTATTTACTTTACGGTTAAGCGCTTGACCTGTTTACGCATAAAACCGGGCGCCAGCGCGCGTACAATGTAACCGGCGGCGATGCCTTTGGGGTAGGTTATTTCACGCTTGCCCCGGGCCAGGGCTTTGATGATTTGTTCAACGAGTTTTTCAGGTTCGGCCATGGTTCGCTTGGCAACATCGGGCATTCGTTCGAGTGCCTCCTCATCAAAAAAAGGCGTGTTGATGGAGCCCGGGCAGACCGTTAGCACATGCACATTGTCGTCTTCCACTTCCAGTGATAGCGCTTCGGCTAAACCCACAGTAGCAAATTTTGATGCGGCATAAGCCGTTTCATCGGCGATGGCTAATTTTCCGGCCACCGAGGCGATAAAAATAATCCAGCCTTTTTTTCGCTTAACCATTGACGGTAGCAGCAGCTTGGTAAAATACATCATGCCGAAATAATTGACTCGCATCATCTGTTCCTGATCGTCAATATCCCAATCCAGAAAACGGCGGTGGTGACCGTAGCCGGCGTTATTGACCAGGATGTCAATGCTGTCGCATTGGGCCAGCGCGGCTTGCACACAGCTTTCGACATTGCTTCGATCGCTTACGTCACAGGCTAATACCAGTGCGGCACCACCTTGTTGCTGAATTTCTTCCGCCAGTTGTTGCAGCTTATCCATGTTTCTGGCCACCAGAATAACCTTTGCGCCCCGCGCCGCCATGCTTCGCGCAATGAGAGCGCCGATACCGCTGGAGGCGCCGGTGATCAACGCGGTCAAGCCCTGGTAGGAAGTCAGTTTTGTCATGCCGGTGAGGCTCCATTTTATTTGTTGTTATGATTTTCTGCGCTGAGTCTATCACGCCCGGTATCAGTGGGTGCTTAAGTTTCTGTTAAGCGATCACTGCCACAGTAAACAATATGACGCCCGGTTCTGGCAAAGCCAACAAGGCATAAATGATGCTTTTGGGCTTCATCGATGGCCAGGGTGGTTGGGGCGGATATACCAACAACAATCGGGACATTGATGGCCACTGCCTTTTGTACCATTTCAAAACTGATGCGGCTGGAGAGAATAATAAAACCGGCTGTCGCTGTTACTTGCCTGAGTAAAGCACCGATTAGCTTGTCCAGTGCATTATGTCGTCCAATGTCTTCCGCGACATGCTCAATATTACCCTGTGGGTCGCAGAATGCCGCCGCGTGAACTGCGCCGGTGAAACCTTGCAGTAGCTGGTGTGCCTGCAGGGAATCGACGGCTCGTTGTATGGCCAGTGCGGAAACGGTGATGGTCGAGGTGATTGCAGGCATTTCACGCGTTAACATCTGCAGGGACTCAATGCCACAAAGACCACAGGCGCTTATGCCACGTATTGCCCGGCGGCGTTTTTTCAGGGCGGCAAAGCAACGCTGGTTGATGCTCAGCTCAATCACTATTCCTTGCTCGGTGTTTTTTACCTCACAGCCCTGGATATCATTGGCGCTGTGGATAATGCCCTCGGTAAAGCTAAAGCCCAGGGCGAAGTGTTCAAGGTCGTTAGGTGAGGCCATCATCACAGCGTGGGAAATGCCGTTATAAACCAGTGCGACGGGAACTTCTTCCGCCACCCAGTCGGCATAAGATTCACCTTTTGGCCAGGCGCTGACAGTGCGGGCGGAAATGCCCGGTGGGGGAGAACTCATGAGCTCAATTTATCCTTAAGCAGCGCCTGTTGTTTGCTGGAAAATTGTTGGAAATCTTGTTGCCACGCTGATTCTTCAGTGACTTTATTGATTTGTACCGCCGTCACTTTGTACTCGGGGCAATTGGTCGCCCAGTCCGAGTTGTCGGTGGTGATAACATTGGCACCGCTTTCAGGATGGTGGAAGGTGGTGTAGACGACGCCCGGTTGTAGCTGCTCGGTAATTCTTGCGGTTAACACGGTGGCACCGGCGCGACTGCTAATTTCTACCTTATCACCGTCGACAATGCCGCGATCCTCGGCATCGTGTTGATGGATGTCCAGTATATCCTGCGGGTGCCACTGCATATTATCCGTACGCCGTGTTTGTGCACCGACATTGTACTGCGAGAGGATGCGGCCGGTGGTTAATAACAGCGGGAAGCGCCGGGTAACTTTTTCGCTGGTGGGCAGGTATTCGGTAACCACGAACTTACCCAGTCCGCGGACAAATTCCGTTTCATGCATGACCGCTGTACCGCCGGGGGCATCCTGATTACATGGCCATTGAATCGAGCCCTGTTGCTCCAGGCGTTGATAACTGACCCCGGCAAAGGTCGGTGTCAGGCTGGCAATTTCAGCCATGATTTCTGCGGGGTGCTGGTAGTTCATCGGGTAACCCAGAGCGTTGGACAAGGCCATGGTGGCTTCCCAGTCAGCTTTTCCGCCCAGTGGCTCGATAACTTTACGCACCGGTGAAATGCGTCGTTCGGCATTGGTAAAGGTGCCGTCTTTTTCCAGGAACGATGAGCCAGGTAGAAATACATGGGCAAATTTGGCGGTTTCATTAAGGAAAATATCCTGCACAATCAAGCAATCCAGATTGCGCAGTGCGGCCTGTACATGTTGTGTGTTGGGATCGGACTGGGCGATATCCTCGCCCTGGCAGTACAGCCCTTTATAGCGACCGGCTACCGCCTCGTTTAACATATTGGTGATGCGAAAACCGGGTTCTGGATCCAGCTCAACCCCCCAGACCGATTCAAACTGCGCGCGCACGCTATCATCACCGATCGCTCGGTAACCGGGTAGTTCGTGGGGGAAGGAACCCATGTCGCAGGATCCCTGGACATTATTTTGTCCGCGCAGGGGATTAACACCAACGCCGGCGCGGCCGATGTTGCCGGTGAGCATAGCAAGGTTGGCAATGCCCATGACCATGGTTGAACCCTGACTGTGCTCGGTGACACCGAGGCCATAATAAATTGCGCCATTGCCGGCGTTGGCATAGCGGCGAGCTGCCTGGCGAAGATCATCGGCATTAATACCGGTGATGGCGGCGCTGGCTTGCGGTGAGTGTTTCGCATCGCTGATAAAACTTTTCCATTCACGGTAAGCGTCTGTTTCACAGCGCTGGGCAATAAACGCATCGTCCTCAAGCCCTTCGCTAATAATCACATGGGCGATGGCGTTGATGAATGCCACATTGGTGCCGGGTCGTAATGGCAGGTGCAGGGTCGATGCCACATGCACGCTGTTGAGTAAATCGATTTGTCGCGGGTCGGCGACAATCAATTGCGCGCCTTCGCGTAAACGCTTGCGCAGGCGTGAAGCAAACACCGGGTGACCGTCGGTGGGGTTGGCACCAATCACCACAATGACGTCGGCTTTTTCTACCGAGTCAAAGTCCTGGGTGCCAGCGGATTCCCCCAGGGTTTGTTTTAGGCCATAACCGGTGGGCGAGTGACAAACCCGGGCGCAGGTGTCGACATTATTATTACCAAAGGCGGCGCGCACCATTTTTTGTACCAGATAAGTTTCCTCATTGCTACAGCGGGAAGAAGTAATGCCACCGATACTGCGACGACCATGCTGTTGCTGGATAGTGCGCAGTCGATCGGCGGCGAAATTCACTGCCTCGTCCCAGCTGACAGTGCGCCAGGCCTGGTTAATATTATCGCGAATCATCGGCTCCGTGACCCGGTCGGGATGGCTAGCATAGCCAAGGGCAAAACGGCCTTTAACACAGGAGTGACCACGGTTGGCTGGCCCGCCCTTATAAGGGGTCATGCGCAGCAGTTGATTGCCTTTCATTTCGGCTTTAAAAGCACAGCCCACACCACAGTAGGCGCAGGTGGTAACGACACTGCGTTGCGGCTGTCCGTGTTCAATAATCGCGTTGTCAATTAGCGCGGCCGTGGGGCAGGTCTGCACACAGGCACCACAGGAGACGCAATCCGATGCCATAAAGGACTGTTTTTGCCCGGCGACAATTTTAGAGTCAAACCCCCGGCCATCAATACCCAGTGCAAACGTCCCCTGGACTTCCTCGCAGGCACGGACACAGCGAGAACAGACAATGCATTTGCTCGGGTCAAAAGTGAAATAAGGGTTGGAGCGATCCTGCTCGGCCTGTAAATGATTTTTTCCATCGTAGCCATAACGCACTTCCGTGAGATCGACCGCAGTGGCCATGTCCTGTAATTCACAATCACCGTTGCTGGGACAAGTCAGGCAATCCAGCGGGTGATCGGAAATATAAAGCTCCATGACATTGCGTCGCAGTGCCGCCAGTTTTCCGCTTTCGGTGAGTATGCGCATACCGTTTTCCACCGGCGTGGTACAGGAGGCGGGGTAGCCCTTGCGGCCCTCAATTTCTACCAGGCAGAGACGGCAGGAGCCAAAGGCTTGCAAGTTATCGCTGGCACAGAGTTTGGGAATACTGATGCCAGCCAGGGCGGCGGCTCGCATTACCGAGCTACCGGCGGGTACCTTGAGACTATTGCCATCAATGAATAAACTCACCTCTGGCAGTTCGGCATATTCCGGGGAATATTCAGGCTGCGGCGCCGGGGTGCCATAATCCGTCTCATAATCAATGGCGCTGGGATCCCAGTGCTTAATCATCTTGCTCACCCTGCTTGGAAAAGTCTTCGGCAAAGTGCTGCAATGCGCTTTGTACCGGAATGGGCGTCATGCCGCCCATCGCACAGAGCGAGCCGTGGGTCATGGTGTCGCAAAGGTCTTCCAGTAAATTCATGTTGTTAGCGCTACAGCCATCAGTACAAATTTTATCAATCAGTTCGACACCGCGGGTGGAACCGATACGGCAGGGCGTGCATTTACCGCAGGACTCAATGCGGCAAAATTCCATGGAGAAGCGTGCTTGCTCGGCCATGTCGACGCTGTCGTCAAAGACAACGATACCGCCATGCCCCAATACTGCATTATGTTGGCTAAAGGCTTCGTAATCGAGCGCGATATCCCATTGCGCCGCCGGCAGATAGGCACCCAGTGGCCCGCCTACCTGAACCGAGCGCATCGGTCGGCCCGAATAAGTGCCGCCGCCAAAGTCTTCGAGCAGGGTGCGCAGTGATGGACCAAAGGCCAATTCAATCAGCCCCGGGTATTTGATGTTGCCAGACAGTTGAAAGGGCAGGGTGCCGCGAGACCGGCCTATACCATAGTCGCGGTAGTACGCTGCACCACGAGTCAGAATGCCGGCTATGGCCGCGAGGGTAAGGACATTGTTGACCACAGTCGGTTTACCGAATAAACCGCTGATGGCGGGCAGGGGAGGTTTGGCGCGCACCATGCCGCGCTTGCCTTCGAGGCTTTCGAGCAGGGCGGTTTCTTCACCGCAAATATAAGCGCCGGCAGCCAGCCTGAGCTCTAACTGGAAGTGTTTGCTGGAGCCGAGAATATTATTGCCCAGTAGTTGCTGTGCTTCGGCGCTGGCGATGGCCTGCTTGAGAATACTGTGGGCGTTGGGATATTCTTCACGTAAATAAATATAACCTTGCTGCGCGCCCACAGCGATGCCGGCAATGATCATGCCTTCGATTAAGCTGAACGGATCACCCTCCATTAGCATGCGATCGGCGAAGCTGCCGGAATCACCTTCATCGGCGTTACAGACAATATACTTTTGTTCGCTATCGACATCGTGCACGGTTTGCCATTTGATACCGGTGGGAAAGGCGGCGCCACCACGGCCACGCAGACCGGAGTCGCTTACCACGGCGAGGATATCTCCTGCGCTCATGGTCAATGCCAGGTGTAAGCCGGCAAGGCCGCCGTGCTGCTGGTAATCGGCCAGGGATAACGGGTCGATTACGCCCACGCGAGAGAAACTGAAACGCTGTTGTTTTGCCAAATAGGGAATGGCTTCGGTGAGGCCGAGGCACAATGGGTGACGCTTATCACCCGCTAAACAGTCGGCATCAAGCAGACTTTCGATGGTTTCATCCAGCTGATCAATGGGTAGTGGGCCGTAGGCGACTCTTCCCGCTGCTGTGTCCACTTCAATCATGGGTTCCAGCCAGAACAGTCCTCTTGACCCGGTGCGCACTATTTCAATGTCCTCGCCGCGGTGTTTTTCACTGGCGCGAATACGGTCGGCAACCTGCTCTGCACCCAGGGCCAGGGAGGTGGTATCCCGGGACAGGAAAATTTTTCGGGGGCACGATTGCTGCTCAGTGTCACTCATGATTGAGCCTCAACAACAGGGATTGCCAAGGTACTGAGTAAGCGCTCGAATCGCTCTATGGTCATGCCGCCATAGACGGTATCGCCAATCCGTATTGACGGTGAGGCAGCACAGTTACCCAGGCAGTAAACGGGTTCAAGGCTTATTGCTCGATCGGCAGTGGTCTGGTGAAAACCGATACCGAGGCGCTGCTGAATAGCCTGTTCCAGGGCGCGACTGCCGCGGGCCTGGCAGGCTTCGGCGCGGCAGAGTTGAAGTGTGTGTTTGCCCGGGGCTGTGCTTCTAAAAAAAGAATAAAAGCGGGTGACACTGTGAACCTCAGCGCGGCTGAGATTAAGCTGCTGGGCAATGAGAGGAATAGCCGTGTCGGGAATGTAAGTAAAACGCTGCTGGATGGCATGGAGAATGGGTAGCAGGGCGCCTTCCAGTGCTTTATGGCTATCTATGATCTCGAGTAGAGCCGCATTTTGCTCGATCTCGGCTGAAATTTCCGGCATGAGTGATTGCTCCGGCAGCGAACAATAATTATTTTCCCGATAATGATACGCTAAAGAAGTGTGTTATGCCTACGCACGACGCTATGCATCCCCCGCAATAACACCTATATTGGTTGATAATATTTGAAACGGGGTATGACGATGACCGACTCCAGTAAAAAAACCGCCAAGCGATCTGCTGGCAGGACCAAAAAAACAGCGAAAGCTGCAGCCGAGGCCGCCGCTGACAGTGACCAGCCGTCGCCCGAAGAAGATAGCCCTTCACTGATGGAGCAGCTTGGCCAGCTGACAAGTTTTATGACCGGCTCTGCGGTTGAATTGGCGAAAACGGTGACCACGGTAGCCGCGCTGGAGGGTGGGGGCTGGCTCAAGGAAACCTACCTGAAAGCGGTTGATCCTGAGCGCCTGCAAGCGATGGCGGATGCGGGCCATTTCCTGAAAGATGCCCGGGAGGTTGCTGGCCTGACCGTGGATGAACTGTCGGTGGCGCTGGGTCTGAAGGACTCATCGCTGCTGGAAGACGTTGAACAGGGTAAGCAAACCCTGTCGCTGGAAATGATGTTCAGGGTAGCCTCCCTGACCGCCAGGCACGACCCCATCCCCTTTATCATCAAATTTTTTCGTACCTATAATCCAAAATTAGGCGAATCACTGGAGCAGTGGGGCTTAGCCGGATTGCCGAAGCATTATGAGCGCGAGCGACGCTTCATCAATATTTATCGCCAGCACGATGTATTGCGACAGATAACCGATGAAGAATTTAACCGCCTGATTGGTTATACCGATAACCTGGTGGGCCTGGCGCTGGAGATTATGATCAAGGAAAAAGCGGTTAATTCGTCAAAAAATGAGCAGTAGCTGGCAGCGCAGACTATTGCTAGTGCCAAACAGGTCACATCAAAAACCGAGTTTTAGCATACACTTGAAGTAATAAGGCTAAGCCACTATAACTTAAGGATATTTATCATTAAAAAGTGGCGCTATTTCACAGTGATAATGATAACTGGAGCAGAATAAGGCAGGATGAAGCAATGACAAGGATAGAACCAGCTAATTGTGCGGTGCTGTTTTTCGATGAAACACGGCTGATTAAAGAAATGCTATACCCGGAATTTGAAGCCGTACTGGATCAAGTTGTCGGTATGCCTGATTTTAGAGGCAAGAAGGCCAAAGCGGTCTATTTGAGTATTAATGACACCTTGCAGGTGACGGCAGCAGTATTTTTTACCATTGCCTTTGATGAACAGGGCAATGTAGATAAAAGCTGGAATATCCCACTGGAGCACCTGGCGGATAATGCAGAGGCAGGCCCTAATCTGGGTGCCGGTAACATCCGTTTATCCTGTAAAAGTCAGTGCTCAGTAGAGTGGCATCAACGGGAATTGTGGAATCCCGATTCTGAACAGCTGATTTTCAAAAAAATCAAAGCGGCGGTGAATAAAAACCGACTCGCCCTGCCGGGGCTTGCCATTGATAAGACAAAAAAGCGACAAAGTAATGAGCGGGAAAATTTCGGGGACATGCCCCTTGGCGATGATGTTAAGCAGCGTCTGGCAAAAAGCTTCAAGCAAGAATTAAAACAGCGTTCAGAGGATTTCGCGCAGGAATACAAATTGAAGCTCGCTTCATTAAAGTCAGACACGCAGGAGCATATCGAAAAAATTCACCAGCAATACCGCGAAGAAAATAACAGCTTGAATGAAACGCTGGTGGCGGCAAAACAATTATTTTCTGAAGAAAAGCAAAAAAATATTACCTTGAAACAAACGCTGGATACACAGGCGAAGCAATTACACCAGGGCAGGGAGGAATTTCAGCATACACTGGGTAAGGATAAAAATATCAATGCCCGGCAGTTGGTGGAGCTCGAACAAAAGTTTGAAATGGAGCTAAAGGCCAGTGTCGAAACGGCTGTTACCGAATTGAAAGAAAGGGTGGAAATGCGCGAGGTAGAAATATTCTACCGAGAAGAACAAATAAGTACGCTGCGAGAGGAGCTGGGTAAGCTAAGAGATGAAAAGTTATCATTGCAGGCAGAGAGCGGCGATAATTTAATCGAAAAGATGGCCGCGAAGGGCGTTAATTTTATTGTTTACCAGCAGGGTGATGAGCCGCTCAGTATCGCGGCGGCTGATATGGCGGAATACATGGATTCCCCAACGGGTTATAGAGCCAGGATTTACGGTGTTGACACAGCGTTATATAACCATTGGTTGGCGCATTGCGAATTGCCGGTGTGTAACCATATCATCGCCGGTGCTGATGTCTGTGGTCAACCGGTGGATAAAGTAAGCAAGCCTACGCAATTTATTCCCAACAAAAGTGATCGCTGTTCTACCCATGGTTCACTGAACGATGCCATCATCAGCATGATGCAATCCAGGGCAAAGGCTTGACGCTATGCCGGGCAATAATTCCTTTACTTCCTCCGCGTTTGCGACGCTTGATTCACTGGGTGTGGTAGCCAGGGGAGTTAGTGTGCAGGTTTTACGCCTGGATACCTTCTGCCCAAAGTTGTCAGGCAATAAATTTTTCAAATTAAAACACAATATTGCCTATGCCAAGCAACAGGGGATAGGGCAGTTAATCAGCTTTGGCGGTGCCTATTCAAATCATATTCATGCCCTGGCCATTGCCGGGCAGTTGCATGGCCTGGCGACAATAGGCGTGATCCGTGGTGAGCGAGCTGGCAGCTTAAATCTGACCCTGGCTGATGCGCAGGCCGCCGGGATGCGATTAGTCTTTGTTTCCCGGGAACAATATAAAAAAAGACAGCAAGCCAATTTCCATCAGCAGCTTGAAAATCAGTTTGGCAGGAGTCTGGTTATTCCTGAGGGTGGTAGTAATGTGCAGGGAATTAGCGGCTGTGGCGAAATCATTGAACATATTAGCCATCATATTAATACTCGCTACGATTACCTTGCTTTAGCCTGTGGTACGGGGGCGACAATGGCGGGCGTTGTCGCCGCAGCTCCCGAGGATAAAACAGTGCTGGGTTTCCCTGTATTAAAAGGTGCTGACTTTCTTGAAACTGATATTGCGGCTTATATAAAGGCGATAAAGGGCGATGCGCGATCGGCTTCATGGCGCCTCGAGCGTGCTTATCATTGTGGTGGCTACGCTAAACTCAATGCCAGGTTAGTCGATTTTGTCAGCAATTTTGGCCGCGCTTATAACATAGCCCTTGATCATATCTATACCGGCAAGCTATTTATGGGTTTGTTTGATCTTATTCATCACCAGGCGATCCCCGAGGGAACAAGGGTAATTGCTATTCACACCGGCGGGCTTCAGGGAGAAAGAGGAATGCGGGAAAAAATCACCAGATTTCAGAATCTAGCTGCTAATGTCAGTTAAGGAATAAAAATGAGTAATGTTTTAAATATTGAGCAAAGTCTATTGCAAACACTGGTGCCTGTTAATGCTTTAACAGAAGATCACCTCAATACCTTGTTAAGAGACAGCTCAATGGAAATTGTTTGTTCCGGGCATGAGATTTTTTCAATTGGGGACAGTGACGGTAAAAAAGTTTATCTTCTCAGTGGCCAGGCACTGATTCAGGATGAACATGGTGATAATAAAATATTGAATGCGGATAACCCCGTCTGCCAGTTTCCTGTGCTTCAGTGTCAACCAAGAAAGCATAAATTCTCCGCGGTTAGCGACTGCCTGATTATTCGTTTTGACACAGATCGCCTGGATGAAATGCTCGCCTGGGATCAGGCATCAACCTATATTATGTTGGCGATTAGCGAGCAAAGAGATCTTGATGAAGATGCTCAATGGATGATGACTTTATTGAAATCTGATTTCTTTTATAAGGTATCACCGATGAATATCAGGGAAGTGATTAAACGTTTTGAAGCGGTTTATTATGCTGCGGGTGAAACCATCATCAGGCAGGGAGAAATGGCCGACGCCTGTTACTTTATCAAAGAGGGACTGGTCTCGGTACAGCAGGCTGTTGATGATAAATACCCTGCCAAAATAGTCAATGAACTAGGTCCCGGTAAGTGTTTTGGCGAGGATGCGCTGGTATATGATGCGCCGCGCAATGCAACCATCACGATGAAAACCAGCGGTGTATTGATGAAGTTACATAAGCGTGATTTTTATCGATTATTAAAACACCCCACGGCGGCATCGATAAGCGCTATCCAATTTTCCAGTAATGAGCACGACGGCGCGATGCTGATTGATGTAAGAACAGAGGATGAATTCGATCAGGGGCACTACCCCGGAGCGGTAAATATGCCGCTGGATTTGCTCAAACTTAAATCACGTATGCTTGACCAGAGTAAGCCCTGTATCCTCTATTGTGATACCGGTAGAAGGAGTATGGTTGCCGCGACACTGCTGGGTGAAGATGGTTTTAACGCCCGTATGTTAGAGGGGGGAATACTCGGGGGTAACGTGGCGCAGCAGCAAAAATTTTGCTTTGTCGATGGTGAGAACAGTTTGACCGGTGCAGCTTAGTCGCCAATAGTGTTCTTGGGCGGCCAGTCGTCAGGGGTGATGAAATAGCGTTCCTTTTCATAAAATACTGCACCATCGCTATCCAGACTGCAAATCATTAATGGTCGTTCTTGCCCTTGAAAATAGGCTTCAAGTTGTTCGATTAATTGTTGTTGGTTCAGTGTGGGCAGGCTGCTTGTTTGCAGGTAGGGGCTGAGCCAGTGGCAGCGTTGAAGTATTTTCCAGTGATCTTCAGTGCGGCAGGCGCTGATATTCTCCAGTGATAACCAGCGGCCGCGTTGGTGGCTGCTGGAAACCCCCCGCGGTTTTCTGTCACTGCTGGCAGGGTAAAAAAGCATACCTTTTAATGCAAATTCCTGTAGTGGTTGTTTACAGTCTAGTTGCCTGAGCGTGTTGATACCTTCAATGCTGGATGAAAGTGGACACTGGTGATGGAAAAGCCGGTGCAGCTTACGATCCAAACGATCCTTGCAGTTAGGCCCCCACCAGTGTGATGGCAGACTGTTATCAACATTGGCCAGTCCCAGATAAAATTTAACCGCCAGCTCAAGATGATAGACATTCCGACGCTCATTGCAGTAATAAATTATGTCGAACTCGCCCAGGGTTCTTTCCTGATTTGTTACCGGGAGGTTGGCGGCGAGCAGTTCAAGTACAGGGTCCTGATCAATAAAAAATTGCCAGAGTGCCTCAAAATACAGTCCTAATCGCCTGCTGTGCAGTGAAGTGATTTTTTCCAGTAACGGCGCAGGGTTAGTATCAAGCTGCTCCAGCCAGGCCAGTCTGTGCTGGTTCAGTTGTAAGTGGCAGGGCTCTATGGACTGGCGGGAAGGGCTGTCGATGGCGAGACTGGGGCCGAAGCAGCTATAGGCTAAATCCCGAACTTCCTGAGTATGGTAATGGGCTAATTTAAGCATTTTTAATCACGTCGTTCCGATAGTTCTGGAGTATACTAGCGCATAAGCAAAAATACTGATGAGAAGGTATGGATAATTTTCGTAATATTGGCATTATTGGTCGTGATGGTGAAGGTGTTTCCGAATCACTGCAAGTGTTGATTGAAATGCTGCTGTCGCGAAATTTCACGGTTATTTTAGGTGAGCAGATTGCTGCGGTTATTGGCGAGCATAATTTACAGGTTTGCTCGCGCAAAAACATCGGTGAGATTTGTGACCTGATTATTGTTGTCGGCGGCGATGGCAGTTTGTTGGGTGCAGCGCGAATATTAGCGCGGCACGATGTGGCGGTATTGGGCGTGAATCGGGGTCGATTGGGATTTCTTACCGACATCCTTCCCGATGAATTAGTGGAAAAAGTTGGGGCAGTGCTCGACGGTAACTATACCAGGGAGAAGCGTTTTTTACTGGATGTCATGGTGCGACGTAAGGGTGAGCCTATTGGTAAGGCGGATGCCTTGAACGATGTGGTGGTTAACTCCGGTACATCAGCCCGAATGATAGAGTTTGATCTTTTCATCAACGACGAGTTTGTTTATCACCAGCGTTCAGATGGCTTGATTATATCAACGCCGACGGGCTCTACAGCGTATTCACTCTCAGGCGGCGGCCCGATTATGCATCCTGGCCTGGATGCCATTGTTTTGGTGCCCATGTTCCCCCATACCCTCAGTAGCCGGCCGCTGGTGGTTGACGGTAACAGTGAGATCAAGATAGTCATCCGCGATGATAATCGTATTCACCCCCCGGTAACCTGTGATGGCCAGGTTAATTTGACCGCCTTACCTGGCGATGAAGTCTATATTCGTAAAAAACCGCATCAGTTAAATTTGATTCATCCACTGGAACACAGTTTTTATGCCAGTTGTCGCGGCAAGCTTGGTTGGAGTACCAGACTCGGTGATTGACCAGGTATTTACGCGTGCCTGAAACCTTCATGGGCTACGATATTATTGGTGACGTGCATGGTTGCGCGGATAGTCTTGAGCGCTTGCTGGCGAAACTGGGCTATGTCAAAGGCCCCATTTGCTATCAATACCAGGATTCCGGCAAGCCACGCCAGGTAATCTTTGTTGGGGATATCCTCGACCGAGGGCCAAAAATCAGGGAGGCCATGGCTCTGGTTAAGGCCATGGTTGATGCTGGTCATGCGCAGATGATCATGGGTAACCATGAATACAACGCGTTGGGTTACAGCCAGAAAAACGCCAATGGCGAGTATCTTCGCAGTCATAACCCACGACATACAAAAGTGATTCAAGAGACGCTCGAGCAGTATGCAGACTATCCTGCTGAGTGGTCAGAATTATTGGAGTGGCTCTATACACTGCCGCTGTTCCTGGAGTTAGAACAGTGTCGAGTGGTTCATGCGTGCTGGGACCAGGCATTGATAGATGAATATATGAAACGCTATCAGCGAGTCACCCTGGACAAGGCGTTTTTGCTTGAATCAGAAGACCACCGCTCCTTCGCCGGTCGGTTTATGAATCGAATTACCCGTGGTGCCAGCCTGTTATTGCCTGACGATATTTCGATTACCGGCAGTGAGGGTTTTTCACGCCGTACGTTTCGGGTTAAGTACTGGGTGGATAAACCGGTCAGCTACCATGACGTAGAATTTCAACCGGACCTTTTGGAGAGCACACTGGCGGCGCGGGAGTTGAGCGAGGCTGAGCGAAATTATTTACCGCACTATGATCTCCAGCAGCCATTATTGTTTATTGGCCATTATTGGTTAAGTGGCGTGCCCTCTGCGCTGACCAGTAATATTGCTTGCCTGGATTATAGTGCGGTTAAAGGTGGGCGTATGGTGGCCTATCGTCTGGATGACGAAACTGTTTTGTCCAACGACAAGTTTGTTTGGGTAGATGGAAATCAATAGATAAGGTGTGATGGCAGAAATCATAGTAGTAGAGACAAGTGTCAATGAAAGCCTGGCTGATTTCAGTCGCTATCTTTGGCAGCAGGGTGTAAGCCACAGGATTCTTGAGCAGAGTGACCGGCAGTTTCTGTTGGTGGGTAATAATGACCTTGCGCTGCAGGTGCGTGAGGCCTATGAGGCCCTACAGCGGGGGGAGCTCGCGTTGCCGGAAATTCAAATACCGCTTCAGGCGCAGTTGGGCTTTTCCCTGTTCAAGGCGTCCCGGTTGTGCCCGGTAACGCTCAGTTTTATTGCCTTGAGTGTTCTCGGCTTTGTGCTGGTGTATTTTGACCGCGACTTTAGTATGGTCAGGCAGTTGACCTTTTTCGATTTTGATCGAGTCGGTGCTCACGTTATTTTCAGCATGCCAAAAACACAATACTGGCGATTAATAACCCCGGTTTTTTTACACTTTGGCTTAATGCATATTGCCTTTAATATGGCCCTGTTGTGGTTTGCCGGCAGACAGATCGAATTACTACAGGGCAGCCTGCGCATGTTCGGTATTTCCATGTTGATTGGCATGGGTTCCAATGTGATGCAGGCGATGTATGCAGAGGTGGCTATTTTTGGTGGTATGTCGGGAGTGGTATATGGTTTGCTGGGCTATGCCTGGATATGGAATTTGATGCGTCCGCAGCAGTCCTTGCAGATTCCCAATGTAATTTTTTACTTTTCTATTGCGATGATGTTTTTGGGTTTTGCCGGTTTTACCAGTTTGCTGGGGGCGGGTAAAGTCGCTAATGTCGCCCATCTTGGCGGCCTGATTATGGGTTTGATTATAGGCTTTGGTGCCGCCTTGATTGGTCGTGACTCCGCGCAGTAAATTTTCACAAGGTGACAAATGAATTTTGAAAAAATGATTGAAAATATAACACCAGATATCCACCAGTCGTTTAAGCGGGCTGTTGAAATTGGTAAGTGGCCGGATGGTAAGCCATTAACGGCAGAGCAAAAAGCATTGTGTATGGAAGCTGTGATCAGTTATGACAATAAATTCCTTAGCGAAGAACAGCGTGTTGGCTTTATCGATCGTGGCAGTAAGGCACAAGGTGAGGTTTGCGATGACAAGGGTGATGTAACTGATGTTGAAACGACCTTGAAGTGGTCGGATGATTAAATCGAGTGAGGAGAAGTTAATTGGCTCAAATTAATGCCAGCGGGCACTTAAGAAAAATGCATGTCTCGCTGCTCAAGCCAGTCGAGTATACGTTGCCCATCGGCGATCAATTGATTCCGCTGAATCCTTTGTTAGGTAAAACTATCAGGCTTGCCTATAGTGGTTTAATCAACTGTATACACTGCGATCGAAAGTCGAATAAAAGCTTTAGTCAGGGCTACTGTTACCCCTGTTTCAAACGTCTGGCGCAGTGTGACAGCTGTATCGTCAGTCCGGAGAAATGTCATTATTTCGAAGGCAGTTGCCGTGAGCCTGAATGGGGTGATGAACACTGCATGCAAGACCACTTTGTTTACCTGGCTAACTCCTCTGGTATTAAGGTCGGAATTACCCGCGGCACCCAAGTCCCCACGCGCTGGATGGATCAGGGCGCTATCCAGGCACTGCCAATTTTCAGGGTGAGTAATCGCCTGCAGTCGGGCCTGGTTGAAATGGTTTATAAACAACATGTTGCCGACAGGACCAATTGGCGAGCGATGTTGAAAGGTGAGGTGGATGTTGTCGCCTTAGAGGCAGAGCGCGATAAATTGTTATCGCTTTGTGAGGGTGAAATTACTCAGTTACAAAATCAATACGGTGTGCAGGCGATTCAGTCGATCCCGAACGCTGACGCGGTATCTATCGAGTACCCGGTGCTGGAATACCCGGTTAAGATCACCTCATTCAATTTTGACAAACAAGCCGTGGTGGAGGGAACCCTGATGGGAATCAAAGGGCAGTATTTAATACTGGATACCGGGGTCATCAATATCAGGAAGTTTTCCGCCTACCACATTGAATTTACTGCCGATTAGGAAGAGATTTAACATGCGCGATGCTCAAGTTGGAACAATTTTTTTAAAAGATTACCAGGCCCCTGAATTCCTCATTGATAAGACAGAATTACACTTTACCCTGAGTGAAGAGAAAACAGTCGTTCGTTCATCGTTGTCACTGCGGCGCAATCCAGCATCATTGCTGAACAATGGCCCTTTGGTACTTGATGGAAAAGAGTTAGTGCTAAAGCAACTCAAGTTGGATGAGCAGGCGTTGTCGGCGGAAGATTATCAATTATCCAGTGACGGATTGACCATAAAACAGGTTCCAGACAGCTTTCAACTTGAATGTATTACTGAAATTAAACCGCAGCAAAACACCTCGCTGGAAGGGCTTTATCAATCGGGAAGCATGTTCTGTACCCAGTGTGAGGCAGAGGGGTTTCGTAAAATAACCTATTATCTCGACCGGCCCGATGTGATGTCGGTATTCACCACCACCCTGGTGGCCGACAAATCACGCTACCCGGTGCTATTGTCCAATGGCAATGAGATGCAGTCTGGCGAAAACGACGACGGTACTCACTGGGTTCGCTGGGATGACCCGTTCAGAAAACCTGCCTACTTGTTTGCCCTGGTGGCGGGTAAGCTGGAATTTATCGAAGAGCACTTCACCACTTTCTCGGGCAGGGATGTGTCCTTGAGAATTTTTGTTGAAGAAAAAGACATTGATAAATGTGATCACGCCATGCGTTCGCTGGTGAATGCAATGAAATGGGATGAGCAAGTCTATGGTCGTGAGTACGATCTCGATATTTTTAATATTGTTGCGGTAGATGATTTTAATATGGGCGCAATGGAGAATAAAAGTCTTAATATTTTCAATACATCCTGCGTGCTGGCAACCCCTGAAACGACCTCTGACGCCGGCTTTCAACGCGTAGAGGCGGTAGTGGCCCATGAGTATTTTCACAACTGGAGCGGCAACCGGGTTACCTGCCGCGATTGGTTTCAATTAAGCCTGAAAGAAGGCTTTACTGTATTTCGCGATGCTGAATTTTCGGCGGATATGGGCTCAGCCACAGTGAACCGTGTTGAAGAAGTTTCTTTTTTACGAACAGTGCAGTTTTCTGAAGATGCCGGCCCCATGGCGCATTCTGTGCGACCGGACTCATACATGGAGATAGCCAATTTTTATACCGTGACGATTTATGAAAAAGGGGCGGAGGTGGTCAGGATGATCCACCGCTTGCTAGGTGCCGAGGCTTTCCGGAAGGGTTCAGACTTGTATTTTGAGCGGCACGATGGCCAGGCAGTGACCTGTGAAGATTTCGTCAAGGCGATGGAAGATGCCTCCGGTGTTGATCTTCAACAGTTTCGACGCTGGTATTCACAGGCGGGTACGCCGCAGATTGAGGTTAATGGTTGTTACGATGAGCAGGCCCAGACCTATACCTTGGGGGTCAAGCAACGTTGCCCCGCAACGCCCGGGCAGCAACAAAAAGAAGCGTTTCATATCCCCCTGGCTATTTCATTGTTGGGTGATGCGGGTAGTTTACCGTTGCAGTTGGCTGGCACGCCGGCTGATTTTGATACCGCAGACAATACCGAAATGGTATTGAATGTTAAGCAGGAGGAGCAGCAATTTGTTTTTGAGAATATTACGGAAAAACCCGTGCCGAGTTTATTGCGGGGTTTTTCTGCGCCGGTGAGGTTGCGTTGTGATTATACTCGCGATGAACTGATGTTTATTATGAGTCATGATTCGGACGGTTTTTGTCGCTGGGATGCAGCGCAACAACTGGGTGTGCAGATATTGCAGGAGATGATAGTTGCCTGTCAGCAGGGGCAGGCGATGGAGCTTGATCGCCGTCTGATTGATGCTTATCGCACGCTGTTAAATGATCTGTCCCTGGATAAGGCAATGGTAGCGTTAATGTTAACACTACCATCAGAGGCCTATCTGGCAGAAATTGCAGACGTTGCCGATGTCCATGCGATTTATGCTGCCAGAACGGCAGCGCGTATAAGCATTGCCAAAGCACTGCAGCAGGAGTTTATTGCCGTGTACCGGGCCAATCAGTCCAGCGCCCCTTATCAAGCCAGTGCCGGGCAGGTTGCCCAGCGCAGTTTAAAGAATGCTGCACTGGCTTACCTGATGTTATTGGAAACGGAAAACGCTCGCGAGCTCTGTGTAGCGCAGTTTAATCAGGCCGATAATATGACCGATGTGATGGCGGCCTTTGTTAGCTTGATTAACAGCTCCTTCGGCACGGAAAAAGGTTTGGCACTTGAGAATTTTTTCCAGAAGTGGCATGGCGAGGCGCTGGTACTTAATCAATGGCTGATGGTGCAGGCAAATTGTGCGATTCCTGGAACCCTCGATCATGTTAAATCCCTGATCAAAGATCCGGCTTTCGATATAAAAAACCCGAATAAAGTGCGGGCATTAATTGGTACTTTCTGCGGCCAGAATGCGATAAATTTTCATCAACGTGATGGCGCGGGTTACGCGTTTCTTTCCGAGCAGATTATTACCTTGAATAGGCTTAATCCGCAGATTGCGGCCAGGCTGGTGGTGCCATTGACCAAGTGGAAAAAATACCCCGAGGCCAGCCAGCAGATGATGAAGGCAGAGCTGGAGAAAATTTTATCTGTGGCCGATTTATCGAAAGATGTTTACGAACTGGTGTCGAAAAGTTTAGCGGCTTAGTGGCGCGCTGATCAGGCAGAAAACCAGCGACCGATGGGGTTTTTCCAGAGAAAATTCATCAGCTTTTTGGTGCTATTGATTTTCGCTGCGGTGTGGGGATAGGCACCGGGTAAATTTTTACCGCCAAAGCGATCGATGACAATCGGCATTGCATGGCAATAACCTTTTAACCCCGCTTCGCCGTTAACCTGACCAACACCACTGTTTTTAACGCCACCAAAGGGTGCTTCCGGTGTGCCGTAAGTGACGGCAATGTCGTTAATACAGACGGCACCGGTTTCAATACGCGTGGCAATATCAATCCCCTTGCTGTTGTTTTTAGTCCAGACATTGCCATTGAGTCCGTAGGGTGAATCATTGGCCAATGTAATCGCTTCTTCGTAGTTCTTTACTTTTTGCAGGCAGAGAACAGGGCCAAAAGTTTCTTCCTGCATGATTTTCATTTCATGCTTTACGTCCACCAGCACAGTGGGTTCAAAATACAGACCTTGCAGTTGTTGATTGCGCTTGCCGCCAACCAATGCCCTGGCACCATTGCTAATGGCATCAGCAACATGATCTTCAATGATGGTCATTTGCCTATCCCAGAACACCGCGCCGACATCTTCTTCCATGCCGTGTTGTGGTCCTTGTTTCAGTGCTTTAGTGAGGCTGGTCACCTTGCTGATAAATTCGTTGTAGACTTTTTCTTCCACATAAATACGCTCGGTGCCGCAGCAATAGTGGCCGCTATTCATACAGGAGCCTATCAGTGCGCCCGCTGCTGCACGATCCAGGTCGGCATCTTCACAGACGATCATCGCATCGTTACCGCCGAGTTCGAGGGTGCAGGGAATCAGTTGTTCACCACAACTGGCCGCTACTTTACGGCCGGTGGCAACACTGCCGGTGAAAGCGATTTTATCGACGCCGGCGGTGCATAAGTCGGCACCGGTCTGGCCATCGCCCATCAATACCTGTACTACCCCATCGGGCAGGCCGGCTTCGGCAAAGAAAGTCTCGATCAGTTTGGTGGAGTAGGGCGTGACCTCGGAGCCTTTAAGGACAACGGTATTGCCAGCCATTAAGGCTTGTACGGCGGGGTTGAGGCCAAGAATAAAGGGGCCATTCCAGGGCACAATAATACCAGCGACACCGCGGGGCTTATAAAAGATGGTTAATTGTTTAACGATGCCGAGTATACCGTGAATTTTTTTGCGGCTGGTTTTGAGCATTTTTGCACTGTTTTTTGAGTAGTAATGCAGTGAGTCACAGGTTGCAAAAACCTCCATATTATAGGCATCACCCCGGGCTTTCCCGGTTTCATTGACCACCGTTTCAACCAGCTCATCCTGCTTATCCAGTACCACCTGCAACATCCGCTGCATGTAGCTTGCTCTTTGCTCAAAACTCAGTGCGGCCCAGGCGGGCTGGGCTTTGCGCGCCCTGGCAACAGCCGCTTCGACTTCTTCCCGATTGGCACAAACGAGGGTGCCGGTAGGTTTTAGATCGATAGGGCTGCGCAATTGGAGCACGCGGTGTGAGTCATCCTGTGATTCGATGGCTTCGTAAATGGACATAAGGATTCCTTGAGGATTGAGATGACGTTATTGTTTTTATTGGAAAAAGAGCAGGTTACAGGGGTGCTATCCTAAACAGCCGGTTGTCCAAGTCAAGTTACACGCAGCTAATGTGACGACTGG
>JAUXHA010000030.1 GCA_030621845.1 Spongiibacteraceae bacterium
AACAATAAGCGGGTCGCCGAGTTCGCCCCCGGACTCGCGGGCTTCAAAAATACCAACCAGCCCGGCGCCACCGGCGATGGCCTGGAGGTTGCCCAACTTGCCGGCGCGGCGACCAAAGATCTGGAATACATACAGACGCACCCAACCTACTCACCGGTGGGTGGGGTGCTGGTAACGGAAGCCATCCGGGGTAACGGTGCGATCCTGGTCAACCGCGACGGAGAACGCTTCGTCAACGAGATCACCACCCGGGATAAGGCGTCCGCGGCGATACTGGCCCAGGAGGGGCGCAGGGCCTACCTGGTATTTGACGACGCGGTGCGCAACAGCCTGAGTAAAATCGAAAGCTTCATACACTTACACATTGTCAACGAGGGCGAGAGTATTGAGCTTCTCGCCAGTGAAATCGGCGTGCCCGCCGCCAACCTGGCAAGCACCGTGGCGCGCTACAATGGGTTTGTAACAGCGGGAGAGGATACTCAATTCGAGCGCCCTGACCTGCCACGGCAACTGGCTATCGCACCCTACTACGCCATCGAGGTGACGCCTGCGGTTCACCACACCATGGGCGGCGTGATGATTGACACTCGAACCCGGGTCACAGGAAAAGATGGCGACGCGATTGAGGGGCTTTATGCCGCCGGTGAAGCCACGGGTGGCGTGCACGGAGCCAACCGCCTGGGCGGCAACGCCATTTCCGACATTATTACCTTTGGCCGTCTGGCCGGGGTCGAAGCCGCCATATACATCAAAGGCAAAAGTTCATTCTGATACTGGCGATATTATGCAGATGAGACAGGGTTGGATGGCATCATTAATATTTTGCTTTTCCTGGAGAAATAAGGAAAATGAGGTGTTAGCTCTTCCTATACATCTGCTCGTTAATCCCGGTCGTTTTGGAGTGATAATATGAACCCTGAAATTTTTGAAATAGCCATGTTGATCTGCTTTGGAGCAGCTTGGCCTTTATCAATTTATAAATTGATAAAGACAAAAAATTCCGGTGGCAAAAGCCTGGGTTTTACCGGGGTCATGATAGTGGGATATCTCGCGGGTATTACGTTTGAATATCTTGGGACGCGAGACTACGTCATATATCTCTATATATTTAATACATGCCTGGTCTGTACCGACTTTGTGTTGACCCTGAAGTATCGTAACAGCGCAGTGTAGAACTCAGGAAGAAATTTTATCCAGCAGGGTTTGCATGTCCTGTAAAAACCAGTCTTCACCTAATGAGGCGGTTAAATTTCTATCGTCATGGCGTTGCCTGATTTTTTTTGCGGGTACGCCGGCATAGAGCCAGCCGGCTTCAACATCTTTTGTTACTACCGCCCCGGCAGCGATGATGGCGCCATTGCCAATGGTGACGCCTTGAAGAATAATTGAATTGGAAGATATCCAGACGTCATGGCCAATGATAGGTGGTTGTGCGTAGCCATCAAAGGGGAATAGCTTCTCTACTTGCTTGCTTTTGAGAATGTGGTCGGAGGTAGTAAATTCGTTAGTAGGGTGGTTTGGTGCACCAATAATGCAATTGTAGCCTATGGAGCAATAGCGCCCGATGTTGCCACTGAGTATCATGGTGTTGGCATTGATATGTGCGTGGTCACCGATGCTTACGCGCTGGGCGATTTTAACATTGTTGAGTATTTTTAAATGTTTTCCCAGTCGGCATTGTCTCGACACCTGGAGCGAATGAATTTCACAGCTCGGATTGTTAATGACCACGGCAATGTAGCTTTTTACCTGCTTCAATCGCTGCTTAATTATTTTGTAGAGCATGCTTGTCATTTATAGTCTATCCAGGAGTTTTTGCCCAGCATGGTAACACTGGCAGGGGTAATGCCGGATTAAAAAACCTCAGCCGGATCGACATCAATCGACCAGCGTATTCTCCGCCCCATAGGGTGTTGCTCGCCCTGCAAGGCCAGTTGTTGCAGGCACTGGTGGAGGGCGCTGCGATGAAGGGATTGTAACAGGAGTTGCGCCCGGAAACGTCCAGCGCGGCGTGTCATGGGCGCGGGAAGAGGGCCGTAAAGGTTGGCGCCAGCGATCGCCGGGACGGCCTGGCGCAAATCGCGCAGGAATTGTTCCGGTTGTTCAAGGTTGTTGGCTTCAGCGCGCAGCATCGCCAGGTGGCCAAAAGGGGGTAAACCCTGCTGCTGTCTTTCGGCCAATCGTTCCCGGGCGAATTGATGGTAGCTGTTATTGGCCAGGCTGAGCATCAAGGGGCTGTCGGGGTGAAGGGTCTGGATGATCACCCGGCCAGGTTTGCTATGTCGGCCCGCACGACCGGCGACCTGGACCAGCAACTGGCCCATTTTTTCCGGGCCGCGAAAATCGGCGCTGAACAAGCCGCCATCCGCATCGAGTACCGCCACCAGGGTGACATCGGGAAAGTCATGCCCCTTGGCCAGCATCTGGGTGCCCACCAGGATGCAGGGCTGGCCACGATTAACGTCTTCCAGTAGCGCCTGCATGGCGAATTTTCCCGAGGTGGTGTCGCGATCAATGCGGATAACCGGGGTATGCGGGAAGCGATTTTTCAGACTGCGTTCACTGCGCTCGGTGCCGATACCGCGAAAGTCCAGTTGTTGGCTGTTGCAGTCCGGGCAATTATTCGGCAGTGCTCGTTGACTTTCGCAGTGGTGACAACGCAACAGGCGTTGCTTGAAATGTACCGTCATGCTGGTGTCGCAATGCGGGCACTGGGCGGTATAACCGCAATCGTGGCACATCAGTAGCGGCGAAAAGCCACGCCGGTTAATAAACACCAACACCTGGTTGCCCCGGTTAATCTCCGTATCAATCTCAGTCAGCAGGGCGTGGCTGAAGCCTTCCTCCATCGGTGCATGGCGGGTATCCATTAGTTCTAGCGCTGGCATGCTGGCCCCGGTCGCGCGCTGGGTTAACTGCAAGTGTTGGTAGCGACCCTGCAGGGCATTGTGCAGTGTTTCCAGGCTGGGCGTGGCAGAACCCAGCACGATAGGGCATTGCTGTTCGAAAGCGCGTTTGATGCCAATGTCGCGGGCGGAATAGCGGAAACCATCCTGTTGTTTGAACGAGCTGTCGTGTTCCTCGTCGATAATAATCAGTCCCGGCTGGGGCATTGGGGTGAAGATGGCGGAGCGGGTACCGATAATGATTCCGGCTTCTCCGCAGCGAGCGGCTTGCCAGGCCAGCTGGCGCTCGTTATCAGTCAGGCTTGAGTTTAACAGGGCTATGGGGCAGTTGAAGCGCCGCTGGAAGCGAGTGAGAGTTTGCGGGGTGAGGCCGATTTCCGGGATTAACACCAGTGCCTGTTGACCCCGTTGCCGACAGCGTTCGATTAATTGCAGGTAGACCTCGGTTTTACCACTGCCGGTAATACCCTCAAGCAAAAAACAGCCATAACCCTGGTGTTGGCTCACGCGATCAACGGCGGTTTGTTGCTCGGGGTTCAGTTGCAGGGGGGCTTCTCGCGGGGAAGTGTCCGCTGTCGTGGTGGGTGTCGCTTCAAAGGTCTCGATCAGCTGTTTGTCGAGCATGGCCTTGACGGTGGCGCGGCTGATACTGTGGGCGAGCAAAGCCGCAGGCCCGATGGATGCCTGTTGTTGGAGCAGGTCCAGCAACTGAGCTTGTTTGCGCGCCCGCTTTAAGGCCCCTTCGGGCAGCCCCTTACCGTCAGTACTGAGTCGCCAGTGAGTTTCGGTTTGTTTGATTAGCGAGCCACCTTTACGCAGCAGTATCGGCAGGGTATTGGCCAGCGCTTCGCCGATGGGATGCTGGTAATAATTGGCAGCCCACTGCCCCAGTGCTAACAGTTCAGGGTCGAGTACCGGTTGCAGGTCGAGAACTGCGCCAATGGTCTTTAGTTGTTGGCTGGGAACAGTGCTGTCTGTTTTCAGTTCGAGTAACACACCGGTCAAGGTGCGCCCGGCAAAAGGCACCTGGATGCGAATGCCGGGTTGAAGTGCCGCTACGGCGGCATCGGTCATGTCCGCCGGGGCAAGATAGTCGAAACTACGCCTGAGCGGGACGGGGAGGGCAATGGATAAAAAGTACATTATTGCTGTTGTTCTATTGGTTTTTTTCACTGCGCCCGCGTTCCAGAACATCCTGGCGCCGAGCCTCGATCATCTGCGCGCCCGTTTGCCTGGCCGACTCGATGGCTTGTTGTTCTTCCCGAATCAGTGCGTCTTTTAACGGCATGGAGTAACCATCGTTGATCAGGGTTTTATATTGCGTCAGGATTTTCGGCACGCTGGTACAGATCGATTCAGCCATGCTTATCGCCCGGTTCAGCAATTCATCCGCTGGCACGACATGGTTGACCATTCCCCATTCCAGTGCCTGTTGAGCGAACACCGGGGCACCAGTAAAAGAAATCTCTTTGGCGCGGGATAATCCGATCAGGCGCGGCAGTTTTTGACTCAGGCCCCATCCGGGCAAGATGCCGACACGGGCATGGGTGTCGGCGAAACGTGCGTTTTCCGAGGCGATAATGATATCGCAGGCCAGCGCCATTTCAAAACCGCCGGTAATGCAGTGACCATTAATGGCGCCAATGATCGGGCCGTCAAAGACGTCCATGACCCTGGCCAATTCATTGTTGCTTTCCTCGACGGCATTGAAGGAATGCTCCGAGCCCAGTTCTTTCAGGTCAAAGCCGGCACAAAAAGCCTTGCCGTTGCCGGTGAGTATAATGACGCGCACCGCCTCATCGGCGCTGCAATTCTTGAATGCGGCGACAAATTCCCCGCGCAATTCTCGCGACAGGGCATTCATCGCTTCGGGGCGATTGAGGGTGATGATGGCGTAGTTGTCGCGCTTTTTTACTAACACTTGGGCCATGCTTGCTACTCTCCAGATTGTTGTGCTTAGCTAAGGTGTTCTACTGCCTGATCTGTAGGGGGTGACAATGGATCGAAACACAGTCACTCCAGTCAATAACGTTAATCAATTTAGCGGGAAAATCATATAGGGATGGCCGTTGAGTATCAATCAACGTTGTCGCGTTTATTCCAGCAGCTAAAGCAGAGCGGTATTGTGCGTGGATGATTCGGGGCTGTAAATCCCTGACTAATTAGTGGCTTGTGGCCTCTGGTTGGGTCTGTTATTATTCGCCGCCTTATTTTTCAACTTGGTCACTTTGTGGCTGGTCAGGTATGGTGCCCGGCAAATGATCGGGTGGCGATGCCATTATTGATAGGAAACGTTAAAATGAAAGCTGATATTCATCCCAAATACGAAGACATGACGGCCACGTGCAGTTGCGGCAATAGCATTAAAACCCGCTCTACACTCAGTAAAGATATTCATATCGATGTGTGCTCCGCGTGTCATCCTTTCTATACCGGTAAGCAGAAAATGCTCGATAGTGGTGGCCGCGTTGATCGTTTCAACAAGCGTTTTGGCAATCGTGGTAAAAAAGCCTAAATCGCGCTCATTACCGATGTTTAAAAAAGCGCTCAGTCTGGGACTGGGCGCTTTTTTTATGGCCGGCTGTTTCTCGGCTGTTGCCGCTTGCCCTGCATCAGGAGCCTTGCAGTGGTATGGCGTAGAGAGAGTGGTTGATGGTGATACCCTGTATTTGGCAGGCGGCGAGAAGGTTCGTCTGCTGGGAGTGAATACGCCGGAAAAGGCCCGCGGAGGGCAGCCCCTCGCTGAGCAGGCAACGCAGCTGGTGAGAAAATTTGTTGCCGATTCGGTCACTGTGGGTTTGCAGCCTGGCGTTGATGCCAAAGACCGCTACGGTCGTACACTGGCCCATGTGTTTAATCGTGACGGTGAGAGTCTCGCGGCACGCTTGTTAGCGCAGGGCATGGGGTGGCTGGTGGTGATTTCACCCAATACGGCCTACGCTGATTGCCTGGCAGCGCAGTCGCAACAGGCCAGGGCAACGCGCAAGGGCGTATGGGCGCTTGCGGCTTATCAGCCCATAGCCTCTGATCGCTTGACGGCTGCCACTGCCGGTTTTCGCCAGGTGCGCGGGGTGATTGATAAGGTCAGCAGGGGCCGAAATAGCTGGTGGCTGGAGAGTGGCAGGCTGGCGATCAGGATTAAGAATAAAGACCTGGATTACTTTGGCAATATGGATCCTGCCAGTTTATTGGGTCGGTCGGTGCTGGTGAGTGGCTGGGTTATTGATCGCAGTGATAGCCGGTCGGTTAAGGAAAAAGGCTATAAGCCTTTTTTGCTGTCCCTGAGTCATCCCCTGATGATGCAATATGATCCGGATCAGGGTCTTTAATTAACGCTTGTGAGGCTCGCAGCTTTTAGATATTCTGCCCGCCTCGCAACACTGGGAACAGGACATCATTTATGTCTAAAGATATTAAGCAGGCAGCACTGGATTATCACCAGAAGCCCAAGCCCGGCAAAATCAGCATTGAGCTGACCACCGCCGCCGAAACCCAGGAAGATCTGGCGCTGGCCTATAGCCCGGGCGTCGCTGAGCCGGTACGCGCCATTGCGCACGATCCGGAAAATGCCTATCGCTATACTGCCAAGGGTAACCTGGTGGCGGTGATCACCAATGGCACGGCCATTTTGGGCTTGGGTAATCTTGGTCCGTTGGCCAGTAAGCCGGTGATGGAGGGCAAAGCGCTGTTGTTCAAGCGCTTTGCCGGGGTTGATTCGATTGACATAGAAGTCGATACCGATAATCCCCAGCGTTTTATTGATACTGTGGTCAATATTGCCGCGACCTTTGGCGGTATTAATCTCGAAGATATTAAAGCGCCCGAATGTTTCCAAATCGAAAAAGTCCTGATTGAGCAATGCAATATTCCGGTGTTTCATGATGATCAGCACGGCACTGCCATCGTCACTGCGGCGGGTATGCTCAATGCCCTGGAAGTTCAGGGTAAGACCCTGGCACAGGCTAAAATTGTTTGCCTCGGCGCGGGGTCTGCGGCCATCGCCTGCATGCGGCTGTTAAAAAAATTGGGTGCAGAACAAGAGAACCTCACTATGATTGATCGCGGTGGAGTGATTTATGCCGGGCGTGATGGTCTTAATGAGTACAAGGAAGAGTTTGCCAATATGACCGAAGCGCGCACCATGGAAGAGGCGTTGGAAGATGCCGATGTCTTCTTGGGGTTGTCAGGTGCGAATTTACTGCCGCCTGAGTTTTTGAAGAAGATGGCACCCAAGCCGATTGTATTTGCCTGCTCTAATCCGGATCCTGAAATCTCCCCGGCGTTGGCCAACAAGGCCCGCAGTGATTTGATTATGGCTACCGGGCGCTCTGATTACCCCAACCAGGTAAACAATGTATTGGGTTTTCCTTTCATTTTTCGCGGTGCGCTGGATGTTCGCGCCAGGCGCATTAATGATGAGATGAAAATTGCTGCGGTTAATGCGCTGTGTGCAGTCACTCGCTTACCCGTTCCGCAGAGTGTTCTGGATGCCTGTGCGGAAGACGAACTGTCTTTTGGTCCTGACTATATTATTCCCAAGCCGATGGACAGTCGTTTATTGGGCGCTATTTCCTCGGCGGTGGCGCAGGCTGCAATCGATTCCGGTGTCGCCCAATTGCCTTATCCTGCGCATTACCCGTTGGTTGATGTTTCTGATATTTGAAGGCTCGACCCAGGGGGGATTGTTTCCACTAAGACCTCACCCGCTGCGATGTGGTTTCATTTCCCCGTTGAATACCCCTGAATCATTCTCGAATCATAAAAATCATTTGATACATGGCATTTAAGGATGCTTGGTGTTAAGTTTCCCTCAGTCTTTTTAGAAAGTTTGCAGTTAAATAGACCCAAACGGCATCACCCGCGTCAGCAACTGACGATGTGGCGGGGTTGTAATAATTATAATATTGTGGGGATATGTGATGTTAATAAGCCGAAAGCTGTTAAAGCGAATCTTATTGTCCAAACTTTCTATCGTCTTGTCTGCCACTTCGGTGAGTGTTATACCCGCGGTGGCGATAGGGCAGGAAGCGCTGGAAGAGGTGGTGGTCACCGCCCGTAAACGGGAGGAATCGTTACAGGAAACGCCGATAGCGATCACCGCTTTTTCCGGCGAAAGACTGGAAGAGCTGGGCATTCGCAATATATCCGATCTCTCGAAAGTAGTGCCTAATGTCGATATGAATGAGGGTAACGGCACTTCAGGCGCGGGCAATGTGTTTATCCGTGGTATTGGGGCGCGTAATACCGGGGTGAATTTCGATTCCGGTGTGGGTATTTATCTGGACGGTGTTTATGTGGGGCGTCCCGATGGCGCGATTCTGGATAATGTTGATATTCAATCAATACAGGTGTTGCGGGGTCCCCAGGGTACCTTGTTTGGCAAGAATACTACTGGCGGCGCTATTCTCTATACCACCAACAAACCCTCTGAAGAATTTGAAGGCCATGTTGAGGTGCGTGCCGGTAACTATAATCAGCAAGATGGCAAGCTGACGGTAAATATCCCGTTGATCGGTGATACCTTGCTGTCCCGCTTTTCTGTGTTTAAAACCACCCGGGACGGTTATGTGGAGGGAGTGGCGGCTAATTCCCAGAACCGGCCAGGCTTATCCAATGAAGATTACAGTGATGTCGATCGCCAGGGCGCACAGGCGCAATTGCGCTGGGTCGCGACCGATGCATTACTCCTGGATTTGAATTATAGCTATTCCGAAGTAGACCAAAACGCGCGCGGCCAGGATTGCGAAGTGGTTGAAGGCATACCCGGTTCGGGGTGGCAATCGGGAGCGCAGGACGCCCCCATTGTTATTCCCTCCACCGGTCAAAGTATTTCCGCCTGGTGCGCGGAAAGCCAGGCATTGGGCAAGGATCATATCCAGGCTGACCTCAATCCGAATAAATATCACGCGGAAGTGAATACGCTGTCGTTGGTGGTCGGCTGGGAGCTTAACGAGAGCCTTAGCTTCAAGAGTACTTCTGCCTGGCGTGGTACCGAGGGCGGGGAGACCAATGAACTGGATGCGCTGGGTATTCCCAATTTGGGGCGCACCAACTTCGGCTGGAATGGAACCGCGCCGCGCAATACCGACCAGTACAGCCAGGAGCTTGAGTTTTCTGGTGCCGCCTTTGACGATAAGCTGGACTATGTTGTCGGTGTGTTTGGCTTTTACGAAGAGACGGACGATGGTACGGGTGCTGGCGTCACCGGCCCGTATTTTGGTTCACTGGGTAATCCGAATACCTCTTTTTATCTCAATAATTTAACCACGCTGCTGACTGAAAACACCTCGGCCTCGGCCTTTAGCCAGGTCGATTGGAATTTTAATGAATATTGGCGCTTAACCGCCGGTTTGCGCTACACCTGGGAGGAGCGCAAGCTGAAACGTGAGCTCAGGTCACCGGTAGTCTCCGACCTGTCCACCGGGGCCCCGGCCAGCTTATTATTCTCGAACTTTTATCTGTTTCCGGATGGCCCGGATTCCTTCAATCCCGATCACGCGTTTGCCTATGACCCAGCCTTGCTGGCAGCGGGTATCGCCCGGCAGAAGGACAAGACGAATAACTCTGAGCTCACCCCCATGGCCAGTATCCAGCGCATCTTTGATGCGGCCGGTTTTATGGATTTTGGCAGTGTGTACTTCACCATCGCTAATGGTTTTATGTCCGGCGGAATTTCCGATTCTCTCGACGTCCAGACCAATAAAATCTATGACTACAAGGCCGAGAAAGTCTGGAATTACGAGATGGGCTTTAAAATGGATGGTTGGGATCATAAGCTGCGCTTGAACGCCGCGCTGTTTTATACCGATTACACCGATCGCCAATTGACCACAATACGTATCGATCCGGTATCGGGGCGGATTGCCGGGGCCGTTATTAATGCAGAGTCATCACAAATTGCCGGCCTTGAGCTGGAAACAGTGGTGATACCGATTCCCAATCTCCAGGTCACCGTTAATGCCACCTTTAACAACGGCGATATCGATACTTACGATGATGAGCGGATTGTGGTTGCGGGTTCTCTTCCTGATGCCGACTGCGTACCGGTCAATATCGGTATTGTTGTCGATAACTGCCAGGTTGATCGCTCGGGTGAAAACTTGCCGCGTCTGCCGGAGCAGATATATTTCGCCGCCATACAATATACCTGGGTGACCGATCTGGGCGAGGTAACCCCGTTGATCCAGTACTCTTATCGCAAAAATATCGATAATTGCTTTGACAGTTCCAGTTGCACAGCGGGCTTGTACAAAGTTGACCAGAAAGATCTGGGTGCTCGCCTGACCTGGATGTCACCTGAAAGCGTCTGGCGGGTGAGTGCCTACGGCAATAACCTGACCGATGAGCGCTATATTATCGGCGGTACACCGCTGGTGGATGTGACGGCCACGGCGGGTACACAATATAACCTGCCCCGTACCTATGGCTTGGAAGCCGCTTACAGCTGGTAGGCTGGAGCAGTAAATCCGGGTCGGTATGATTTGATCATGCCGGCCTTTTTTATGGTTGATTGAACAATGCGAAAAATATTACTTCATGCTATGTGCTTGTTATTGGTGGCCTGCACCAGTACCGGGGATTTTGATCATCCGACGGTGGAGTTGGTCAACATAAAGGCTTTGCCGCCACAGGGTTATGAGCAGCGCTTGCAGCTGACGCTGCGGATTCAAAACCCCAACCGCCAGGCCTTTACGATTGAGGGCTTATACAGCGAACTCAGTGTACAAGGTAAGCCGTTTCTCAACGGGGTGAGTAACCAGGGCGTGGAGGTTCCCGCTTATGGCGAGGCGATGATGGAGTTGGAAGCCTCGCTCAGCCTGATGCAGTCGCTCAGTCTGTTCAGGGATATTTTGATGCACCCGCCGAGCTCAGGTCTGGAGTATGAATTAAATTCAAAACTATCGATAAAGAATTATGCGCAGGCGATTCGTTTGAAAAAACAGGGAACATTTAATTTCAATAATCTGTTGCAGCGGTCTAATCCATAAACGCCATGCTAAACCACGGTACATAGGTAATCAGCGCCAGCCCGGCTAATAATACCAGCGTATAGGGTATAACTGATCGTACAACAGCAGTGATGGGTTGCCCAAAACGATAACTGCTGATAAATAAATTCATCCCCACGGGTGGCGTCAGGTAGCCGATCTGGAGATTGGCGAGGAAAATAATACCCAGATGAACGGGGTGAATATTAAAAGACAGCGCCACCGGCAAGATCAGTGGAACCACAATCACCAGGGCAGAAAAAATATCGAGAATAGCGCCCAGCAGTAACAGGGCAATATTCAGCAAGAGTAAGAAGCCCAGTGCGCTATCCACGTATGTCTGTATCCAGCCCAGTAATTTGTCGGGAATTTCGTTATCAATAATCAGGTTACTGAAGGCCAGTGATACACCGAGAATAAGGATGATGCTGCCGATCATGGTGGCAGCCTGCTGTAAAATACGCGGTAATTGTTTGAGGCTGACTTCACGGTATAGCGCCACTTCCACGATTAACACATAGAGTGCGGTCACCGCCGCCATATCTGAAATGGCAAACCAGCCACCGTAAATACCGCCAAGTACGACAAAGGGTAGCGGGATTTCCCAGCGCGCCGCGACCACGGCTCGGCCGATTGTTTTCCAGTTAAAGGGCTGGGTTTCCAGTTTAATATGCCGGTTGCTCCAGATTACCCAGGCACTGAGTAAAACAATCATAATCAGCGTTGGCATCAAGCCGGCGAGGAACAATTGATTGAGGGTGAAACTGGGCCCCATATCCATTTGTTGAACCAGTACCCCGTAAATTATCAAGGGCAGTGATGGCACCAGTAACAAGCCCAGGCTGCCGCCACTGGTTACCAGTCCCAGACTGCTGCGTTGAGAATAGCCGACACTTTGTAGTGCCGGGTAGAGCAGCGCACCGAGGGCGACGATGGTGGCACCGGAGGCACCGGTAAAGGCGGTAAAGAAGGCGCAGCTGACCAGCGCAATAATGGCCAGCCCGTGGGGCAGCCAGCCCAGCAGTGCCTGGCTTAAATCAACCAGTCGTTGCGAGGCTTTGCTTTCGGCAAGTACGTAACCGGCAATAACAAACAGCGGCAGTGCCACCAGCAGGGGGGTGTCGGCGATACGGTAGAGTTCTATGGCAATAATGCTGAGATCAATATCAGAAAAGTAATAACCGATCAGCGTGGCCAGGGCGATAATCGCAAACAGCGGCACGCCAGCCAGCGCCAGCAACACCAATGCAACCACGATAAGCCCGATCATCGCTTGTCGTTCCGTGAATCAACTTCGCCATTTCGTAAATCAATGCTGTCATTCTGTGAATCGATTCTGTCATTCCCGCGCAGGCGGGAACCCAATAAACCCGCTATGGCAAAGCGCAACGCGATAACACTAAAAGCAAGCGGGATGATAATTTCACAAAACCATAGCGGCAGATCGAGAAAGGCGATACTACCGTATTGGTAGTCGTCCTTGACCAGCTTGATACTAAACCAGGCAATGACCGCACAAATGGCGGCGGTACACAGGTGAATGAAACGCTGTAGCCATTGATACCAGCGGCTGTCATCAGCGTGCTGGAACAAATCAATACGAATATGCTGCTGATTGCGACTGGCAATCATGGCGCCGACCAGAGCCAGCCATAATACCCCCAGGCGTACTGCCTGGTCGGCCCATAACAGGCCTTGCCATTCCAGCCAACGGGACAGTATTTGTAATACGGGGAGTAAAATAATGGCAGCGACCAACAGCAACAGGAAGGCATCTTCCAGTTTTAACAGGCCGCGATGAGCGAGTGACAGGGCTTTCATTATTGGCTGGCTTGGGCCTTGTGCATGTCATTGAGATAAGCGTTAACCGTATCGACCGCTTGCTGTGTTACCTGGCCATTTTTAATCGCCTGGCTGCGTGAGTGCTCGGCTAAATCATACCATTGTTGCAGTTGTTCCTCAGTGGGCTCGACTAATACCAGCCCCTGGTTTTGCAACGCCTGCAAGGCATTGTCATTGTCCTGTCGGTTGAGTTTATCGATGTCGACAAAGGCCGCGCCCATAATACGACGTGTTAGTTGCTGGTCGGCAGCCGATATTTTCCCGAAAGATTTCTTGTCGATGACCAACAGGGCGTAAAAATACACCAGGGGGACGTTGGTAATGTATTCGACCTGGGTATGCCACTGCAGTGCGATAGCGGCGATGGGTGAGGTGGCGACGGTGTCGACCAGGCCGGATTGTAACGATGTCAGTACATCACCCAGCGATAGCGGTACTGGATGAATGCCAAACGCCTGGGCTGTTTCCAGCATGGCGCGGTCATCATTGGGTACCCACACCTTGCGACTACCGAGCTGGTCGACATCCGGTGAGGGTGACTTGCTCATTACATAGGCCATGCCGCCCTCCGCCATGCCGAAGGAGACCAGGCCATTGTCTTCCAGCCCCTGAATAATTTGAGCATCCATTCGCTGGCGAACGTAATCAACTTCCTGCTGGTTTTTGAAAATCAGTGGTAGCCCATAGACCTGGGAGTCTTTAAAAAAGCGTGCCATGGGGCCGCCCGTGGTCGCCGTACCCTGCAATTGACCGGCGCGGATTTTGCGGAATACTGTCTGGTCATTGCCCATTACGCCGCCGGGATAGAATTTAAATTTGACCCGGTTGTCGGTTTGTTCGGCAATGTCTTTTGCTGCCTTCTTCATAATCACCATCCAGCTGGAACCATCGGGAGACAGCGTGGCGATTTTGAACACTTTAGCCTGGGTGTTGAGGCTAAAGCCTAATAAAAAAGCACAGAGCATCAGTGTTGTTTTTTTCATCGGGAGCATATGGTATTCCTGTGAAGTCATCGAGCTAAAAATAGTCAGCTTCTTCGGCCAGTAATTGCAGGGCTTGTTGCTGGGCAATGGTATTGCTGAGTACCAGATTGGGCGCCTGCTTGTCGGCCCTGATTACTTCGGTTAACAAACGATTATAAAGTTCCCGGTCAAACATCGGCTTGGCATAGGATTCGGCATAGAATACCTTGGCCATGAGATTCTGTCCTTCACTTAATTCGATGGCGCGCTCGAAGTGTTTTTTAGCCAGCTCCGGCTTGCCACCCATCGCGGCGGGCAATAATCCATCGATGGCGCCCATATAGAGGTGGGCGCTACCACGGTCATAATCTTCTTCAACGCTGAGAATGTGCTCCAGCAAAATACGCGGACGGGGCAGTTCGGCGACGGCGTTCCAGTCGGCACTGTTGGTTTGGATCCAGTTTAGCCAGTTGCTGGCGAGGATAAACAACACCTCGATATCCTCTTCATCGTCAAAGTCTTGCAACCGTACCTGGAATTTCCGGATCGGCAGTGTTTTTAAATCACAAAGTTCATCATCGTAGTTGCAACTGCCGCGCAGGGCATAGTCCAGCGCTTTAGCTGCCATCAATTTTTTCTGTATAGGGTCCTCGGCAAACATACTGCCGTAGGCACCATAAAGTTTGGCCCCTGCCAGCAGCATGTCTTCGTTATCGGGCGATTGATAGATCAGGCCATCGGCAAGGATCAGGAAAGTGGGGGTGCCCTGCTGAATGGTAAGCAGGTCGTCGCTGTTGAGGATGGCCTCGCTGAGGCTGTCGGTCTGGCGCTTAACCAGTGAGCCACAACCGGCGACCAGGGATAGCAGTAAGCTGATCAACAGTACTCTTTGTAACAACAGGTGGTTATTCATAGTGTGTAAGTGACGGGTTGGGGGGCGTATTTATACCATAGAAACAAGGTTGTTTTACAGAGGTTTGGCCTGATCCTCCAAATAAGGAAGCATGACATGGCGGCCATCAAATTCGGCATCCAACGCGGCGATAAAGCTGTAAACCCCCAGCAGTTTCCTGCTGAGGAGGGTGAATTCACCGGAGGGTAACGCGAAGTATTTACTGTAGGCTGCCTGGGCGGCCTGTTTTGCTATGCGACGCGGCAGCTTGCTGTGAGCCCAGCGGTAGGCCTGTTGTTGGTTGACGGCGCCGGCAGGTAGTGACTCGCTGTGGTAGTTTAGCGGCTCTATCATGGCAATACATAATTGGGCGAAGGCGGTTTGCACCTCATCGGGATGCTGCGGATTGATCATGTTCAATGCAATAGCACCGTTGATGACAGTTTCAGTATGATGCTGGCAGGCGCCGGTGATAATGCACTTAAGTGGAAGGATAAAACTATCGGGAAATTTTTTCACCGCACCGAAGTCCAGCAGTACCAGTTGGTCGATAGCACTCTCGTTGCTTCTGGGCCGAATACGGTAATTGCCAAAATTGGGGTCGGTTTGTAGTTCGCTCCATTCGAATACCTCCCGTGCGAATAATTCCAGGAAGGCGCAGCCCAGTTCGTCACGACGATGCTGGGGTAGTCGGGCGACGGCGGGGCTATTGACCACAGTGCCGGATTCATAAGACATGGCAATGACCCGCGAACTGCTGAATGCAGTAAAAATTTCCGGTACAACAAAGCGCGGGTCATCGGCAAGTCGCTGGCGAAAATCGGTGGTGGTGGTGGCCTCGAGTCGGTAGTCAACTTCGCGATGGAGCATGTCACGAATTTCATCGAGCCAGGCATCAAAGTCTGTCTCCGGGGAGATTAACCGAGTCCAGCGCAATAGCCTGGCCACCGCATCAAGATCGCTGTCGATAGCATCGGCGACACCGGGGTACTGAATTTTCAGGCACAGTTCGCGGCCATCGCTTTTTCGCCGGGCCCGGTGTACCTGGCCCAGTGACGCTGCCGCCAGCGCCTCGGTATCAATCTCCAGTTGATCCCGTTGTTCCTGTCCCAGTTCTTCCAGTACTACCGCCTCCATCACTGGCCAGTCGACAGCGATGGTCTGTTCTTCCAGTTGCCGCAGGGCATGAGTAATTTCTTCCGGCAGAACATGCTCGCCATACAATGCCATTATCTGGCCGATTTTGACGGCGCTGCCCTTGAGTTTTCCCAGTTCATCGGCCAGGTATTTAGCCTGTTCGGCGATCATTTTTTTTCGCCGCTCCAGGCGTTTATCCTTTTTGGTCAGGGCGTTTAGCCACAGGTGGCTGGCAGCGCGGGTGCCCGCTATGATGCCGGCACTGGCAAGGCTTAACTGTCGCTCAAAATTACCGGTTTTGATATTTTTGAGGGTGGGTTTTTTTTCTCTGTTCACAAGTCGGCCACTTGTTTGTTATTTCAATTTTTTATATTTCATTCGGTGCGGTTGGGCGTCCAGCCCTTTTCTGCTAACAAAGTCCTGATGATATTCGGTGTAGCCACCCTCAAAGAAAATGACTTCGCTATCGCCTTCGTAAGCGAGGATGTGGGTGCACACGCGGTCGAGGAACCAGCGGTCATGGGAGATAATCATCGCGCAACCGGGAAAGGTGAGCAGGGCTTCTTCCAGTGCGCGCAGGGTTTCCACATCGAGATCGTTGGAGGGTTCATCTAACAGCAATACATTGCCGCCCTGTTTTAAGGTGCAGGCTAACTGCAGGCGGCCTCGTTCTCCGCCGGACAAATCGCCAACGCGTTTTTGTTGATCCGAGCCCTTGAAATTAAAACGGCCGATGTAGGCTCGGGATGAGGTCTCATAGCTGCCGATTTTGATGGTATCGTGGCCTTCGGAAATAGCTTCCCACACCGTCTGCTCATCGCGCATGGCATCGCGTAACTGTTCGACATAAACCAGGTCGACGGTTTCGCCCAGTTCGATGCTGCCCTGGTCAGGCTGTTCCATGCCGGCGATCATTTTTAACAGGGTAGATTTACCCGCACCGTTGCCGCCGATCACTCCAACGATGGCACCCTGGGGTACCGAGAAACTGAGGTTGTTGATCAGCAGTTCACCGCCGTGGGATTTGCTGAGCCCATTGATTTCAATGACTTTACTGCCCAGGCGTTGGCCGGCGGGGATGTAGATCTCATTGGTTTCGGAGCGCGACTGAAAATCCTGTGATTGCAGCTCTTCAAAACGGGCGATACGGGCTTTATTCTTGGCGCGTCGTCCCTTGGGGTTTTGCTTCACCCATTCCAGTTCTGATTTTACAGTTTTCTGGTGAGAGGCTTCTTGTCGAGCTTCCATTTCCAGACGCTGTTCTTTTTTCTCCAGCCAGTCAGAGTAGTTGCCCTCATAGGGAATACCGTGGCCGCGATCCAGTTCCAGAATCCAGCCAGCGGCATTGTCGAGAAAATAGCGGTCGTGGGTGATGGCCACCACGGTACCGGGGTAATCGAGCAGAAAGCGTTCCAGCCAGGCTACCGATTCGGCATCCAGGTGGTTGGTGGGTTCGTCCAGCAATAGCATGTCAGGGTTGGACAGTAACAATCGGCAGAGGGCGACGCGGCGTCGTTCACCCCCGGACAAGGTGGTGACATCGGCATCCCAGGGCGGCAGACGCAGCGCATCGGCGGCGATTTCCAGTTTGTGGTCGAGGTTGTGAGCATCGTTGGCCTGAATCAGATTTTCCAGTCGCGCCTGTTCCTTGGCCAGGGCATCGAAGTCGGCTTCGGGCTCGGCATAGGCGGCATAGACCCTGTCCAGTTCAGCTTGGGCATCCTTCACCTCACCGAGGCCGTCTTCGACATTGCCGCGAACATCTTTACCGGGGTCGAGTTCAGGTTCCTGGGATAAATAACCGACCTTGATTCCGGGCTGGGGGCGCGCCTCGCCAGTAAATTCGGTATCGATACCGGCCATAATGCGCAGCAGCGTTGATTTGCCCGAGCCGTTGAGGCCCAGTACGCCGATTTTGGCACCGGGGAAGAAAGACAGCGAGATGTCTTTGAGAATTTGGCGTTTGGGCGGGACTACTTTGCCCACCTGGTTCATAGTGAAAACGTATTGAGCCATGCTTAATCAACCTGATTGGAATGCCGGGAATCTGCGCAAGGTACATAAACTTTCTGTTTGAAGCAAGGCGGGGAGTGCCCGGGTTTACGTCCAGACTGCAAACCCCCGCAGCGGTCGATAAGCTGATGCCAATTCCTGCAAAGAAAGTGATGCCCCTGCCGCCTGAATTATGTACAATGCGCGCCTTTCAAAACACCCTCAGCCAACCAGTACCCTAGGGGATATCGATGTTCACTAAAGACATGCAAATTGCCGGATTTGATGATGAGATTTTCTCTGCGATCAGCGAAGAAAACCAGCGCCAGGAGCAGCATATTGAATTGATTGCTTCCGAAAACTATACCAGCCCACGGGTGATGGAAGCGCAGGGGACGTCACTGACCAATAAATATGCTGAAGGTTACCCCGGCAAGCGTTACTACGGCGGCTTTGAATTTGTCGACAAGGCGGAAACACTGGCCATTGAACGGGTGAAAGCCCTGTTCGGTGCGGATTACGCCAATGTGCAGCCACACTCGGGTTCGCAGGCTAATTCAGCGGTTTACCTGGCCTTGTTGCAGGCCGGTGACACGGTGCTGGGGATGAGCCTGGATGCCGGTGGTCACCTGACCCACGGCGCCAAGCCGAATTTCTCCGGTAAGCTCTATAACGCCATTCAATACGGCCTCGATGCCGAGACGGGCTTGATTGACTATGCCCAGGTTGAGGCGCTGGCGCTGGCGCACAAACCTAAAATGATTGTAGCGGGTTTCTCGGCCTACTCCGGTATTGTCGACTGGGCGCGTTTTCGTGAAATCGCTGACAAGGTCGGTGCTTACCTGATGGTGGATATGGCCCATGTTGCCGGCTTGGTGGCTGCTGGTATCTATCCCAACCCGGTGCCTTTCGCCGATGTGGTGACCTCCACTACCCATAAGACCCTGCGCGGCCCTCGCGGCGGGATTATCCTCGCCAGGGCCAATGAAGCACTGGAAAAGAAATTCAATTCCGCGGTATTCCCCGGTGGCCAGGGTGGCCCGTTAATGCATGTGATTGCCGCCAAGGCGGTCAGTTTCAAAGAGGCGGCTTCTGAAGAGTTCAGGCATTACCAGCAGCAGGTGGTGAGCAATGCCAAGGTCATGGCGAAGACGTTTATTGAGCGCGGTTTCAATATCGTTTCCGGTGGCACCGAGAATCATTTGATGCTGGTTGACCTGATTGGTCGTGAATACACTGGTAAAGATGCCGATGCGGCATTGGGTGACGCTTTTATCACCGTCAACAAAAATGCCGTGCCCAATGACCCGCGCTCACCTTTTATTACTTCTGGTTTGCGGGTGGGCACCCCGGCGATCACTACCCGTGGTTTTAAAGAAGCTGAAACGATCGAACTCACTGGCTGGATGTGCGATGTGCTGGATGCGCTGGAAAAGGGTGATAGCGAACAGGTGATTCCTGCGGTGAAGGCCAAGGTGCTTGAAATCTGTGCCAGGTTCCCGGTTTACAAATAAGCCGGGTCGCGGCGAGTGCTATGGAAAGGCGGCGTTTAAATCGTCTTTTCAGCACGCTCACCGCTAGCTTTCCGCGCTTCGATTTATGCTAGACTGCGCCCCATCAGTCACTATTGAATAAGGCAACTTTATGCGTTGTCCCTTTTGCTCTCACGATGATACCAAGGTTATTGACTCCAGGCTGGTGGCCGAGGGTGGTCAGGTACGTCGCCGTCGTGAATGTACGGATTGCTCCGAGCGTTTCACCACCTATGAGTCGGCCGAGCTGCTAATGCCGAAAATCATTAAGGGCAATGGTTCCCGGGAACCCTTTGATGGAGAGAAATTGCGTTCGGGTATTATGCGTGCGCTTGAAAAACGGCCGGTTAGCGTAGAAAAAATCGAAGCGGTGGTGAACCAGATAGAACATGATTTGCAGGCCACCGGTGAGCGCGAAATTGAATCCATGCGGGTGGGAGAGTTGGTCATGGAGAGTTTGAGAGAGCTCGACCAGGTGGCGTTTGTTCGCTTTGCCTCGGTCTATCGTGATTTCAAGGACCTCAACGAATTTCGTGAGGAAATCGATCGACTGGCTGAGGAGCCGGCCCCCGGAGAGAGCTGAGGCTTGGCAATGGATCGAGCTGATCAACAGTATATGACGAGGGCGCTGGCACTTGCCGAGCAGGGCTGGTACACCACATCGCCCAACCCCCGGGTAGCTTGTGTTTTGGTTCGCGATGGTGAAATCATTGGTGAGGGTTTTCATCGCCGCGCCGGTGAGGGGCATGCTGAAGTCATGGCCATAGCCGATTCAGGGGATGCCACGGCCGCGACAGCCTATGTAACATTGGAGCCCTGTAGTCATACGGGTAAAACGCCTCCCTGTGCCGATGCCCTGATCGCCGCGGGTGTGACCAGGGTGGTGGTGGCGATGGCTGACCCCAATCCGCTAGTGGCGGGGCGGGGTATTGAAAGGTTACAGGCAGCGGGTGTTGCGGTAGAGAGTGGTTTGCTTGAAGAGGAAGCCCGGGCGCTCAATCCCGGCTTCATCAAACGCATGGAAACCGGCATGCCGCTGGTGCGCGTCAAGTTGGCGATGAGCCTGGATGGTCGTACCTCCATGGCCAGTGGCGAAAGCCAGTGGATTACCGGTGCCGCAGCGCGCTCAGATGTACAGCGTCTGCGGGCAGCCAGCTGTGCCATCCTGACCGGCATTGACACCGTGTTGGCTGATGATGCGGCGCTGACAGTACGTGCCGCCGAGCTGGAGTTGGAACAGGCGGATTTTATTGCTGAGCGGCAACCCTTGCGCGTAGTGCTGGATTCGAGTTTACGCTTGCCGCTGGATGCCAGGGTACTAACCCCGCCAGGAAAGACGCTGGTGGTATCGGCATTTGATGATTTTGAATGGCGCCGGCAACTGCAAGCCCAGGGTGGTGAGTTGCTGGTGTTGGCTGGCGCGGATGGCCAGGTTGATTTGCCGGCGGTGCTGCGCTTGTTGGCCGAGCGTCAGTGTAATGAAGTGTTAGTGGAGGCCGGCGCTACTCTGGCAGCAGCTTTCTGGCAACAGGGGCTGGTTGACCGGCTGACTGTGTATATGGCGCCGACCCTGATGGGTAGTAAGGCCAGACCTCTATTGCAATTACCCTTCGACACCATGGCCGAGCAACAGCGGCTGGAAATAGACAGTATTACCCCGGTGGGTGATGACTGGCGGATTGATGCCAGGCGTAGAGATTGATGAAGGGTGTTTTATTTATTGGCTTTCCTCCCGCGTGGCAGTGAAAAATAGTTCGGCAATGATTTTGGCAATATGAGAGATGAGCAATGGCGCTTAATACAGTAGAAGAACTGATTCAGGATATTCGCCTGGGCAAGATGGTGATCCTGATGGACGATGAAGATCGGGAGAATGAAGGTGATCTGGTGATGGCCTCTGAATGCGTGCGTCCCCAGGATGTTAATTTTATGACTCGCCATGCCCGTGGTCTGGTGTGTTTGACGCTGAGCCAGGATCGTTGCAAGCAATTAAATTTACCGTTGATGGTTGATGGTGCTAACGGTGCCCAGTTCGGGACTAACTTCACCCTGTCGATTGAAGCGGCGGAGGGCGTCACTACCGGTATCTCTGCGGGCGATCGCGCCCACACGATTCGGACAGCGGTAACACGCAATGCCAAGCCAGAAGATATTGTTCAGCCCGGTCATATTTTTCCCATTATGGCGCAACCAGGCGGCGTGTTAACCCGCGCGGGTCATACCGAGGCCGGTTGCGATCTGGCGCGCTTGGCGGGCTTTGAAGCCTCGGGCACTATTGTTGAAATTATGAATGAAGACGGCAGCATGGCGCGCCGCCCCGAGTTGGAAAAATTTGCCGAAGAGCACAATTTGAAGATTGGCACCATCGCTGATTTGATTCACTATCGGGTGATCAATGAGCGCACGATTGAAAAAATTTCCGAAGGCACAGTCAATACTGATTTTGGTGAGTTTACTTTGCACAGCTATAAGGATTTGTTAGCGGGTGATATTCATTTCGCTATGGTGAAGGGAGAAATTACCGAGCAACAGCCAACATTGGTCAGGGTGCATGTGGCATCGGCGCTGAGAGATTTATTGCTTACCCAGCCATCGCAGCAACCGAGCTGGAATGTTCATCGCTGTTTGCAGAAAGTAGTTGAAGAGGGTTGCGGTGTTGTGGTGTTGTTGGCAGGAACAGAAGATAGCAGTGCTTTGCTTGGCAGTGCTGATATCGCCATGGGGAAAAAAGTGTCTGCGCCAATCGCAAGCGATGGCAGTCACAATGCCTATTTGACAGTGGGTTTGGGTTCGCAAATTTTACGGGATGTGGGGGTTGGCAAGATATGCTTGATGGGGCCGTCGATTAAATACAATGCCATCTCTGGTTTTGATTTGGAGGTGGTGGATTACCTCACCCCTGAATAATGGCTAAGCAAGTGAGAATAAGATGAAAGGTATAACAACGATTGACTATAGCAACGCCGATGTTAAGGGCAGTAAAATTGCTATTGTGCTTACGCGCTGGAATAGTTTTGTCGTGGATAATTTACTCAGCGGTGCGCTCGAGCATTTATCCGCCAATGGTATAGCAGAGAGCGACATCGCTATTGTCTATTGTCCCGGTGCATTTGAAATCCCACTGGTCTGCAAGAAGATTGCCCGCAACGGAGAGGTTGACGCTATTATTGCCCTGGGAGCTGTTATTCGCGGCGGAACACCGCATTTTGAATATGTGGCTGGTGAGTGTACGCGGGGTTTGACCCAGGTCGGTTTGGAGTTTGACTTGCCCATCGCTTTTGGTGTGTTGACGGTAGATAATGAACAGCAGGCACTGGAGCGTTCGGGGCACGGTGAGGGATCGGAAAACAAGGGCGAGGAGTCTGCGGCGGTGGTGTTGGAGATGATTGCCTTGTTGAGAGGTTTATAACCGTTTGCTGTTTTTATGCCATGTTCGTTTGTCGCTCTTGCGCAGGCAGGAAGCGGTTTAAACAGTTTATTGGATCCCCGCTTTCGCGAGGATGACGAAATTTTACCTAATTGAGAATGCACAGTGTCCAATAAGCCAATGAAGTCCTCAGTAAACCCCTCGGCACGCCGCAAGGCGAGACATTATGCTATGCAGGCCTTGTACCAGTGGCATATGACCGCCTATGACCTCGCAGAAATCGAATCACAGTTTCGTGCTGATTATAATTTTGAAAAAGTTGACCTGGCCTTCTTTCAGGATATTGTGCACCAGGTGCCGGCCAATTTAGTGGAATTACAGGCGGCTTTTGTCCCGCATCTGGATCGCGATATTGCCGAACTGGATCCTATCGAATTAAGTTTGTTGCGTTTGGGCAGTTATGAATTACTAAAACGTATCGATATTCCTTATAAAGTGGTTATTAATGAATCGGTGGCGCTGGCAAAAAAATTCGGTGCAGCCGACGGTCATAAATTTATTAATGGCGTTTTGGATTGTGTTGCGCGGGATGTGCGAACAGTAGAAATCAACGCTGGAAAAAAGCGATAAACTGAAACGGGTTGCTGATATGGCGCTGAATGAGTTTGCAGTTATCGAGCGTTTTTTTTCTGATCTTGGTTTTTCCTCGACACGGTATCTGCCGCACATTGCGCTGGGCCCCGGCGATGATTGTGCTCTGCTAAGCCTGCCGCCTGGTCATTCCATTGCAGTATCCACAGACAGTTTTATTGCCGGTGTGCATTTTCCTGAGGATGCGGCGCCCTATGATATTGCCCGGCGCTGTCTGGCCGCGGCGATCAGCGACCTGGCGGCGATGGGTGCGAAACCACTGGGTTTTACCCTGGCGTTAACGCTGCCCTCTATCGAGGAGAAATGGCTGCAGCATTTTAGTGATGGGCTACGACTGTCCGCTGAATTTTATTTGATGCCACTGATTGGTGGGGATACCACTAAAGGCCCCTTGTCGATTACCCTGACGGTGTTGGGTTCGCTGCCAGAGTCCGGTGGCTTGAAGCGCTCTGGTGCGCGACCTGGCGATAGTATTTTTGTCTCAGGCACGCTGGGTGATGCCGCTGCAGCACTGGCACAAATGCAGGGGCGCTTGCCCTCCGATGATGATCAACATTTTTTCTTTACACGTTTTTATGCACCGGAAGCTCGAGTGGTTTTAGGTGAGACTTTACTGGATATAGCGACAGCTGCCATCGATGTGTCTGATGGTTTACTGGCTGATCTTGGCCATATTGCTGCTGCCAGCGGGGTGGCGGCGGAAGTTGATCTACACAAGTTACCTTTATCGTTAGCCTTGCAAAGGATTAATGCTAGCGATGTTATAAATCAATTGGCACTTTGTGGTGGTGACGATTATGAATTATGCTTTACTGCGAGGCCGGACCAGCATGTTTTTCTCGCTGAGTTTTCTGAACTGCTGGATGTTCGCATTACCGAAATCGGCAGAATTGTTGCTGGTGAGGGTGTGCAATGCCTGGATAGCAAGGCTAATGTCGTTGATGTTGATCAGGCCGGTTACAAACATTTCTAAGCTGTACAGTTGATTAGGTATGAAAAGGTGAGTTTATGAACAGTGTTTATTGGAAAAACAGTTTGGCCGTGGTGTTATCGATTTTTCTTTTGTCGGCGTGTTCGAAATCACCGGTGATTGAAACCGGTGATAATGCCACCGTACTGGACAATACCAATTTACATAAAATCGATAATACCCGTGTAGCAGCGGCTTATGTCGACCCCGATGCTGATTTCAAACAGTACACAAAAATAATAATAATGCCGCTGTCGATGGACGAGACCAGGATAATCCAGCCACAGTCTTCCCGGGGTTCCAGGAGCTGGGTACTGGAAGATAAAGATAAGGAGCGTTTGAATAGTAGTTACCAGCTTATGATGAAAAAGTACCTGGTGGATGGAGGCGCTTATACCTTGGTTACTGAGCCCGCTGCCGATGTTATGGTGATATCCGCTGCGATCGTCGCGCTGGCGCCTTCGGCGCCAAAAGATAATGCTCGAGCGGGTGGCTACTCGGCCCGTTCAAAAACCTTTACCGATAGTGCCGGCACCATCACCATGGCCATGGTGTTAGTTGATGGCGGTAGCGGTAAGCGCCTGCTCGAGTGGGCAGATGCCCGCAGTGGCTGGAGTGGATTAAAAAGAAATACCTCAGTAAGTAACTTGTCTGATGTGAACCTGATTTTTTCTACCTGGGCGAATCAGTTGCACCGGGGTTTGGTGGCGTTGAAGGAATCCGCTGTTCCGGTTTCATCGTCATAGGCGATGCTGCCGGTGGAGAATGGCGCGGTACTTCTCCGGACAGGTAAAAAGCATTGATCTCCCATAGCATAGAGCCTACACTGGCCAACAATTCTTGTCGGGGCGCCCCTTTTTTTAGTGGGCTGAGATCGCAAAGCGAGTCCCGTTGAACCTGATCTGGGTAATGCCGGCGTAGGGAACAAGATGGGGTCTTGTCAATCGTCCCCAGCCTTTCTTGTTATGCAGTTTCACTGCAGCCCCTTGCCACTGTCTTTTATTATGGGGTCTGTTATGAGTAATACTGAGCAAAAAATCCTTCGTGAATCGGCACAGGTCGATGCCGCCTCTGTGCAACCCTTTCCGGCGTCCAGTAAAGTCTATGTCGAGGGCAGTCAGGCTGACATTCGTGTGCCGATGCGGGAAATTAAATTAACCAGCACGCCGGTAAAGGCTGCTGATGGTAGCAGTCGCCTCGAATCCAACCCGTCTATTCGCGTCTATGATACCTCCGGACCCTACACGGAAGCTGCGCTTGAGATTGATATTCGCAAGGGCCTGCCGCTGGTTCGCGATGGCTGGATTACGGCGCGGGCTGATACCGAGACACTTGCCGGGGAGACCTCGGAATATACTCGCTTGCGAGCCAGTGACAGTGACTTGGAGCATCTGCGTTTCGATTTGCAGCGCCATCCACGGCGAGCACTGGCGGGCAAAAATGTCAGCCAGTTGCACTATGCGCGCCAGGGTATTATTACCCCGGAGATGGAGTACATTGCAATCCGTGAAAATATGGCATGGGCCCAGGCCTGCGAGCAGGGTGAGTTGGAGCAGCAACATGCCGGGCAAGATTTTGGCGCCAACATCCCCGCTGAGATCACTCCGGAATTTGTCCGCCAGGAAGTCGCTATTGGGCGCGCGGTCATTCCTGCCAATATCAATCACCCGGAAGCAGAGCCGATGATTATCGGCCGTAATTTCCTGGTAAAAATTAATGGCAATATCGGCAATTCGGCGCTGGGCTCTTCGATTGAAGAAGAAGTGGCCAAGCTGACCTGGGGTATTCGCTGGGGTGCAGATACCATGATGGATTTGTCCACCGGGAAAAACATTCACGAAACCCGTGAGTGGATTGTACGTAACTCGCCGGTGCCGGTAGGTACGGTACCGATTTACCAGGCACTGGAGAAAGTGGATGGGGTGGCCGAAGACCTGACCTGGGAAATTTTCCGCGATACCCTGATTGAACAGGCCGAACAGGGTGTGGATTATTTTACTATTCACGCCGGGGTGTTATTGCGCTATGTCCCCTTAACCGCCAAACGGGTTACCGGTATTGTGTCCCGTGGCGGCTCGATTATGGCCAAGTGGTGTCTGGCGCATCACCAGGAAAGTTTCCTCTACACCCACTTCGAAGACATCTGCGAAATCATGAAAGCCTACGATGTGTCGTTTTCACTCGGTGATGGCCTGCGTCCCGGCTCCATTGCCGATGCCAACGATGCGGCACAGTTTGCCGAGCTGGAAACACTGGGCGAGTTGACGAAAATAGCCTGGGAGCATGATGTGCAGGTG
>JAUXHA010000119.1 GCA_030621845.1 Spongiibacteraceae bacterium
TTAATCCAGCCCTACAGGGACCCGTATTTCTTGCGTAAACGCTGGCGAACGATTTCGGCACCAGTATTCACCACAAAGGTGAAAAGGAACAACACGAACGCGGCAAGGAATAACACTCGATAGTGACTGCTATCGACCTCTGTTTCGCCTATTTCAACAGCGATATTTGCCGCCAGTGTTCTCATTCCTTCAAAAATATTCGCATCCATAATCGGTGTGTTTCCCGTCGCCATCAACACGATCATGGTTTCACCGACAGCTCGACCCATACCGATCATTAATGCAGAAAAAATACCCGGGCTTGCTGTTGGCATGACGACACCAACCAAAGTTTGCCAGGGCGTAGCACCCAGGGCCAGCGAACCGTAGCTCAAATGTTTTGGCACTGAAAAAATAGCGTCTTCGGTAATCGAAAATATCGTCGGAATAACCGCAAAGCCCATCGCAACACCGACCACCAATGAGTTGCGTTGGTCAAAAGAGACACCCAGGTCATTGGTGAGCCAGGCACGCATATCACCGCCAAAGAACCATCCCTCAAGCGGCGCACTAAGCTCTATACAAAATAGTGCCAGCGCAATGACCACCGGAATCAGTAGTGCCGCATGCCAGCCATCGGGAACACCTTGACGCCATGCTGAAGGTAGACGGGCCCAGAAAAACCCGAATAACAACACACCTACCGGCAGCACAATAAAAATACTGAAAACACCCGGTAAGTGTCCTTCAATAAATGGCGCAAGCCACAAGCCCGCCAGGAAACCTAAAATAACCGTGGGCAGTGCCTCCATCAACTCAATCAGCGGCTTCACTTTTCTCCGCATAGCGGGTGCCATAAAATAGGCGGTATAGATGGCACCACAGATCGCCAATGGCGTGGCAATTAACATGGCATAAAACGCGGCCTTCAAGGTACCAAAAGCCAGCGGAGCAAAGCTGTACTTGGGTTCAAAATCATTATTTGAAGCGGAGGACTGCCAGATATAATCGGGCTCGGGATAACTCTCATACCAGACTTTTGACCAGAGTGCCTGCCAGGAAACCTCTGGGTGCTCATTCTCCATACGCCAAAAATGAACTACGCCTGTGCTATCAAAACTTATAAAAGCATTAGACCGTGGCGATACGGCAAGTTGCTTAACCGTGGGTTGATCTAGCGTCTCACTCAACAGGCGTCGCTGTGACGTTGTGTAATAGATACTCAGGGTATCGGCCTGATCGACGGCCAGGAAGCCTTTTCGACGATGTTCTATCGCTAACGTCGTGATCGGCAGATCGCCATTACTGAACTCACGAATCTGCTGCAAACGAGGCCGTTCGCCATCGCCGGCAACCAGAAACCACTGGGAAATATTCCCCTGGTCAGTCGCTACCATCAGCGAAATACCACCCAGTAAAAATTTCACATCGGTGAGCAAACCACTGCCTAGCAGTGAACCGCTGGATACCACGGTGCTTGCTTCAATATCAATTAGCCTGAATTCGCCGTTATTACTGATCAAATACAACCAACGCTGTTCCGGCCCGATCAGTATATAATCAACAACAATATCGATGGCCGGAAGTGAAACAGGCTGTTCCTGAAGCGTCACCGCTTCGGTTAAAAAGTCTTCCTCCTTGCTCCAACGACGGGCTACCAGACCCTCCGCTGTTAACACCACCAGCATCAATGCATCTTCACTGTCACGAACGGCCATGTGAATGATAGCGTGCTCACTCAGCCTCAGCCTCTCAGACCCATAGGGATATTCTATTGCCGGGGTAATAACGCGCTGATCATCCGGGTAACTAAGCCGGTAGTGATGTTTAGCCAGAATCACTTCACCGGTAAAAGTGCCCAGAGCAAACAGTGGCTGCTGATTGGAATTGAGGGCAAAACTGCTGACTTCACCCGGGCTCAACAAGGCCTGCTGCTTTAACGGTTCGCCTGTTGCTGCAGTAAAAAAAAGTGCCCTGCCACTGTCATCAATAGCAAAAGCAATTTCAGCCTGCTCTTCCATGGCCAGATACAGCAAAGATTCCCCCTGCATTGTTGGAAGCTGGTATGAGGCCTCCTCCTCTATTGTCGCCGAATTAAACAACGGCATAATTTCATAGAGCAGGTAAAAGAAAATCAGCAGTATGGCGCCCAGCACTGCAAAGCCGCCACCCGTAATGGTGATAGTGGCTAATCGATCCTTTAGTTTACGCGCCCGGCTTAATTGGCCCAGGTTCGAACGGGATGGCGATGATGTTGAAGTATTGGATACTGGCATGGAATGAATTTTATGCCGTTAATGTGACAGATATGTGACAACACCGCCGGATATAAAAAAAAGCCACGGTAAATACCGTGGCCATGATCAACATGAGGCAAGCGGTTGCTTGCCCTAACACCCGGTTAAGCCCTAAAGACCCAGTTGAGTGCGTGTTTTTTCCACCACCTTGGCTGGCAGAGGGATATAGCCGTCTTTTACCACCACCTGTTGGCCAGATTTCGATAACACCGACTTAATAAACTCACGCTCCAGTGGTGACAGTGGTTTATTCGGCGCTTTATTAACATAGACATACAGGAAGCGAGATAAGGGATAAGCACCGCTTACCGCATTTTCAGGGTTGGCTTCAACCGGGGCTTCACCGGATTTTTTCGACAAAGGAACAGTCCTGACGCTGGAGGTTTTATAACCAATACCGGAATAACCAATACTGTTCAGCGAGGTGGCTACAGACTGTACCACCGAGGCTGATCCTGGCTGCTCATTAACTGTGTTCTTGAAATCACCTTTACACAGCGCTTTCTTTTTGAAATAGCCATAGGTGCCTGATACAGAGTTTCGGCCAAATAACTGAATATCCCGGTTAGCCCAGGCACCGCTCATACCCGCCTTACCCCAGCTATCGATAGACGTTGAACTGCCACACTTGCGGGTGGAGGAGAAAATCGCATCCACTTGCTCAATACTAAGGCCATCGATGGGGTTGTCCTTGTGTACATAGACCGCCAACGCATCAATAGCGACAGGAATAGCCGTGGGCTTATAACCGTATTTAGTTTCAAAGGCTTCCAGCTCCTTGTCCTTCATTTTCCTACTCATAGGGCCAATATTTGAGGTGCCCTCGGTCAATGCTGGAGGCGCTGTTGATGAGCCAGCGGCCTGGATCTGGATATTAACGTTGGGGTAGAATCGTTTGAAATCTTCAGCCCATAATGTCATCAGGTTAGCCAGGGTATCGGAACCAACACTGGATAAGTTTCCTGATACGCCGCTGGACTTCTGGTAATCCGGTAAAGCCGGATCCACCTTGGCATCGGCGAGGCTTAGCGATGCCGTCGTGATTGAGGCAAGCACGGCGACAGCTTTTAGCAATTTTTTCAATTTTATCGGTAGTCTCTCCAAAAAACAAATAAATGATTAAGCAGCTTGTGTGACAGGGCTAATGTAGCGCTGGAATGTTACAGTCATGTGAAGGTATGAAGAAAAACTTATGACAAGACTGAATCGCTGACTTGTTCGATAAACGTTTGTGATAAAGGAAAAGCACAGCTAAACGAACTCCCCGCACCTGAACGACTGTCAATCAGCAGCTCGGCGTTATGGCGCATCAAGACGTGCTTCACAATGGCCAAACCAAGACCTGTACCACCGGTATCAATTGAGCGGCTTTTATCGACTCGATAAAAGCGCTCTGTAAGACGAGGTAAATGGTGGCTGTCAATTCCCACACCATCATCTTCAACCTGGAGATAGGCATTGTCATCATCAGAGTACCAGCGAATATTGATATGACCACCTGACTCGGTGTATTTGGCGGCATTCATCACCAGGTTACTGAACGCGCTCTGTAACTCTTCCCAGCTACCGACCAGGCGCAGGGAGGCATCACCTTCAAGGGTGATCGTGCGCTCACCCTTGAATGCTGCCAGTATTTCTTCACGGATCGTTGCCATTGCAGCTAACACATCAATATCCTGTTGCTGGCTACTATCGGGCACAGATTCCAGGCGTGAAAGTAACAACAGGTCCTTAATTAATCGTTCCATACGATTGGCTTGCGCAAACATTTGCTTAAAGGCTTTTGCCTGCCGCTCATCGACCTGGTCAACCGAAAGAAAGTGATCCAGATAGCCACAGATAACCGTCAGCGGTGTCCGTAGCTCATGAGAGACATTGGCAACAAAGTCACTGCGCATCTGCTGTAAGCGTGAATTTTCAGTAATATCCCGGGCGAATAATAGAAGGCTGCCCTTGCCAAAACAGGTAATTTGGCAATTAAGTTCTAACGCTGGATTAGCCGGGGAAGACAAAGTGAATGCGTGGCTGTAATCACCGCCCTCATAATAGTCAATAAAGTCCGGACTACGAATCAAGTTAAGCAGCTGTTGTCCGGAGTCTTCGGGGTGATGAAGGCCGAGCAAACGCTCACTGGCATGGTTACTCCAGTCTATTGCCCCGTCGGGGTCGATCATCACCACCGCGTCAGCGATTGAAGCAAAGGAATCGCGCAGGTAATCCACCACCCGCTGTAGTCGAATATGCTCTTCTTTATACTGTCTCTGGCGACGATGAATAGCATCAAGCACTTCGCCCCAGATGCCACCCGCCTGGGGAGGTTCATCATAAGCGGGATCGGCAAGCCAGCGTTGCAAGCGGTGTAATTGGCGAAGATTCCAGGCTATATACGCTAGCGCTGCCGCCAATAACGTCCAGCCCGGAACCCCCGTCAGCCAACCGATAATGAAAGCTGCCAGCAGTAGCCAAAAAAACTTTCGGGCTTCATCTTTCCAATCAAGATTTTGCATGGCTAGCTTTTAGTCCGCAGAAAATCGATAACCCGTACCCCTGACTGTCTGTATCAAAGCACCATAGTCGGCAGTGTCTGTGCTAAGCGCCTTGCGCAGACGGCGAATGTGGACGTCAATGGTACGCTCTTCAACGTAAACATTCCCCCCCCATACCTGGTCCAATAGCTGACCCCGGCTATAAGCCCGCTCTTGATGCGTCAGGAAAAAGTGCAGCAACCTGAACTCGGTTGGACCCATCTCTACCGGCTGGTTTTCAATATAAACACGGTGGCTGGTCGGGTCCAGTTTTACCCCCTTCACTTCAATGGCTTTTTCGTTCTCGGCGCCAGCGCTTCGCCTTAATACAGCCTTGATTCGTGAAAGTAACTCCCTGGGCGCAAAGGGTTTAGTGACATAATCATCAGCCCCGACATCAAGCCCCTGGATTTTATTATCTTCCTCGGTTTTAGCCGTCAGCATAATCACCGGTAATTCGGCGGTCAACTCATCGCGCCTGAGCCGGCGCAACAATTCCACACCACTGGTACCAGGCATCATCCAGTCAAGTAGCACCAGATCAGGTTTGGCATCGATAATCATCGCATGTGCCTGCTGGCCGTCAGCGGCTTCAATACAGTCATAGCCCGCCATTTCGAGACCCATGCGAATCATATCTCTTATCGGCGCCTCATCATCAACAATAAGAATGGTGTTGCTGTCCATACTGTACCCTTTAGGTAAAAGATTCAGGTGGCATTAAAAAACACTATTGTGACATAAATATGACAAAACCCGGGAGACCCGCTCTAATCGAATACCACGGTCTTATTACCGTGAACAATCACTCGATCTTCGAGATGATTACGCAGGGCACGAGCCAGCACCGCCTTTTCCACATCTTTACCCAGGCGCACCATATCGTCCTTGTTGTGACGATGGTTTACCCGAATCACATCCTGCTCAATAATCGGGCCTTGATCGAGCTGCTCGGTGACATAGTGACTGGTGGCACCAATCAACTTAACCCCTCGCTCATACGCTTTCTGGTAGGGATTGGCGCCGACAAAAGACGGCAGGAAACTGTGATGAATATTGATAATGTTACCGGGATATTTCGTACATAACGCCGGGGGGATTATTTGCATAAAACGCGCCAGCACTACACTTTCAGCCTGGTGATCGGCAATCATCTGCTGGATTTGCTGATGCGCCTGCTCCTTGTTGTCTTTATTCATCGGCACGTAGTGGAACGGGATTTGATGCCACTCCACCATACTGCGCAGGTTCTCATGATTGGAAATCACGCAGGGAATATCGCAGTACAACTCCTCGCTGTGCCAGCGGTGGAGAATATCAGCCAGGCAATGGGAGGCGTGACTGGCCAGAATAACTACCCTCTGCCGCTCGGTGGAATCACGGATATACCACTGCATCTGGTACTGCTCTGCCAGTTTGGCAAACGCCGCGCGAAACTCCCCCAGGCCCAATGACAGCGATTCAGCCTTAATTTCATTGCGCATAAAAAACCATTGGTTTTCGGCGTCAGAATGATAATTGGCCTCGGTCAGCCAACCACCGTATTCAGCAATAAACTGGCTGACCCGGGCAACAATACCGACCTTATCAGGGCAGGAAATGACCAGGCGATAAGTATGTTCCATGAGCTTATACTTCTTATTCATCAACGATTAAGCCTTAAATCATAGCAGACCCCCCACATTCCGTCCCTGAACAGCGTATAATTGCCAGCCTGCTCTCTCCCAGTATTTATTGCCATGCCGCACACCGACGCCAAAGCCCTGTTCTCCTACCGCAAATACTGGGCAGAATGCTATGGTCCTGCGCCCTTTCTTCCCATGTCCAAAGCCGAGATGGACGAGCTGGGCTGGGATAGCTGCGATATCATTATTGTCACCGGCGATGCCTATGTCGATCATCCCAGCTTTGGTATGGCGGTAATCGGTCGAGTGCTTGAAGCCCAGGGCTTTCGCGTCGGCATTATTGCCCAGCCAGACTGGACGTCTAAAGCGGCCTTTATGCAACTGGGCCAGCCCAATCTGTTCTTTGGCGTTGCCGCTGGCAATATGGATTCGATGATCAACCGCTATACCGCCGACCGAAAATT
>JAUXHA010000162.1 GCA_030621845.1 Spongiibacteraceae bacterium
AGACCTCGAAAACTGGTGAGAAATGGAGCTGGCGAGAGGAGTCGAACCCCCGACCGGCTGATTACAAGTCAGCTGCTCTACCAACTGAGCTACGCCAGCATCAAGCCTCACCCCGTTACGAGGCGGAGCATTCTAGTCTAAGTTGTCGGAGGGTGCAATCTTATCGCAGTAATTTTTACGTCTTTCCAGCCCGGCATTCCCCTCTCTGGTTTTTTCCCACAGCGCATCGGAAAATTTAACCGACTGTTCAGCATCAAATACAGCCCATAATTCGCTGCGTGAACCAGACATCGTCAACACCTGGGCAGCATAGCCCTGCTCATTGCGACTACTGGAAACCTTCTCGGCACTCGCCAATTTGGTGAAAATGCCCAGCGAAATACCATTCTCCAGCTCCCCCTCAGTGATCAGGAAACTGTCGATTTTCTTCGCCTGCAACTCCCTGAGCAGCTTGATTGCCACCTTCCGTGAGGTCTGGGGTGGGATATGCACCCAATAATTAGGCTTGCCGGGGACCTTAATCGCTTCTATTTTCGGGTGAATATCGAGCGCGGCAAGGCGACTAAGCACCTGCCTTCCGGTAACTTCTTCCTTAAACGGCCCGACCATCAGACAGACGGCGGGGATCGCGGGCTCAAGTTTGGCATTCTTGTTATCTGATTGATTTTCAATGAGTTTATCTTTTTCGTTCGATGCAACTGACTCACTGTATAAACGCAGTTGTTCGTCCGCGGCCACTGGCCGCCCCAGCGCCACCTCATCACCAGGCGCGGACGGAGCCAAATAATACTGCCACAAAAAATAGATGCCATTACACATCAACAAGATGATCACTAGCCAGCGCATTCACCGCTTCCTTATTGTTGTCATTAAATGCCGGGGTACCATTCGACCCAGTGTGCCCGATTAAGGCAGCAGGTAACCCAGTCCATCCAGCACCAGGTCCTGGCGCCATTCAACCGCCTCAGGCAAGTATGGCCTAACAATCCCCGCGCCTCCACCGGTCAACACAATATTAAACCCTACCGGAAGATATTGCCCCGCCTGCTCGATCAATTGCTTCACCGCGCCCACCAACGCCACCGCCGTACCATGATTCACCGCCTCGGTGGTAGATCGTCCTAATGCCAGGCTAGCGGGCAGACCCTGGTCAAAATGCACTTGCTCAGTACCCGCCAGCAGCGCTTTTTGCATTAGCTCCGCCCCCGGAATGATATACCCCCCGAGGTGCTGCCCGCCGCCGTCAACCGCTTCAGCGGTCAGCGCACTGCCCAAATCTATCACCAATACCGCACAGCGGCAGGCCCGATAAGCGGCCAGCGCGGCCAACCAGCGATCAACACCCATTGCCTCGGGCCGGGAATAACTGTTTTTCAAACCTGAACTCTCAGCTTCCGTTCTCGCAAACTCACAATCCAGCGCCAGGTATTGGCGCGCCCATAATTGCAGTCGCGATTCGACAGCGGTACCGGCCACACAGGCAACCCTGACACGCTGTATTCCCGCGTTAACCGGGAGTCCCTGAAAATCCTCACCAACGGTGTCCAGCACACCGCGCTCGATACACTGCCCATCTTCCAGCAAGCGCCATTTACAGCGAGTATTACCAATATCACACTCAAGAATCATCTGCTCTCCGCAAACTCACTTCACCACCACTAAATAACCTGCGACCCGCAGCAGTTTCCAAAAGCAGTGCGCCAGTAGCATCCACACCAGCGGTGACCCCGTGAACAGTCTCCTCGCCCAAACTAACGAAAACCTGCTGGCCCGCAAAGGCATCCAGTTGCTGCCAGCGATCCCGGTAAGCGATAAAACAATCATCCTCATAACCGGCCAGCATCGGCAACAGCTTATTTAATAAATGACTCAGCAGCAGGTTTCGAGATACTGCCGACCCGGCGATGGTAGCCATATCCACCCAGGGCTGACCAATACCCCGCCCCTGCTCTGCCGACATATTCACATTAATCCCGATCCCCACCACCACCTGGCAGGGACCCGCTGCATCGCCCGTCATCTCGAGCAAGATACCCGCTAATTTTCGACCATCGTATAATACATCGTTAGGCCATTTGAGCTGAACATCCTCCAGCCCACTATCCCGCAGAGCCTCAACCACAGTCACTCCGGTGGCAAGACTTAATCCTTCCAATGCCGCCGCACCACCTGCAAATTCCCAGACAACAGACAGATAAATACTGCCCGCATACGTGCTGACCCACGGCTTGCCCCGTCGCCCCCGGCCCGCCGTTTGCTGCTCAGCCGTGCACACATAACCACCCGCCCGACTGTTTAATGCCCGATCCATTGCCAGCACATTGGTTGACGCCACAACGCCTAGCACATCGAGCTCGGAAATCAGTTTTTTTGTTTCAACGGTCAACCGGGATTCAATCACTGTGGCATCCAGCAAATCTACACCACCCACCAGGCGGTAACCTTTACCTTTCACTGACTCGACCTGTAACCCGGTATCCTCCAGTTTTTTTATTTGCTTCCAAACGGCAGTGCGCGACACAGACATTATTCGACCCAGCTCTTCGCCGGAGTGAAATAATCCATCGGCCAGCGCTCTCAGTAATACCTCAACAGCCATCACGCCCCCTGCCTATAATTGCCGCGATCATAACAGAGATTATTACTGGCCGTATCATTTGATTCTTTATCCCTGTATCGTTGATGGATAGGTAAAAACACCCCTCTGAGTAACAAAAAACAATGACGACTCTCAGCCACGATCAACTCAACGCCAACGCTCAAAAGCTCATTGATTATCATCGCGAAGCTGAACAACGCGATGAATGGACCTTTTATGTCGATGAAATGTACGCCATTGATTGTATTTACACCTGCGAATACGCCGGCACCATGATTGTTGTCGCCGATGGTATCGATGAGATAAAAGCTACTCATTATGGACGCGACATGCAAAAAGGCTGGGAACAATGGACATTCCCCTACCAGGGCGTTTACGTTGGCCAGGACAACAAAATTATCACCCACTGGCTAAACCGCGGCCCCGGTAAAAAAGCCGACGGCAGCTTTTATGAAACCCCGGGCATATCCTTCATCACCTTCAACAACGAAGGAAAAATCTGTACACAGCTTGACGTGTTCGACCTTGCCCACCAGATGAAACTCTGTGACGATCTCGAGGAGGCCGGCTTGTTATCAATGGAATTGAAACAAAATTGGGTCATCCCAATGAAAACCAAATTAATCGAACAACTCAAAAACAACCTATAACAGTACCTCCTCACCACCAACTTCCAGCGCCCCATAAAAAAACCCGAGACTCAAACGAATCTCGGGCTCTTAACTTAAAGCCTGGCGATTATGGCCATGGATGGCCGGTATGCAGGCAATGCAGGAGCAATTGCCTGTGACCTACGTAGGTCAGAGCATTCTCAGCTCACTTTGCACCCATAAAAAAACTCCAGCACCTTGCGGATACTGGAGTTTTCAATTTAAAGCCTGGCGATGACCTACTCTCACATGGGGAAACCCCACACTACCATCGGCGAGGACACGTTTCACTGCTGAGTTCGGGATGGGATCAGGTGGTTCCATGTCTCTATGGTCGCCAGGCAAACTGGCTTGTACTGAGTCTGGTCTTAATCTCGCAATGAGATGCCGTCGTCCGCACAAATAAGGCGGTAAATAAACTGATAACTCGTAACACTCAACTCTCTAGCGCTTCTTGTGGATCTACGATCCGGTTTTCTTGTTTTATCCCCAGGGATGGGGTGTATGCTGAGAATCGTCAGGAACGATTCCAGTGCCATACAGATAAAACATTGTTTCTCGACTTGTATACAATCAAAACCACTTGATTATATGGTCAAGCCTCACGGGCAATTAGTACTGGTTAGCTCAACGCCTCACAGCGCTTACACACCCAGCCTATCAACGTCGTAGTCTTCGACGACCCTTTAGGACTCTCAAGGAGTCAGGGAGAACTTATCTTGAAGGGGGCTTCCCGCTTAGATGCTTTCAGCGGTTATCCTGTCCGAACGTAGCTACCGGGCAATGCCATTGGCATGACAACCCGAACACCAGCGGTTCGTCCACTCCGGTCCTATCGTACTAGGA
>JAUXHA010000071.1 GCA_030621845.1 Spongiibacteraceae bacterium
CTTGTCTTCCTAAGACCGCTTGGCCTCCGACTTTGCCGCGAGGCGTACAAAGTGCCGGTGGTGGTAGGCTCAATCGAAGCCAGCCTGCGCAGAATCGCCCACTATGATTACTGGAGCGATAAGATCAGGCGCTCGACCTTAATGGATTCCAAAGCGGATTTACTGCTGTATGGCAATGCCGAGCGCGCGATTGTTGAAGTCGCCCACCGCCTGGCCAATGGTGAGAGCATTCATCAAATTCGCGATATTCGCGGCACCGCCTTTGTACGCAAACGCGTTCCCGATGGCTGGACCGTCATTGATTCATCCAGTATCGACCAACCCGGGCCTGTCGACACACACAAGAACCCCTATCAAGTCACCGACAGCGGTGCCAATAAAGCACCCGACAGCACAGCTCCAGGCGAAAAAGACTCGACCCAAATCCTCCGGATTATTGATCCACTGACTGCGCGTAAAGCCAAACTCGATCCAGCAAAAACCGTTATCCGTCTGCCATCCTATGAACAGGTGAAGGATGACCCCATTTATTATGCCCATGCCTCACGGGTGTTGCACCTTGAAACCAATCCCGGCAATGCCCGGGCGCTAGTGCAGGCCCACGGCGAACGGGAAGTATGGCTCAACCCGCCGCCCATTCCCCTGCAAACGGATGAACTCGATAATGTCTTCGAACTTAACTACCAGCGAGTGCCCCACCCCGGCTATGGCGACGCTAAAATTCCCGCCTATGAAATGATCCGTCACTCGGTCAATATTATGCGCGGTTGTTTCGGCGGCTGTACTTTTTGTTCCATTACCGAACACGAAGGACGCATCATCCAGAGCCGGTCTAAAGCATCTATCGTCCGTGAAGTTGAGGCTATACGCGATAAAACCCCTGGTTTTACCGGTGTGATCTCCGATCTCGGCGGCCCCACCGCCAATATGTGGCGACTCAATTGTAAAAGTAAAACCATCGAGGAAAACTGCCGGCGGCTGTCCTGTGTTTACCCGGGCATTTGTAAAAATCTCAATACTGATCAAATGCCACTGGTCGACCTGTACCGGGAAACCCGCGAATTACCGGGTATCAAAAAAGTGCTTATCGCCTCAGGTTTACGTTATGACCTCGCGGTCGAAACACCCGAGTATGTTAAGGAATTAGTCACCCATCATGTCGGCGGTTATTTAAAAATCGCGCCGGAACACACCGAAGATGGACCGCTGACAAAAATGATGAAACCCGGTATTGGCAGCTATGACCGGTTCAAAAAACTCTTTGAAAAATATTCCGAACAAGCCGGAAAAAAACAATACCTGATTCCCTATTTTATCGCCGCCCACCCTGGCACCACCGATAAAGACATGATGCACCTGGCCCTGTGGCTCAAAGCCAATGGCTTCAGGGCTGACCAGGTACAAGCGTTTTATCCCTCACCCATGGCCAGCGCCACCGCCATGTATTACTCGGGGAAAAACACCCTGCATAAAGTCACCCGCCAAAGCGAAACCGTTAGTACCGCCAAGGGCCTGCGCCAACGCCGCCTGCACAAGGCATTTCTACGTTACCACGATGCCGACAACTGGCCGCTTATTCGTGAAGCACTGGAAAAAATGGGCCGCAGCGATTTAATTGGCACTGGTAAAAAGCACCTGGTACCGCCCCGCCAGCCCCGTAGTTGGCAAGCGACAAAAGGGCGAACCATGCTGACCCAGCATACCGGTCTGCCGCCCAGGGGCAACGACAACAGCAGTAGGAAAAAAACCCGCAGCGGCAGACCCGCTAGTAAACGCAGCCAGCAACGCCGCCATAAACCCTAGCGCCAGGCGCTCTACCGATGCCGAACAAACCAACACTGGTGAATCGTTTTAGCGCGCTGAAAATCCTTATCCAGTGACCAGGCGGTCTTATCTTCCACGGCAAACTCCTCATCCAATTGCGAATCCAGTTTGAACTTGCGCTGGTTATTGGAAAAGATCAACAGCCCGTCAGGCGTTAGCAAGCGCATCGTATCGCGCAGCAATTCAACATGATCGCGCTGAATATCCAGGGTTCCCTCCATTTTTTTTGAATTGGAAAAGGTCGGGGGGTCGAGCAAAATCAGCTGGTAACGGATATCCGACGTTTCCAACTGCTGTTGTATCCACTCGCGACAATCCGCCTGAATCATCCGATGACGCGTTTCACTGAGACCATTGGCCGCCAAATTCTTTTTAGCCCAGGCCAGATAAGTCGGCGACAAATCCACACTATCGGTCCAGCTGGCACCCCCCATTGCCGCCTGCACCGAAGCCGTTGCGGTATAGCAGAATAAATTCAGGAAGCGCTTGCCCTTTGCCAGTTCGGCAATTTTTAACCGTACCGGGCGATGATCAAGAAATAATCCGGTATCCAGGTAGTCGGTTAAATTCAGCAGCAGTTTTGCCTGCCCCTCTTCTACCTCAATGAACTTGCCCTCGGATTTATGCTTTTGGTATTGGTTGGGCCCTTTTTGTTTACGCCGCTGCTTTAATACGATTTGCTCAGGCGATACCGACAACGCCTGCGGTATGGCGGCAATCACTTCCTGCAGACGTTTTTCCGCCTTCACCGCATCCACTGTTGCCGGCGGCGCGTATTCGGCCACATGGACCCAATCACCATAGCGATCAACGGCAACAGCGTATTCTGGCATATCGGCATCGTACACGCGGTAGCAGCTGTTCCCGCTCTGTTTCACCCATTTCGCCAACTGCTTTTGATTCTTGCGCAGGCGGTTGGCAAACATCTGCGCACCGTCACTGAGTTGCTGGCTCTGCTGGGGCTCAATCGGCGCACCCTCGCCGTGGACATAGTATTCAGGGCTAATGTCGAAACATAACAATTTACTTGCGATAGGGCCGTTAAATAACTGATATTGCTTACAAATCTTTATTCCCATCTGCTTACCGAGATCGGGATTACCGGTAAATACTGCCGCCTGCCAACCACTGAACTGCTGCTTAAGCCGCTGCCCTAAATGGCGATACAAATGAATTAACGATGAAGCTTCGCCCAGGCGCTCACCGTAGGGCGGATTACACACCACCAACCCCTGGTTGATTGGCGCGTGGGTGGGACGGACGAAATCACTAAGATCCTTGCGCAATATCCTGACAATACCCGTTAAGCCCGCGCTGTCGATATTCTGCTCGGCAATAGCCACCGCCCTGGGACTGGCATCATAACCCCGGATTTCCGGTAATTGCCGGGATCGGGCGTCCTGGGCAATGGCTTCAGCCTCACTCAGCAAACTGGCCCAATAGTCGCTCTTATGCTGCTTCCAGCCATCGAAGCCCCAGCGCAGGCGCAATAGTCCCGGGGCGATATTAGCCGCCATTAATGCCCCCTCGATCAATAAACTGCCCGAACCACAGAGCGGGTCAATCAAAGCACCGCCCCGTGCCGCGATGCCGGGCCAGTCAGCGCGCAATAAGATCGCGGCAGCGAGATTTTCCTTCAGCGGTGCCAGGCCACCCTCAACCCGATAACCGCGCTTGTGCAGGCTGTCACCAGACAAATCCAGGCTGACAGTAACTTTACCCTTACTGACCCTGACATTGACCCGCAGGTCAGGTCGGTCAGTATCCACATTGGGACGGCGCCCAAACTGTTCAGTAAAGTAATCGGCAATAGCATCCTTGGCTTTCAGTGCACCAAAGTGACTGTGATTGATATCGCGCAATTTGCCGGAAAAATCGATAGCAAAGGTACCATCCAGCGCAAAGTGATCGAGCCAGTTGATCGCCTTAACAGCGCGGTACATATCACTGGCCTGGGAACAGGGTTCAACGGCCAGTGGCATTAGTACTCGATTGGCCAGCCGCGACCACAAACAACAGCGGTAGGCCAATTCAATCGGGCCGGTAAAATAGACCCCCGCCACGGTTTCCTTGACCGAATCGGCACCGAGGCTTTTTAACTCGTCAAATAGGAGTGATTCCAGCCCTTTTGGGCAACTCGCAAAAAAACCAAGGGACTGTGCCATGTATTTGAGCCTGCCAATTTCTGTTAGTTAGATTTGTTAGTGCTAAAAATTTTAGATCTTGCAAACTCAATTGCATAGTTCAGAAAACAACCAGCCACAAGCTACTGTTTTCAAAAGGTTTTCAACAAGCGTGCCAGTTTATCCTGAGCAAGCCAAAAATTGTGCTGAAATCAACCCTCGACAAACACCGCCTCGGTTTGCTTAGATTAAGACTCATGAGAGGTCGGCGGCATTCTATCACCCCACCTCTCTCCGCCCAACTATAACAACAGAAGGAGCCCCCGCCACACCCCAGACTCACACTTTATTCGCACCCTTTTGGTGCTGTATAGCTACAGAGGCAGGACTTTATGAGAAGACAGAAACGCGACACCAATGAACGCGCATTCAATAAAGGTTACCGCGCAGGCAACAATGGCAAAGCCAAAGACAGTTGCCCCCACGATCAAGGTGATGTCCGACAACAATGGATGACCGGCTGGCGGGAAGGCCGCAGCGATCAATGGGATGGGTATACCGGTGTATCAGGCATTCACAAGATGGATTTGCACTGAAGTAAAAACTTTCATAGAGGTATAAAAACCAGGGCCCGCTGTCAGCGGGCCTTTTCTTTAAAAACTCAGCATAATTCCTTAACTTTTAAACACCGAGGCAATACGACCGAGTAATCGCCGGGCAGTTGAAGCCTGGCGCATGGCACGGGGGCGACGTCGCTCCATCCGAACCTGGTAATGCGTACCTGAATTACGAGCCAGATTAGCTAATTGATCCAGTTCAACCTCTGATAGATGATTATCCATACCCCACCTCATTGCTTAAATTAGTTGCTGCTTAACTTTATTTACCTGCAGCATAGGAGATTAGACTCTACTATTGAAAGGCAGTATTGCCAGCATTTTCTGTGGAATAATTACCTATGCAATCTGCGCAATCGCCCCTTTCTTTCAAAGCTGAAGCAAACGCCAGTAGCCAAGCCCGATTGCCTCTGTTATATTTCTTCTGTCTTCAGGAATAAGACATTCAATTAAATTCATTAAGGATGATGATTATGAAAAACTCCCATGGGCTTTCGCCCTCCGTCTCAGTCAACAGCATTAGAAATCACTCACTGCTTAGCGCTTTACTGCTAGTATTTTCCTCCAGTAGCTTTGCGGCAATCCTGCCTGGTGAGTTAATTATCAGTGAAGTCATGGCCAATCCCGCCGCCGTCAGTGACAGCAACGGAGAGTGGTTTGAGCTGTACAACCCGACCGCCAATGCCATCGATCTCAATGGCCTGAGTTTTTACGATAACGGCTCAAACAGTCATGCCATCAGTGAAACGCTGGTAATTAGTGCCAACAGCTATCTGCTCATGGGTCGAAATAACGATGCATCGGTTAATGGTGGGGTGACACTCGATTATGTCTACAGTAATTTTACCCTTGGCAATAGCAGCGATGCCATCATTATTGAATTTATGGGGGTACAAATCACCGCGCTGAGTTACAGCGACAACAACATTTTCGGTGTCGCCGGCATCAGTGCAGAATTTCTGGGGAACAATTATGCTTTAAGCCCCAATAGCTTCACCTTCGGTGATGGTGATATTGGTACACCGGGCAGCGAGGGCAGTTATTCCATTCCCGCCAGCGCGGCCGTGCCAATACCTGCCGCTGGCTGGTTAATGGCATCCGGTCTCTGCTCCCTGTTGATCGCGAAGAAACGTCGCCGTTAACCCAGCCGGTATCAGGGCCACATGGGGTGGCCCTTTTCCCCGCCGCCCGACTATACTGAAAACGACGACATCTTAGGGAGCTGTTGATAGTCACTATGCGTTTTTGGTTTATTCTGCTGTTAATAATTTACAGCGCCACTACCCTGGCCGCCAGGCAGATGACGATAATCAGCCTGCAAAACGCCGACCCCGAGCTATTGATTCGTGCCATCAGGCCCCAGCTATCTACCGGCAGCTCAATTAATCGATACCAGGATCAACTGCTCATCAATGCCACCGCCGAGGAATTATCAAGCGCATTACGACTTATTAAACAACTGGATGGCAGCGGCCAGCAGCTAATATTTTCACTGCGCCGTGAAGGCAATACAGCAAGTACAAGTCGCCGCATCGCGGTTAATGGCCAAAGCCACACAAACGTAAGCAACGGCAATAACACGCACACCGAAACCCGGATCACCGTCAAACTTAAAAACCGGGGCTTTGCCGGCAGTAACGCTGCTGGCCAGGGTGTCCGCGGCACTGAAGGCAGCGCTGTTTATATCGCCACAGGGCTTAACACGCTATCCCAACAACAGCCCGCCTTAAGTGGATTTTACGCTACCGCCTGGCTGGACCGGGATAATGTCAGTATCCATATCGATCAAAGTGACGGCCACTTCAAACAGGGTAAAATCAGCACACAGCAACTGCAAAGCCGTGTCAGCGGCGCCTTGGGCACATGGATTCCGATCGGCGCTATTGTTGAAAATACCGATACTCGCGGCAGCGAACTGAACAGCCACGCCATCCATGGCAACAGTCACACCGTCATGTTGTACCTGAAAGTCGACGCACTGCCCTGAGCCGGTGCATTTTAAATCATTTTGTGGCTTTCGATTTTTCTAAAACTTAGTAAAATAGCTGTCCTCAGGAAACTTTGGCTGCCCACGGCTGTCACTGTCCATTCAATATCATTGGAGTATCACGCTTGCTAGACCCCATGACTGACTCAAATCCGATACAGATTCTGCGCAACTGGCTTGGCCAGCAAATTATCGGGCAACATCGCCTGGTTGATCGCTTGTTGATCGCACTGCTCGCCGATGGCCACCTGTTAGTAGAAGGCGCACCCGGGCTGGCAAAAACCAAGGCGATTAAAACCTTGTCTGACGGGATGGAAGGTGATTTCCACCGCATCCAGTTTACCCCTGACTTACTACCAGGCGATGTCACTGGCACCGATATCTTCCGCCCTGAAGACAGCAGTTTCCAGTTTCAACAGGGGCCGATATTCCACAACCTGGTACTGGCCGATGAAATTAACCGCGCCCCGGCCAAGGTTCAATCCGCCTTACTGGAGGCCATGGCTGAGCGACAGGTCAGTGTCGGCAGGCACACTTACCCGTTGCCAGAAATATTTTTGGTCATGGCCACGCAAAACCCCATTGAGCAGGAAGGCACTTATCCGCTGCCCGAAGCCCAGTTGGATCGCTTCCTGATGCATGTCTCTGTGGATTACCCCAATGTCGAAGCAGAAAGAAAAATATTGCGCCTGGTAAGAAACGAATCACTGCAATCCAGCCAACAAAAACCGCCGCCACCACAACTCAGCAAAACCGACATTTTACAAGCCAGGCAAGAAGTTCTTTCCCTGCACTGTGCGGAATCGGTCGAGGAATATATCGTCCAACTGGTGATGGCCAGCCGCCAACCGGCTAACTACAGCAGCGATCTCGCGGCATGGCTGGAATACGGTGCCAGCCCCCGGGGCACAATTTCCCTGGACCGCTGCGCGCGCGCCCACGCCTGGTTAAACGGCAAGGATTTTGTCAGCCCCGACGATGTCCAAACCATTGCCAATGATGTGCTCAGGCACCGCTTAATTCTCAGCTTCGAGGCAGAGGCCAACGGCGTCAGCACCGATGACGTAATCGATGAATTAATCAGGCTGGTACCGGTAGCCTGACATGGCCGTGACCTCAACCAAACATAATCTGCTCGAATGGCGTCCCGAAGGCGCCTATATCGAACTGGATAATTTAATCGCCTCGCGCTTTGCTGCCAAGGATTTAAAAATCAACCAGCGGCGCAAGGCACTGAACTTACTGGCCGGGCCGAATAAAAGTAATTTCCGCGGCCGCGGCATTGATTTTGAAGAGGTGCGCGCCTACCAGGCCGGCGATGATATTCGCAGTATTGACTGGCGAGTCACCGCTCGTTCAGGGCGACCCTATACCAAACTGTTCAGTGAAGAACGAGAACGACCACTGCTGGTGGTTACTGACCAGCGTCAGGGCATGTTTTTTGGTAGCCGCTACTGTTTTAAATCGGTGCTGGCCTGCTACATCAGCTCACTGATTGCCTGGTCAGCCTTACAACAGGGCGACCGCGTCGGTGGGCTGGTATTTGGCAACGAAGAGCAACATGAAATTCGCCCCCGCCGCAGCCGTCAGAGCACACTGGCATTAATGCACCTGATGCTGGAACAGAATCACCAACTCAAGCGCGATACTGGCATAGGTATTTCACAGCAACAGCGGCTGGAAAACAGCATGACCGAGCTCAGGCGTATTGCCCGCCCCGGTACCGCTATTTTCCTGGTCAGTGATTTTAACGGTTTCGAAAACGAATCGGTGCAAAAGCACCTGCATCAACTATCAAGGCATTGTGAAATTACCGCCATATCCATCTATGACCCAATGGAAAAAACCTTGCCGCCACCCGGTCAGTACACCGTTACCGATGGCCAACAACGCAATCAAATCAATACCGCTGATCGTCGCCTGCGCCACCTGTACAGCAGCCATTTTGAGCAGCGGGAACAACAACTGAAACAATTTTTTGGCCGCCTGGGTATTCCCTTACTGGAAATCGGCACGCAACAGGCACCGTTGGAACAGCTACTTAATTACTACGGTGCTAGACGTTGACTATGCCCAATCAAGCCGATCCCCTTGAGCAATTACGCGATATCCACCTCCCGGACACCGTTAGTCTCTGGCCGCTGGCACCGGGATGGTGGCTGGTGATTATCGTGCTGCTCATCACCGTGGCAGTTGGCAGTACCTTGCTGCTAAAACGCTATCGCCGCAATGCCTATCGGCGCTCGGCGATCAGCAAACTTGAACGCCTCGATCGCTACCGCCACGACGGCGATTTTTCAAACTATCTGCAACAGGTAAACCTGCTACTAAGACAAACCGCCCTCAGCTTTTCCGAACGAGAAGCCATTGCCAGTCTTACCGGCAAGGACTGGCTGGCTTTCCTCGATCACAGTGGCAACACGTCCGAATTCAGCCAGGGAGCAGGTAAAATTCTGGCGCAGGGCCCTTACCAAAAAAGCATCGATGGCAATGACTTGTCCCAGCTACATCAGCTCGTCAGCCGCTGGATTGAGGAGCACCAGCCACCATGCTAACGTATGAGTTGCCCTGGATGTTTTACTGCCTGCCCTTGCCGCTACTGGCCTATTGGCTATTGCCCCGTTTGCGCCAACAGCAATCAGCAGTTCGGGTACCTTTTTACAGCGAACTCGATGCCCTCAGTGATAGCAACAGCCACCGAACTGGCAATAAAATAATGCGTCTGCTGTTATTAACCCTGATCTGGACAAGCCTGGTCACGGCCGCCTCTGGTCCCAACTGGATCGGCGATGAGATCACCCTGCCGTCCAGTGGACGAGACTTGTTAATTGCCGTTGATCTGTCGGGAAGCATGGAAATTAAGGACATGGAAATTAATGGGCAAATCACCAACCGACTGGTGGCAGTAAAAACCGTGGTCAGTGACTTTATCAACCGTCGCAAGGGCGACCGAATCGGGCTGATTTTGTTTGGTGACAAGGCTTATGTACAGGCGCCGCTCACCTTTGACCTGCCTACGGTAAAACGCTTTCTCAATGAGTCACAAATCGGCTTTGCCGGCCAACAAACCGCGATCGGTGACGCCATTGGCTTATCGGTAAAGCGCCTGCGTGAACGCCCCGGCAACCGTCACATCATGGTATTGCTAACCGATGGCAGTAATACTGCCGGTAAAGTCCAACCCTTAACCGCAGCCAAACTGGCGGCTAATCACCAGATTATTATTTATACCATTGGTGTGGGCTCTGATGAAATGATCCAGCCCGGCATTCTGGGTACCAGCTTTGGCGCCCGGCGGGTGAACCCTTCCGCCGACCTCGATGAAAAAACCTTGCGAGCGATTGCCAGTACCACCGGCGGCAAATATTTTCGCGCTCGTAACCCCGCCGAATTGCTGAACATCTACCAATTACTGGATCAACTGGAACCGGTGGAAGACAATGAACAAACATTCAGGCCAAGCCAATCACTCTTTCATTGGCCGCTGGCGCTGGCATTTTTCCTCAGCCTGTTAATCGCACTGTGGATGATGCCCTGGCGGATATGGTTGGCTTCACTGTTTTCCAGCTCCCCGACAGCGGAGCCGGAACAGTGAACTTCACCGAGCTACAGGCGTTTCATTTTCTCCGACCGGAGTGGCTTTTAGGCCTGCTCCCGGCGCTGCTACTGGTCAGTTACTACTGGGCCAGAAGAAGTCAATTGGTCAATTGGCAGGGAGCCATCAACAAAAAATTACTCGAACATTTAATTGAGGATAGCCGTCAAGGCAATCCGCGCTGGCCCTGGTTACTATTATTCTTCGCCTGGCTACTTGCCTGTCTCGCCTTATCGGGGCCAAGCTGGGAAAAAATTCCTCAACCGGTTCACCAAAAACAGGACGCGCTGGTCATCGTACTCGACCTGTCACTGTCGATGTACGCCGAGGATATCAAGCCTTCGCGACTGGTACGCGCCCGGCATAAAATCATCGACATATTAAAACAACGCAAGGAAGGCGTAACCGCGCTGATCGTCTATTCCGGCGATGCCCATATCGTATCGCCGCTGACCGATGACAACAAAACCATTATTAATATGATCCCTGCCCTGTATCCCGACATGATGCCCGTATTTGGCAGCGATCCGGTAGCCGCCTTTGAATTGGCGCGACAACTATTTCGCAATGCCGGCGTGAGCGAAGGTCGGGCGCTGTTATTAACCGACGACATCACCGAAAACAACATTAGCGGAATTACCCGGGCACTTAGAAACAGTCATATTACACTCTCCATTATGGGCATAGGAACCGATGCCGGGGCGCCCATCCCCACCGCCAAGGGTTTTTTAAAGGACAGCAGCAATGATATTATTATCCCCAAGTTACATCGTAAACGTTTAGAGCGACTGGCAAAACGCAACCGCGGACGCTATACCGATGTCAGCCTGGACGATGAGGATATTAACTTCCTGCTCCCCCCCTCCGACAACACCTTCAGTGATAACGAAGTAATTACCGAACGTGAATTTGACCAGTGGCGTGACAATGGTCTGTGGTTAGCCATCGCCTTGCTACCAATGGCATTACTGGCATTTCGGCGCGGCTGGTTATTATTATTGCCGCTGATGCTGAGCCTGGAATCTCCCCCGGCCCAGGCACTGGACTGGGACTCGCTGTGGAAAAATACAGATCAACGCGCCGCCGAAGCCCTGACACGGGGCGAAGCAAAACAAGCAGCCGAATTATTTACCGATGATCAATGGCAGGGCACCGCCCACTACCGTGCCGCCGACTATGCCCAGGCGGCGAAGAAATTCAAACAGCAAAATAGCGCCCGCAGTTGGTATAACCAGGGCAATTCCCTGGCAAGAGCTGGCCAACTTGAACAGGCGATTGAAGCGTATCAACAAGCGCTGCAACAACAACCCGCTATGGAAGATGCCGCTTATAATAAAAAACTGGTCGAAGATCTGCTGGAGCAACAGCAAGACCAGCCGGAGAGCGATCAGGACAATCAGGACAATCAGGACAATCAGGACAAGGATAACCAGGAGGATCAATCCGACCAGCAACAAAATCCCGATAAAGACCAGGACAATAACTCTGAGCAGCCACAAAATCCCGATAATTCAGAGCAAGATGAGGAGCAAGGTGAGGAACCACCCGAGGATCAGGATCAAGCTGAATCCGGAGATGAAAATCCTGAAGAGCAAAACCCTGAAGATGAAGACGGGAAAGGTGATTCTGAACAACCGCCGCCCGGTGAAAGCGAAGAATCACCCCCCCCCGAGGATCAGCAACAAGCTGGCGAAGGCAGTGAAGGCGACGAACAGGAAGACCAGGCCACTGAACAATGGCTGCGACAAATTCCCGATGACCCCGCCGGTTTACTCCGCAGAAAATTTAAGTATGAAAGCCAGCAGCAAGACAAAAAATTTAAAGAGGATCAACCCCAGTGGTAATACGCAAGTCACTTATTTATTTCAGCTGCTTACTGCTATTGAGCCTGTCGGGGCAACTATGGGCTGAAGTGCAAGCACGGGTCGATAAGAAAATCGTCGCCCAGGATGACACCATCAACCTGACGCTGGGAATTAACCGCAGCGGCGCAAGAGCTCCCGACCTGGCGAAACTGGAAAAAGATTTTTACATCCTCGGCACCAATCAAAGCAGTCGCCGTAGTTACAGCAATGGTAAATTACAATCTTCGACCGAATGGTTTATTAATATTATCCCCAAACACAGTGGTCAAATCGTAATCCCCTCTTTTATTATCGAAGGGGAACAAACCCGCACCATAACGATTAACGTCAAAGCAGCGGGAACTAACACCAAAAACAACACCCAGCCAATTTTTCTGGAATCGACGGTGAGTAAAAACTCGCTTTATATACAAGAGCAACTGACCTATACCATCAGGATTCTATATGCTGTGCAGATAGAAAACGCCACGCTCCCCGACCCGATACTGATCAATGCCTCACTGAAAAAAATCGGGGAGAATTCCTTTGACAAGGATATTAAGGGAATTAACTACCGTGTTTTTGAACGCACCTATGCCATTTTTCCCCAGCAAATCGGTGAGCTGATTATTCCCCACGTGGTATTTTCTGCGCTACAACCCTCCAGCAGGCAATCCCTGTACCGTCTGCAAAAAACCGGTACGCCGGTGCGAAAAATCAGCAAGGAACATCGCATCACTGTCAAAGCCCCCCCAGCCAGTTTTCGCGGTAACACCTGGCTACCGGCGAAGTCGTTAAAAATGGTAGAAAGCTGGAGTAAAAACCCACGAGAGCTTCATGTAGGCGAATCGATTACCCGAACCATTACTACTAATGCACAAAACCTGCTGGCAGCGCAATTACCGCCACTGGAATTTCAATCACTTCCAGGCGCCAAACTCTACCCGGACCAGGGAAGCCTTAAATCCACAGAAAACAACCAGGGCGTTTATGCCACACGAATTGACAGCACCGCCATCATCCCAACCCGCGAGGGAAAATTGCTGTTGCCGGCCATTCGTATACGCTGGTGGGACACCAACTCCAGCAGGAGTCGCATCGCCCTGATCCCGGAAACAAGCTTAACTATTTTACCGGCACTGGACGAACCCACCAATATAGAAACCCCCAGGGCAGTTGATCATAGCGTCGGGGAAATCACCCCACGTCCGCCTGAGCATTTCAACTTTGCGCAAATAAACCGCTGGTTGCTGTTCGCCTCAATTACCTTACTACTGCTCTGGCTTGGCACACTGATTGCCTATTTCCGCATAAGGTCAGGTATGGCCTACGCATCGCTGACGCCGCCACCGGCGAAAAACAAGCAAAAGCCACTGAGTGAAAAAAAGGCCTTTAGTCTATTGAACAAGGCCTGCAAGCAAAAAGATTTATTAACCATGCGCAACGCCATCATCCAGTGGGCCAACTGCTACTGGGAAGATAGCAGTTTCAAAAGTCTCGACGAGATAAAAACCCATTGCCAACACCCCTCCCTCAACGCCGCGCTAACACAACTGGATAACGCCCTGTACAATGATCGGGCACTGGGCGAAAACTGGAACAGCGACACACTGATCAGTGTGATTAAATTAATTCGCAGCAAAAGCAAAAAGGCAGAGAAAAAAGAACCGCTGGCCGCTTTATATAAGGCGCGCTAGTGGTTTAGCTTATCAGTAAGCTATCAGGCTGAGGTATGCAAACCACATTCACGGTTATCGATCACCTTGGTCGGATCAAAATAGTGGCGGCAACTGGGTAGACGATGCTCCAGCATATAGTCCGTCAATTGATCTTCACCCCAATAGAATATCGGCGCAACTTTGAGAATACCTCGATTATCAATCGAGAGTATGTCCAGGGTTTTACGGAAATCGGTTTCCTGCTGGCGAATACCGGATATCCACACTTGCGGCTGGTGCTCTTTCAAAGCCAGGTCAAAGGGTTCCAGCTTAACCTGGCGAGTAAACTCCTCATGCACATCCGGGTCTTCTTCCGGGTGTGGTATTCCGCCCATAATAGCGTTACGCCGCTCGGCCGTAATCTGCGGAATGTAGATATGCATATTGGGTTTGAGTGTCTCCATGATCTGTTCTGCGACACGATAGGCATCGGGCACGTTATAGCCGCTGTCCACCCAGATCACCGGTAAATCCGGCGCCGAACCGCGCAACATATGCAGTAATGCCGCCGAGTTATGGGCAAAGCTGGTGGTAGCAATGGTTGGCTTCGCCAGCGCCATAGCCCAGCGAATAATCTCCACGGGCGACTTGTCTTTGAGCTGCTGGTTAAGCTGTTCCAGGTCCAAATTGTTCACGCTTGCACTTTTCCTGATCGTTTTCACCTGACATTGATTGCCAAGGCCGCGAACTATACGAGAAAAACTCAACAAAATCAAACACTTATAACAATAGGCTATAAGCTTATAACATATTGTAGTTTTAACAACTTATGGGACTAAAGGCTGATGTGATCATATTCAGGTAAACCGGAAACGTATTCGCTTAGATGGGGGAATGATTTTGGCTGTGATCCTCGCGCTTCAGTAAAAAGCCATCACTCAGCCACCTACAAAACTACTTATTGTTATCCTAGAGGTCACTGGGCAATAACAGTTCCAGCTGTCGAATAATGCGCCTTCGGCATATTGCGCCTTCAAGTAGACCCGTAATCAGACT
>JAUXHA010000052.1 GCA_030621845.1 Spongiibacteraceae bacterium
CGCTGAGTGCACAGGTCGTTAAATGCTCCAAATCAATAATGCTATTCAAGGTCTTTTTCAGCTTTTTCCCTTCATCGCAAGCCATTGCCTGTAATGCAATAAAACGCTTTATCGCCAGCGCGGGATTGTTCTCAGCTAACTGGCAGAATGTTTCAAACGTGGAGACGTCCATCCCGTGCGGCCAACTTGCTGTGGCAACAAATCGCGCATTACTGGCGATGGTTACCAGTGCCTGCACCCGCTCAGGATAGCGATGGGCAATTTGCACGGCCAACATACCCCCCAGCGACAAGCCCAGGTAAACAGCCTGATCCGGCATCGCTCGCATCAAGCCATCAATATCATTCAGCGGCGCATCAATACTGCGGCCCAAGCCTGGCAAGTCAATCAGGGTGAGATGATAATCACGGCGCAGCATCGGCAAGTAATCGCGCCAGATCGCACTGTCCATACCCCAGCCGTGCAGCAACACTAATTCCGCCGCCGAGCCGCTGGCCAGCGTTTCAAATCGTTCGCTGTACAACACTAGGCCAGCACCTCAGCAAGCGCCGCCAGTAATTGTTGAAGCTGTGCCTCGCTGTGGGCGGCACTGAGGGTAATGCGTAAACGCGCGGTATTCACCGCTACCGTTGGCGGGCGTATTGCGCCAACTAACACGCCGCGCTCAGCCAATTGTTCACTGAGACTGACCGCCTGCTCACTGCTACCGATAAGCAGCGGCTGTATCGCTGTATCCGATACCATCAGCGGCAGACCCAATGCCTGCGCCCCCTGTTTAAAGTGACTGATGGCATGCCGCAAACGCTCACGCTGACCACCGTCATCGCGAATCAGTTTCAGGCTGGCCAGTGAGGCGGCCGCTACCGCCGGAGGCAGTGCCGTGGTGTAAATATAGGGCCGGGCAAACTGAATCAGGCTTTCTATTAATACCTCGCTGCCCGCCACGAAGGCACCGAAACTGCCAAAGGCCTTACCCAGCGTCGCCATCACAATCGGTAACTGCTGTTGATCCAGTGAGAAATGCTCCGCACAACCCGCGCCACTGTCGCCCAGCACGCCGATACCATGCGCATCATCCACCATTAACCAGGCCTGGTATTTTTCTGCCAGCGCTGACAGCGCCGGCAATGGCGCGAGGTCGCCATCCATACTGAACACACCATCCACCACAATCAGTTTGCGACCCTCGCCGGCACGGGCCAGTTTTTTCTCCAGACTGTCCATATCATTATGCAGGTAACGCTGGAAGCGCGCCGCACTTAGCAAGCCGCCATCAATCAGCGAGGCATGATTGAGCTTATCTTCAAAAACAAAATCTTTTTTACCCAGCAACGTACTGATGACGGCCAGGTTGGCCATATAACCGGTTGAAAAAAGCAGCGCCCGATCACGCCCGGTGAACGCCGCTAATTCCTCTTCCAACTGCTGATGGCATTGACCGTGTCCACAGACCAAATGCGAAGCACCACTGCCGACACCATAGTCATTAGCGGCTTGCTGAAAAGCGGTGACCACCGCGGGATGATTGGCCAGGCCGAGATAATCATTGCTGCAAAAATTAATACAGGGCTTGCCATCAATAACCACTTCAGCCGCCTGCGCCGATTCCAGCAAACGGCGTTGACGGTAGAGGCTATTGTTCCTGCGTTGCTCCAATGCTGCATTCAGGCTACTAAAATCACTCATTAACGCTGCTAGGAACCCTGCGCCGCATCGTAGAAGAATTTATCGTTTTGTTGCTGCTGGACTTGCTCCAGCAAACGCCCTTCCTCTTCATCATCACAGCGGTCAACATCGCGCGCTTCCGGGGTGATGCCAAGACGAGTGAATAACTGCAGGTCTTCATTGGCTTCGGGGTTGGCAGTGGTCAATAATTTTTCACCATAAAAGATTGAGTTGGCACCGGCGAAATAAGCCAGCGCATGCATTTCATCATTCATTTCCTCACGCCCTGCCGATAAGCGGATATGAGATTGGGGCATAAGGATTTTTGCTACGGCGATAGTGCGAATAAAATCGAAGGAGTCCAGCTCAGCTTCCTCTGCCAGTGGTGTACCCTCAACCCTGACCAGCATATTAATTGGCACCGATTCCGGGTGTACGGCCAGGTTGGCCAACTGAATTAATAAACCGGCGCGGTCCTTCACCGTTTCACCCATGCCGACAATGCCGCCACTGCACACTTTGATCCCGGCATCACGCACCCGGGATAAGGTATCGATACGATCAGCATAACTGCGGGTAGTAATAATTTCGCCGTAGTACTCAGGGGAGGTGTCCAGATTGTGATTGTAGTAATCCAGCCCCGCCTCGGACAACTCCGTCGCCTGTTCAGCGCTCAACATACCCAGCGTCATACAACTTTCCAGCCCCAGTTCTTTTACCCCCTTGACCATGGCGGTAACATAGGGCATGTCCTTTTTCTTCGGAGAGCGCCAGGCTGCACCCATGCAAAATCGGGTCGCGCCCGTCGCTTTTGCCGCTTTTGCCTCTGCTAATACCTTGTCCACCGCCATTAGCTTTTCCTGCTCAAGGCCGGTATCGTAGCGATTGCTCTGGGGACAGTATTTACAATCTTCCGGGCAAGCGCCGGTTTTTATCGACAACAGGGTGCTCACCTGTACCTGATTGGGGTCAAAGAAACGACGGTGAACGCTTTGGGCTTGAAACAACAGCTCATTGAATGGCAGCTCAAACAAGGCTTGCACCTCGGGAAGCGTCCAGTCATGGCGGATTAGCGCGGCAGTATCGCTCATAGGGATTTCCTGTTGTAAATCGGTAGTAGGGCAGTATTGGGCGCCCAGTTTAAGGATTCACTCCGCGCTGTCAACCTTCATGGATGATTATGGTTAACAGATTTGAAGCATTACTATTACCCGGTTGCTGCATACTCTGCGGCGCAGCCAGTGGCCGAGCGCAGGATTTGTGCCCGGCCTGTGAGCGGGCACTGCCCTCGCTGGGGCACCACTGCCAGCAATGCGCCCTGCCGCTGGTCGATATCAACCAACAACACTGTGGCCAATGCCTGCAAAAACCGCCTGATTTTCAAACTGTTATCGCTGCATGGCGCTACCAGTCTACGATCACCCGGTTAATTGCCCAATTCAAATACCAGCGTAAACACCACTACGGGCAGGTACTGGGCGAGCTGCTGGGCCGACAGTTACTTGAACGCTACCGGCAGCAGCCGCTGCCCGATGTTATTGTCGCCACCCCGATGCACTGGCTACGCCGCTGCTGGCGCGGTTTTAACCACAGCGAACAACTGGCCTGTCAACTCGCCGCACAACTAAAAGTCCCGGTCTTTGCCGGTGTCCGGCGGGTGCGTTACAGCAAAGCACAGCAATCTCTCTCGGCCGCCGAGCGACAGCGCAACCTGAGAGGGGTTTTTCAAGTAAAACAGCCGCTCACTGGCTTGTCCGTGGCGGTGGTTGATGATGTTGTCACCACCGGTGCCACCGCCAGCGAACTCAGCCGATGCCTGCATAAAGCGGGGGCCGAGCAGGTGCATATCTGGTGCCTGGCCCGAACGCCAAAGTAAAAACAATGCTATGCTTGCGCGCTTTCGCGATACAGACCGGTAACCTGTTGTGCCAAGACTGCTGCCTCTACTACTACTGCTGCTGACAATTGGCTCATCACTGGCCAATGCGGATACCGCCACCATCGCCACTGCCGCCAACTTTAAACCCACACTACAGCGGCTCGCCGCGGTTTTCGAGCAACAGACCCCCCACCAGCTGACCCTGGTCGGCGCTTCCACCGGCACACTGTTTAACCAGATCAGGCAGGGCGCACCCTTTGACCTGTTGTTGGCCGCCGACAGCGAGCGACCGGCACGGCTGGAGCAACTGGGCTTTGCCATCGCGGGCAGTCGTTTTACCTACGCCGAAGGCAGGCTGGCCTTGATTGGCTACCCCGCTGGCCGGGATCTCAACCCGGCAAGCCTTCGCGCTGAGCTAACCACCGGCCGCGGCAAGCTGGCCATTGCCAACCCCAACACCGCGCCCTATGGCCTGGCCGCCAGGCAGGCGCTGGAGGCCCTGGCGCTTTGGCCGTTAGCCCAGGGACGCCTGGTACGAGCCAATAATATTGCCCAGGCCTTTCAATACGTCGATTCAGGCAATGCCAGCCTGGGCCTGGTCGCCTATGCCCAGGTCATACATTCACCGCGCGCTCACTGGCTGCTACCTGCCCGGCAGTACCAGCCCATACGCCAACAGGCGATCCTGTTACAATTCGGTCACCGCAACCAGGCCGCCATTGATTTTATGCATTTTTTAACCAGCCCACCGGCCAAGGACATTATTCGCCACCACGGCTATGCGGTCGCTGATTGAGATGAACAGTATGCTCTCAGCAGCTGATCTTGCGGCCATCGTAGTGACCTTAAAGCTGGCCACAATAACCACTATCATACTGCTGTTGGTCGGGTTACCCATCGCCTGGTGGCTGGCTAACACCCGAGTTAGGGCTAAGCCGCTGGTGGAAGCCATCGTCGCCCTGCCACTGGTACTCCCGCCGACGGTGCTGGGTTTTTATCTGCTGCTGGCCTTTGCCCCGGACAGCCCGGTGGGCCAACTCTGGCAGTACCTCGGCGGCGAACAACTGGCCTTTAGCTTCAGCGCACTGGTGATTGGCTCGGTGATCTACTCACTGCCCTTTGCCGTACAGCCACTACAAGCCAGCTTCGAGCAACTACCTAAATCCTTGCTGGAAGCCGCCGCCACCATGGGCGCCAATGGCCGCGATCAATTTTTCTCGATTATCCTGCCCCTAAGCCGGCGCGGCATCATTGGCGCAGCCAGTCTCGGTTTCGCTCATACCGTCGGCGAGTTTGGCGTCATCTTAATGATTGGCGGCAACATACCCGGTGAAACACAGGTGTTGTCTATTGCCCTCTATGACCGGGTTGAAACCCTGCAATACAGCAGCGCTCACTGGATGGCCGGCGGACTGATCGTGTTTTCATTACTGCTACTCGGATTTATTTATCGCTTCAATAAAACCGCGTCTCTGTATCCAGCCGGGAGGGTGCGGTCTTGAGCTTGCAACTGGACGTCGACCTGCAACGCGATGATTTTCAGCTGCAATTAACCGGCACCCTCCCCAGCGATGGGGTTACTGCCATTTACGGCCCCAGCGGTGCGGGTAAAACCACCTTGCTGCGCTGGATTGCCGGGCTGGAAAAATCAGCAGCGGGCGAACTCCGCTTTCGCGATGAAGTCTGGCAGGATCACCAACGCTTTATTCCCACCCACCAGCGCCAGATCGCCTATGTGTTCCAGGACGCGCGGTTATTTCCGCATCTCAATGTCGAGGGCAACCTCGCCTATGCTTACCAGCGACGTTTCAACCAACAGGGGCCATCGCCAACACAGGTAGGTGACTGGCTGGGGATTACTGCATTACTGGCGCACTTCCCCGGGCAATTATCAAGCGGCCAGCAGCAACGTGTCGCCATCGCCAGGGCCTTGCTTTCCAGTCCAAAAATTCTGCTAATGGATGAACCGCTGGGCTCACTGGACAAACCCGCCGGGCAAAAAATCCTCCATCATCTACAGGCACTCAGGCAACATATTAATATTCCTGTTCTTTATGTCAGCCACGATATCGAAGAACTGTCGCGTATCGCCCAACACCTGCTGATTCTTGAGCAGGGGAGAATGATTGAACAGGGTGCATTGATGGATCTCTGCAGTCGACTGGAACTGAGCCTGAGTCATGAGGAAAATGCCGCCAGCGTTATTAGCGCCAGCATCCTTAATCACGACACTCATTACGGGCTAAGCGAGTTAGCCATTGATTCATCCCACCGCCTTTTCCTGGCGGCAAGCCCGGGGGAAATCAATGACAACATCCGCCTTCGTATTCCCGCCAGGGATGTGAGCATCGCCCTCTCGGCATCCACCGACTCCAGCATCCTCAATATTCTTCCCTGCACCATTGATAGTATTGAGCAAACCGGTGAGTCGAGAATACTTGTACGACTTAAACTCGAACAGCAATTTTTATTGGCCCGGCTGACAAAAAAATCCGCCGACAAGTTACAGCTCGCTGTTGGTCAGCGCGTTTATGCGCAAATAAAAACTGCAGCACTGCTCAACGAAGGATCACCCCATGAGTGACAGCCACCCCTATGAACAACTCACCCCCGACCTGGTCATCGATGCGGTAGAAAGTACCGGGCGTCTTTCTGATATGCGTATTTTCCCCCTGAACAGTTATGAGAATCGCGTTTATCAAGTGGGCATTGAAGGCAGTGAGCCAATTATTGTAAAGTTTTATCGGCCCAAGCGATGGTCCGATGAACAAATTCTGGAAGAGCATGCCTTTAGCAAAGCACTGTTCGAGAATGAAATCCCGGTGGTACCTGCACTGGAAGATGAACAGGGCAATACCCTGGCGCTGTTTAAAGGCTTTCGCTTTTCCCTCTACCGCCGCCAGGGTGGCCACGCCCCGGAACTGGATAATATGGACAGCCTGCTCACCCTGGGCCGACTGGTAGCTCGCATTCATGCGGTCGGTGCCCTCGAGGATTTTAGCTGTCGCCCAAGCCTGGATATTAAAAGTTTTGGCGAAGACAGTTACCAGTTTATTAGTGAGCATTTTATTCCCGATGAATTACGCCTGGCCTATTGCACACTGTGTGAAGATTTATTAAAAGGCATCCGGCAATTGTTTGACCAACAAAGCATAAAAAATATTCGTGTGCACGGTGATTGTCACTCAGGTAATATCTTATGGCGTGGTGACACGCCCCACTTTGTCGACCTCGACGATAGCCGTATGGCCCCGGCGATGCAGGATATCTGGATGTTTTTGTCCGGTGACAGAAATATGCAAACCGCTCAGTTATCAGAAATCATCGATGGCTATAATGAGTTTTATGATTTTGATCCCGGCCAGTTAAGACTGGCCGAGGCCCTGCGCACCTTGCGAATCATGCACTACAGCGCCTGGCTGGCGAGACGATGGGAAGACCCGGCTTTTCCACGTAATTTCCCGTGGTTCAATACCATTCGCTATTGGTCCGATCACATTCTGGAATTGCGCGAGCAATTAGCCCTGTTGAGCGCCCCGCCACTACAACTCTTTTAACAACACCCCACCGCCGATTCTAATTCCGAAAACAGAATACTTAACTTGCTATTCAAGAAGTCAGGCTATATAAAGACTGCAACCATAATTATAATCATTCTACGGTAAGTATCTATGCGTGTATTTCAGAGAAAGGCCCTACCCTTGGCGGTTGCGGGCGGGGTTATTCTATTATCCCAGGCTACCCACGCCGCTCCGGCACTGGAAGAAATCATTGTCACCGCGGAAAAGCGCCAGGAATCCCTGCAAGACGTGCCTATCTCCATTGCGGCTTTTCCCCAGGACACCCTGGAGAAGCTGGGTATCACTGACATCAAGGGGCTGGCGTCCCAAGTACCTAATGTCGTGATTAATGAATTCACCGGCTCCTCCACCACGGTGCGCCTGTTTATGCGCGGTGTTGGCCAGAATGATGTACAGGTGACCCAGGATCCATCCGTGGCGTTATACATGGATGGCGTTTATATCGGCTCCTCGGTGGGCACCTCATTTGAGACCGCGGATATTCAGCGCATTGAAGTGCTGCGCGGACCACAGGGCACGCTCTATGGCAGGAACGCCACCGGCGGCGCCATTAACCTGATCACCAACCAGGCCGACCCCGGCGGCTTCGCCTTCAAGCAGACATTGACCGGCGGCAACCTGGACTTATTCCGCTCCCGTACCATTGCCAACTTCCCCCTGACAAACTCAACCGCAGTGAAATTCGCCTACTCCTACTCCGACCGGGACGGCACCGTGGATAATCACGGCAACGGCAAAGACTGGGGCGTTGAAGAGCGCGAAAATTTCACCGGCGATTTTCACTGGGACATCAACGATAATCAAGCGGTGGACTACAAGTATGAACACTCAAAGATTAAGGATACCTCACGTCTGTCGCAGATATTGTACTTCGATAGCACTGCACCCAATGCCGGCGTAATTGCCTTTGCCGATCCCACCGTGCATGCCGATGGCACCCCTGTAGACAGCGGCAGGGATCGACTGGATGACGCCACTTCATTCGATGACATACTCACCGGCGATGTGCAAATTGATGCCCATACACTCAATTACGCATGGGACATCAATGAGGTACTGACCTTCAACTCCATCACCGGCTACCGGGATGTGGATGTATTCAACCAAACCGCCCAGGTACCCAACGCATCCATTTTGAATATGTTTACTATAGTCAACGGCATCACCAATACCTCTTTCAACCAGTTTTCCCAGGAGTTTCAACTACTGGGCGAGACTGAGGCATTCACCTGGGTAGGCGGCCTGTACTATTACGAAGACGAATCCGAGGACGATAACACCGGTAACAGCAATGGCTCCGAGAATATCCCCGCGGGCGATTTGACCGATCATACCACCACCGAGAATACATCGCTGGCGGCATTTGGCCAGGCCACCTGGTCGCCGCTGGCACTTGAGCAGCGCTGGCACTTCACCGTTGGTACCCGTTTTTCAAGTGACAACCGCAAGGCTCACCGCAATAATAACCGGGTATCTTATGGCTTTGCCGGAAGCCCCAGTACCGTCCCGGCGTTTGTTGCCAACTACGACAAGGATTTCACCAAATTCAACCCCTCCTTTACCGTTGAATATGATCTCAGTGATTTTTCCAGGGTATACGGCAAAGTAGTCACCGCCTATAAATCCGGCGGCACCAGTCAGCGCTCCACCAGCCAGGCTAACTTCGAGAAAGGCTTCGACGAGGAAGAACTGGTGTCCTATGAACTGGGTTACAAAGGCGATTTGGCCGACGGCAGGGTGCGTTTCAATGCCGCCCTGTTTTACATGACCTACGATGATTATCAGCAAAGCGTACAAACCGGTCGCAGCCCGGGAGAGCGGGATTTCATCAATATCAGGGACGCGGATATTGCCGGGCTGGAATTTGACCTGACCGTTGCCATCACCGAGGAGCTCACCAGCACCCTCAGCTACGGTTATCTCGATAGCAGTTTCGGCCCCGACACCGTGAGTTTTCTTCAGGTAGACGACACCTCAGGTAGCGGCTTCACCCAAGTGACAGCAGAGCTAACAGACGACCTGGCCATGGCACCCAACCACAGCGCCAGCCTGGCGCTGGACTACACCAGAGCATTATCCTTCGGTCTTCTAAACGCCAACCTCAACGCACAATACCAGGACGAGGCTGGCACTGGGGTGGATGAACCCACCGGCGAATTAGACGAGCGCACCCTCGTTGGGGCAGTATTGAGCTTATCGGAGATCGATGTTGGCCGCGGCCAATTGAAAGTGATGTTGTGGGGGAAAAACCTGTTCGACCAGGAATATTACATCGGCAATATCCGCCAGGATTCCTTCGATAGCCTCGGCCTGATGGGTCTGGCCACCTTCGGGGATCCACGAACCTACGGCATGACCGTGGAATACCGATACGACTAGCAGGATTACGACAAACTGGGGATTAATCCTTCGAAGCAGGAAACAACAAGGTGCGCAGCCAATTAAGCAATCCATTACGGCTCAGCACCATGTTGTCCACGCTATCGAAAAATTGCTCCAGTTGCGCCGGCTCAGCAAAATAATCTGCACGGGTAGTAAAACCTTTTTCCAGATCCAGCTCTTTAACCACCCTGGCCGGATTACCCGCCACCACTACATTGGCCGGTACATCCCTGGTCACCACGGCATTGGCGGCAACAATACTGTTCTCGCCAATCGTCACCCCCTTAAGCACCACGCAGTGATCGCCCAGCCAGGCATTGTCGCCAATATGCACCGGCTTCACTTCGTCGCTGCGCTGGGTACGATCATAGATTCCATGCCAGTCACAGTCGGTGATATGAACACCATTAGCCATCATCACGCTATCGCCAATAATAATTTCATCACTGGCCTGTATTCGTGAACCCGGGCTAATCAGCACATAATCACCTATCTTAATCCTGCCCTGACCGGACTCACGCCCCCACACCCCGATCTTGACCGGGCTGTAAGGCTCGCCAATAATAGTCGCACATTTTCCTATCTCGATATTGGGGCCAGAAATCAATACATGCCAGGGTTTCATCACCGTTGCATAATCACCCAGGTAATCACAGGCGGGCCGGAGAAAATGATGGGTATACCAGCGGCGAAAGCGCAGGTAATATTTTTTAACCCAGTAGGGACGACGGTCTTCTCTCATAGTGATTCAGCCTTTCCTGCTAAAAACGCTTAATAAGGAAACAGTTTGACAGCCCCACTATTAAATCGCAATTGCTCCCGTCCCGTAAGCAGTAATCAACACGGTGTTCATCCACAACTGGAAAAAGTGGTTCGCCGCCATCTTGCCAAACCTTTTCAGCGCCCCTACCCCCACTATGCCATCAGTGATTTTAAGGCCGTTGAGAAAACCGTTGAACAACACACCGGGCCATTAATTTTTGACTCCTTTTGCGGGGTTGGCGAAAGTACGCTTCGCATCGCCGAACAACACCCCGATGCGCTGGTCATTGGTATTGATAAGTCAGTGTTTCGCCTCGGCAAGCACGAGCAGGGCTATCAACTGCCTGAACAGGACAACTACCGCTTGCTACGGGCCGACACCGATGATTTCTGGCGACTGGCTGTCGATGCCGGCTGGCAACTTGAAAAACATTTTCTGCTCTACCCCAACCCCTGGCCGAAATCATCGCACTTTAAACGCAGGGTGCATGGCTCACCGCTGTTTTCCAGCTTGCTGAAACTGGGTGGAAAGCTGGAAGTGCGTAGTAACTGGGCGCTCTATATCGAAGAGTTTACCCTGGCGCTAAGCATTGCCGGGCAAACGGCAACACAGCAACCGTACCTGCCCGACACCACCATCACCCCCTTTGAGCGTAAATACCAGGGCTCGGGGCAGTCACTCTGGCGCTGTGTTTCTACACTGGATTAACGCTATAATCCAGCCTGAAACTTATTGGGACGATCAACATGGCAACACAGCCCATCGCTATTAACCCGGACAACGACACTGTCTGGCTGGGTATACGGGAGGAAACCGAGCGCGCCGCCAAACAGGAACCTATCCTCGCCAGCTTTCTCTTTTCCACTATTCTCAATCACCAGTCACTGGAGTCCGCCCTGAGCTTCCACCTGGCCAATAAAATGGATACCCACACCGCACCGGCAATGATGGTCAGGGAAGTCATTGAAGAGGCGTTCTGCTCTGATAGCGGCCTGGGGGCATCGGTTCGCGCTGATTTGCGCGCCGTCATTGAACGCGACTCTGCCTGCGACAGCTATTCCATCCCGTTTTTATATTTTAAGGGCTTTCATGCCCTGCAAGCCTATCGCGTTGCACACTGGTTATGGCAGCAAGATCGACAACCACTGGCGCTTTTTTTCCAAAATTTAATTTCCAGTGAGTTCAGTGTCGACATTCATCCCGCAGCGAAAATTGGTCAGGGTATTTTGATGGACCATGCCACCGGCGTAGTCATTGGCGCCACCGCTGTGGTCGGCAATAATGTCTCAATTATGCAATCGGTCACCCTGGGCGGTACCGGCAAGGAAGAAGCCGACCGTCACCCTAAAGTAGGCGACGGTGTATTAATCAGCGCCGGGGCAAAAATACTCGGTAACATCAACATCGGTGAAGGTGCAAAAGTCGGTGCTGGCAGCGTGGTATTACAGGACGTACCGGCTCACACTACCGTTGCCGGGGTGCCGGCGAAAGTAGTTGGGCATCCCGATAGTGCACAACCTGCACTGGATATGAATCACAACCTCAGCTGCGACTTTGATCGCTAAGCCCGGTTACCGCCCACTATCTACGATTGAACCAGACCAGCGATTCCCTTATATTAAGCTTCAGATTAACACCCAAGGAACCTCGATTATGCCCCGCCTGCTAAGCCTGCTTTTTATCTTCTCCCTGCTCGCCGCTTGTCAATCGAACAAGGTCTCAGTCGATTATGATACCGACGCCCATTTTAATGATTATCACTATTATCAATGGCTGGAAGAAAAGAGCGGTAGTAGCAAGGAAGTGGACCCGTTAATGGCGGCCCGCGTCAAGGAAGCGCTGCAACAACAACTACCCACTACCGGGCTGGTGAAAGCCAGCGAGCAGCACCCCGCCGACCTGCTGGTGCGCTACTTCGTTGCCAGCAGCACCAAGAGCAAGTCATCCAATAGCAGCGGCAGCGTAGGCATGGGAAGTGCTGGCGGCAATACTGCCATGGGGCTGTCGATGAGCTTTCCTATGGGGGATAGCCCCACTCGGGAAGTGCAAATTATTATTGATTTCCTCGACGCCAGCGAGCAGAAGGTAAAATGGCGCGGCAGCCGCAAACTCAAATTGAGTGATCAGCCACCGGAAGAATTAGCCGCGATGGTGCAACAAGCTGTCGCTGAGATTATCGCCATGTACCCACCGGGCAAGACAAAAAAATAACCGCTTATTCTGGGTCGCCCTGGCTATGATAGCTTGCCGACAACTCGTGCACTGATTCAATGAAGACACGCGCACGCTCCGGATCGACCTCCGGGGTAATACCGTGACCCAGATTAAAAATATGACCATTGCCCGAACCGAAGCTGGCAAGAATCGCCGCTACTTCCTGACGAATTCTTTCCGCTGAAGCATAGAGCATGGTCGGGTCCATATTCCCCTGCAAGGCTACGCGCTCACCCACCCGCTGACGGGCAATACCGATATCAGTGGTCCAATCCAGACCCAGGGCCGTAGCCCCGGTATCGGCCATGGTCTCTAACCACTGGCCACCATTCTTGGTAAACAAAATAACCGGTACCTGCCGACCATCGTTTTCCTTAATCAGTCCATCGACAATTTTTTGCATGTAGCGCAGGGAGAACTCAGCGTAGGCCACATGGCTTAAAGCGCCGCCCCAGGTATCGAAAATCTGTACCGCCTGGGCTCCCGCCTCTATTTGGCCATTGAGATAGGCGATGACACTGTCTGCCAGCTTGTCGAGTAAGCGATGCATTGTCTCAGGCTCATTGAACGCCAGCGCTTTAGCCTGGCGAAAATCTTTTGAAGAGCCTCCCTCCACCATATAAGTCGCCAACGTCCAGGGACTACCCGCAAAACCAATTAATGGCACGCGACCGTTTAATTCACGGCGGATAGTGCGCACCGCATCCATCACATAACCCAGGTCTTTTTGCGGGTCGGGAATGGGCAGGGCATCAACGTCGGCAGCCGTGCGCACGGTCTTTTTAAAGCGTGGGCCTTCACCGGTTTCAAAGTACAAACCCAGCCCCATGGCGTCGGGAATAGTTAAAATATCAGAAAATAAAATTGCCGCATCGAGAGGATAACGTTCCAGTGGTTGCAGCGTTACCTCACAGGCAAACTCAGGGTTCATACACAGTGACATAAAGTCACCTGCCTTTGATCGACTGGCACGATATTCAGGAAGGTAACGTCCCGCCTGTCGCATCATCCATACCGGTGTCACATCGACAGGCTGGCGCTGTAACGCCCTTAAAAATCGATCATTTTTTAGCTCTGACATTGTCTTTTCCATAAAAATAAAAGGTCAGGGTAACTACCTACACTGACCTTGAATAATACACTTAAAAATTAAACTTCCAGAAAATCCAGTATACCTTCAGCAGCCTGGCGACCTTCCCAGATAGCCGTTACCACCAAATCAGAACCGCGTACCATATCACCGCCGGCAAACACTTTAGGATTACTGGTCTGGAACTTATACGTCTGTTCTTCTTCGGCAATTACGCCATCCCAGTCATTGGTATTAACTGAAAAATCCTTAAGCCACTCAGGAGGATCAGGCTGAAAACCAAAGGCCACTAACACCACATCGGCGGCAATTATTTCTTCGCTCCCGGCTACAGGCTCCGGACGACGACGACCATTTTCATCCGCCTCACCCAGTTGCGTAGTAATCACCTTAACACCTTCGACTCGGCCATTGCCGACGATGGCAATGGGCTGTCGATTAAAGAAAAATTTAACCCCTTCCTCTTTAGCATTTTTTACTTCGCGGCGAGAACCGGGCATATTTTTTTCATCGCGACGATAAGCGCAGATAACACCATCAGCACCCTGGCGAATGGAGGTTCGATTACAATCCATCGCCGTATCGCCGCCGCCCAATACCACAACTTTTTTCCCTGCCACGCTGATGAAATCCTCAGAAGATTTCTCCCAGCCCAAATTATGATTGACGCTGGAAATCAGGAACGGCAAAGCGTCATAAACACCCGGCAAATCTTCTCCCGGGAATCCACCCTTCATGTATTTGTAAGTACCCATGCCCATAAAAACGGCATCATAATCATCCATCAACGACTGCATGGATACATCTTTTCCAATTTCTGTATTGAGTCGAAATTCCATACCCATGTCTTCAAAAATTTCACGGCGCCGCGTCATCACAGATTTTTCCAGTTTGAATTCTGGAATACCAAAGGTTAACAAGCCACCGATCTCTGGATAGCGATCAAAAATAACCGGTTTAACGCCGGCCCTAACCAGCACATCGGCACAACCCAATCCCGCCGGACCCGCACCGATAATAGCGACTTTTTTATCAGTCCATACTCGCTGCGATAAATCGGGCCGCCAGCCCATAGACAGGGCAGTATCGGTAATATATTTTTCTGTAGAGCCGATGGTGACAGCGCCAAAGCCATCATCAAGCGTACAAGCACCTTCACATAAAAGATCCTGGGGGCAAACACGCCCACACACCTCTGGCAGCGTATTGGTCTGGTGAGACAATTCTGCGGCCTCAAAGAGGTTACCCTCGGCAACCAACTTCAACCAATTGGGAATATAATTGTGTACCGGGCACTTCCATTCACAGTAAGGGTTTCCACACTCAAGACAACGGTGCGCTTGATTCTCAACTTTATCTTGTTGGTAAGGCTCATAAATTTCAACAAATTCAAGGGTGCGCTTATCCATGGACTTTTTGTCCGGATCTTCTCGCCCCACTTCAATAAATTGAAAGTTATTTGTTAACCGTTCAGCCATAAAGCTCTCACATTCTTTACTGCAACACCTGTTACTCAGGCCGTTGCTTGGTATTTCTCAACAGTGTATCCAGACTGGCCGCCTTCGGCTTAATCATCCAGAATTTTCCGACATAGTCAGCAAACTCATCAAGGATATGCTGTCCCCAGGTAGAGCCTGTCTCCTCAACAAACAAACGAATATTACTGCGTAGATAGTTGCGGTAAGGCTCCATAGCCTCACCATTAACTCGTTGAATTTCTACCAATTCGTTGTTGTATTTATCAACAAAATTATTTTTCTGGTCCAGCACATAAGCAAAGCCACCGGTCATTCCTGCACCGAAATTAACACCAACCTGGCCCAACACGGTGATATTGCCACCCGTCATATATTCACAGCAATGATCGCCGGCACCTTCAACAACAGCAAAGGCACCCGAATTACGCACAGCAAAACGTTCACCGGCGCGACCGGCAGCAAATAGTTTTCCGCCCGTTGCTCCGTACAAGCACGTATTGCCGATAATGACGGTTTTCTGTGATTCAAACTCACTGACCCTGGGCGGATAAATAACCAGCTTGCCGCCGGCCATGCCTTTACCAACATAGTCGTTAGCATCGCCCTCCAGGTACATGCGCAGACCACCCGCATTCCAGACACCGAAACTCTGCCCCGCTGTACCGGTTAATTTCAATACCAGCGGATGATCAATCATGCCGAGATTACCGTAACGCTTGGCGATTTCTCCGGATAGACGCGCACCGATAGAGCGGTCACAGTTGGTGACATCAAAGGAGAATTCACCACCGGTTTTGTTTTCAATAGCCCCGAGTGTCGCCGCCACCATGGCTTCTGCTTTTTCTCCCTTATCAAAGGGAGCATTGGAAGCCGTCTGGCAATATTCTGGCTGCTGCTCAGCCTCCGGTGCCTTATAAAGAATCGGCTTCAGGTCCAGGTTTTTTTGCTTATCGGTACTGCCTTCCAATATTTCCAGCAAATCAGTGCGGCCGATCAACTCTTCAATAGAACGAACACCGAGTTGCGCCAGCAACTCACGGGTTTCCATCGCCACAAACGTAAAGAAGTTCATCACCATTTCAACCGTGCCAATAAAATGCTTATCACGGAGACGAGCATCCTGGGTGGCAACACCTGTGGCGCAATTATTCAGGTGACAGATACGCAGGTACTTACAACCCAGCGCAACCATTGGCCCAGTACCAAAACCAAAACTCTCAGCGCCAAGAATTGCGGCCTTAATCACATCCAGCCCCGTCTTTAAGCCGCCATCGGTCTGCACCCTGACCAAACCGCGCAGGCCATTGGCGCGCAGCGCCTGTTGCACCTCGGACAAACCCAACTCCCACGGCGAGCCCGCATAGCGAATTGAGGTCAGCGGACTCGCCGCCGTACCACCGTCATAACCGGAAATCGTAATAAGATCGGCATAGGCTTTTGCCACACCGGCAGCAATAGTGCCAACGCCTGGCTCGGAAACCAGCTTCACCGATACCAGCGCATCGGGATTGACTTGTTTGAGGTCGTAAATAAGCTGCGCCAAATCCTCGATTGAATAAATATCGTGATGGGGCGGTGGCGAGATTAATGTCACGCCGGGCACCGCATAACGCAAACGGGCAATTAATTTATTGACCTTGCCGCCTGGCAGCTGGCCGCCCTCACCGGGCTTGGCACCCTGGGCTACTTTAATCTGTAATACTTCAGCGTTCACCAAATAGTGCGGTGTCACCCCGAAACGGCCCGAGGCCACCTGCTTGATTTTAGACATGCGCTCGGTGCCATAGCGCGCCGGATCTTCACCGCCCTCACCGGAATTGGAGCGACCTCCCAAGCGATTCATCGCCACAGCCAGTGCCTCGTGGGCTTCCGGGCTCAAAGCACCCAGGGACATACCTGCCGAATCGAACCGCGGCAGGATTTTTTCTATCGTATCGACGTCGTCAATGGCAATAGGCGTAATATCTTTGCGCAAAGCCAGCAAATCACGCAGGCTTGCCACCGGCCGGTGATTCACCAGCTCAGCGTATTCACGCCATTGTGCGTAATCACCCGACTGCACAGCATCCTGTAATTTCTTTACTACATCCGGATTAAAGGCGTGATACTCCTCGCCGTGCACAAATTTTAGCAGGCCACCCTGTTTTAACGGTTTGCGAGGCAACCAGGCATCCCTGGCAATCAGCAACTGTTCTGCTTGCAAATCAGTGTATCTGGCACCTTCAATTCGACAAGCTACACCGCGGAAACAAAAATCCACCACTTCACTGGCCAGGCCAACCGCCTCAAACAATTGCGCCCCGCGATAGGAAGCAATGGTCGATATGCCCATCTTGGAGAGGATTTTCAACAAGCCCTTGTTAATGCCTTTACGGTAATTGATATGCGCCTGTACCGGATCACCCAGCAGTTGCCCACTGCGAATCAATTCATCGAGCACACTGTAGGCAACATAGGGATAAACTGCCGTTGCCCCAAAACCAAACAGACAGGCAAGCTGGTGGGAATCCCGCGCTGAACCGGTTTCAATGATCAGGTTGGTATCACAACGCAAACCCTTTTCGATCAAATAATGATGTACCGCGCCGGTTGCCAGTAAACTGTGGATCGGTAACTTACCCTTCTCCAGCGCGCGATCAGACAGCACCAGTATCGATTTGCCACGCTGCGCAGCCTGTGCGGCTAACTCGGCGACATCGCGGACCGCTTGCTGTAAATCTTTTTGTTCAGGATCATAAACCAGGTCAATTAACTGCTTGTCATAACCGGGTTTATCAAAACGCATTAAACGCTGGAATTTATCCGGAGATAATACCGGCGTGGTTAGAATCACCCTGTCCGCATGATCCGGTTGTTCTTCAAAAATATTTCTCTCTGTGCCAATACAGGTTTCCAGGCTCATCACAATCGATTCCCGCAACGGGTCGATTGGCGGGTTAGTCACCTGGGCGAATTTCTGTCGGAAATAATCGTAAAGCGAACGCGGCTGGCGCGACAGCACCGCCACCGGAGTATCATCCCCCATGGACCCCACCGCTTCATTCCCGCCTTCGGCCAGCGGGCGCAACACCTGCTCACACTCCTCGAAGCTAAGCTGGAACATTTTCTGGTATACCTTGAGCGCTTCGCCGCTCACCAGGTCAGGCTCACCTCCGGATTCCAGTGTCGATTCAATCCGCGTGGCATTTTCTTTCAGCCACTGCTTATAGGGATGACGGGTTTTCAACTGGCTATCAATATCGGCGGTGTGCAATACCTTGCCCGTCACCGTATCCACCGCGAGAATCTGACCCGGCCCCACACGCCCCTTCTCCAGTACATCTTCAGGGCGGTAAGCGTAGGTGCCAATTTCCGAGGCTAGGGTAATAAAACCATTTTTGGTAATAACAAAACGCGCCGGACGCAAGCCATTGCGATCAAGCAGGCACACCGCGTAGCGGCCATCGGTCATAACCAGGCCGGCGGGACCGTCCCAGGGTTCCATATGCATGGAGTTGTATTCGTAGAAGGCCTTGAGATCGGGATCCATATGCTCAATGTTTTGCCAAGCCGGGGGAACCAGCATCCTCACCGCACGGAATAAATCCATGCCGCCGGCCATCAACACTTCCAGCATATTATCAAGACTGGAGGAGTCCGATCCTTTACGGTTGACCAGCGGCGCAATTGAATCAATGTCCGGCAAGCGCTCGGTTTTAAACTTACTGGCACGCGCATTAGCCCAATTGCGATTACCTTCTATGGTATTAATTTCACCGTTATGGGCCAGCATCCGAAACGGCTGGGCCAGCGTCCAAAGGGGTAAGGTATTAGTAGAAAAACGCTGGTGAAAAACACAGATAGCCGTTTCCATCCGCTCATCACCCAGGTCAGGGTAGAACTTCGGTAAGTCCACCGGCATCACCAGGCCCTTATAGACCAATACGGATGCAGAAAGACTGCAAATATAAAAGCCTTCATCGTCGCTAAGTGCCAGTTCCGCTTTGCGCCGGGCAATAAAAAGTCGGGTCGCCAGGGTTTGCTCATTATCGAGCTCGGCATTAATAAACACCTGTTCGATTCGCGGCAAGCTGGCCAGCGCCAACTCACCACACACGCTGTCGTCGGTCGGCACCACACGCCAACCGGCAACCGTTAGTCCCTGTTCATTGAGTGCTTGCTCCAGCTGTTGGCGGGCATTATTGGCAACAGCCTCATCGCGGCTGAGGAAAATCTGGCCCACGCCATACAAAGCAGACAGTTCCACGCCACAACTTTCTTTAGCAACCGTGCGCAAGAAACTATCGGGCTTCTTAAATAACAGGCCGCAGCCATCACCGGTCTTGCCATCCGAAGCAATACCACCACGATGGGTCATGCAGGTTAGCGACTCAATAGCTGTGCTCATCAGTTGATGGCTTGGCTCGCCACGCATATGGGCGATCAATCCAAATCCACAGTTGTCACGGACATCTTCAGGTCTGTACAGGCCTGTACTCATAAAACAATTCTCACAAAAGCCCTTTAAGATCAAATAGATAAAACAACAAGCGGGCAGCTATTATTATCGCTGCCGGAAAAAGGGAGAGCTATTCTACACGCTGGGAGGGAATCGAACAAACCGGAACGGACAGGGTGGTTATTTTTTAATCATTA
>JAUXHA010000171.1 GCA_030621845.1 Spongiibacteraceae bacterium
GTGAGCTTGCTGCCCTCACCCAGTTTGGCCAGTTCGTCTCGGCTCACCTCCACCCGCGCCAGAAAGTAATCCTCACGGCGCGCCTCATCGTAAAGACTGTCGGCCGAGATTGACTGCACCTGGCCGATAATCTGTGGCGTATTGCGATTACTGAAGGCGGAAAAAACCACACGAGCTTCCATGCCTTCGAGCACTTCATCTATATCGACCAGTTGCACGCGCGCATCGATCAGCAATTCCGTATCGGAGGGCACGATATCCAGGATCGCTTCACCGGGTCGCACGACGCCGCCGGTGGTATGGAAGCGTTTATTCACTACAACCCCGGATACCGGCGCGACAATAACGGTTCGAGTCAAGGTATCCTGCTGCGCGCTAAGCTCCAGCGCCACCGAATCGAGCTCGGCCCTGACTTCGGTCAGCTCGATCGCCGTGCTATCCATACGCTGGGCATCGATATTGACAATTTGCAACTCTGCTTCACCGATGGACTGTCGCAAGCGGGCAATATTGGCCAGGTTTTGGGCCCGATCACCCCTGATTTGCGATTCCAGCCGCTGCAGTTCCAGATAGAGCGGTTTGGCAAAAAGTCCCTTGTCGAGCATGGCCTTCTTGGCCTCCAGCTCCTCCTTGGTTAACTGCAATTGACGCTGCTGGCTGCGGGCTTTGGAATCCAGCCCCGATATTTCAGCATTGAGTTGTTCGATGCGTTTTTTACCAATCGACTTGCGAATTTCATCCACCATTCGCTGACTGCTAAACAGATTTCGCTGGGCGACAAGAATGCCATCCACTTCGGGATTGCCAACCGTTTCGCTCACCAGCCAGAGAGGAAACTCGATCGCTTGCTTGCTTGCCTGGGTAGCTTGCAGACGAGCCACCTGCGAAGCCAATAACCACTTCTTGCCCTGCAATATTTCAAACATTGCCCTGGCCTGGGTTTTTTGCAGTTCAACTAATGGCGCCCCTCTAACAACCTCATCACCATCGTTAACCAGAATATTGGCAATAATGCCTCCTTCCAGATGCTGGATGGTTTTTTTACTGCCTTCAGGGCTCACCGTTCCGGTAGCCACTACCGCGCTGGAAAGCCCCGCGTTAAACGCCCAGGTACCGATGCCACCAAAAAATAACACCACCACGGCATAACCCACCAACAGAGGGGCACGCAGCAGTTTGCCGAGATCATGCGATTGCCAGCTGTTCTCTTTATGTGCCTGTGTCTGTGCCTGTGTCTTTGACGTCTGACCGGGCGAATTTCTATTCGGCTGTAAATCGTTCGGCGGTAAATTCATTATTCATTACCTCTCACTGGTCGGAGGTTTTTGTGGGGCACTACCTATCCTGCGGCTGACTTTTCTTGGGCCCTTGCCGGCGTCTCCGCCACCCTGGCCGGAATACACGGAAACGATATCCTTGGTGGGACCAAAGGCTTCTGCCTTACCGTTGCGTAACATCAACACCTTATCCACATGCTCGAGCATGTTGGCCTGATGAATCACCATAATCACACTGGTACCGCGCGCCTTGAGCGCGGCCAATACCCGTACCAACGCCGCGTCACCGAAGCGATCCAGGTTGGCATTAGGCTCGTCCATAATCACCACTTGCGGATTGCCAAAGAGCGCACGAGCCAGGGCCACACGCTGGCGCTGGCCCGCCGACAGGATGGCGCCATTCGCACCGATCTCGGTGTCATAGCCTTCCGGCAGATGCAGGATCATGTCGTGGACCTCTGCCAGCTGCGCCGCTGCAATTACTTCGGCATCGCTGCATTCGCCCATGCGGGCAATATTTTGCCGGACACTGCCGGCAAACAGCTCCAGGCACTGAGGCACATAACCTACCCGGCTGGCGAAGTCCTCACGATCCCAGTGATGTACCTCTGCGCTGTCGAGCCGGGCATAGCCGCTACTGGGTGGCCACACGCCAACCAGCATACGACAGAGGGTAGTTTTACCGGATGCCGAGGGGCCGATAATGCTCATAGACTCGCCAGGATCCAGGCGGAATGAAACATTGTGCAAAATTGGCTTGTGAGTAGTGGGGGATAAAAAGGTCAGGTTTTCTACCTGTATGATCCCTTTACCCTCGGGCATTTGAATGGGTTCCCAATCCTGTGGAGGTGGCGCCAATAACTGTTGCAAACGGCCGTAGCTGGCACGGGCACCGACAAAGCCACGCCAGGCTCCCATCGCTTGCTCTACTGGTGCCAATGCACGGCCCAGTAAAATCGCACCGGCAATCATGTGTCCTGCTGACAGCTCACCGGCTAACACCAGGTAGGCACCCAGGCCCAGCACACCGACCTGAGCTGACAAACGCAGGAAACGCGACAGACCGAGGATAATGGCGGCACGGGAGTCGACTTTATCCTGCACACCTAAACCGCTGGTGTTGACGCCCTGCCAACGGGCCTGCAGGTTGTTCATCATGCCCATGGCCTGCACTACTTCGGCATTACGCAGAAGGCTATCCGCCAACTGTAAGGCCTGCCCCTGCGTGTTGCTGGCTTCCTGCTGTGGCGCCCGCAACAACAGTTCATTCAGTAAGGCCAGCAACAGTAATAACAGCGCACTGCATAGTGCCAACACTCCCAACGCAGGGTGCATAATCCAGATGACCAACACAAACACCGGTACCCAGGGGGAATCCAGCAGGGTTGCCAGCCCTTGTCCACCGACAAAACCCTGCACTTTACCCAGGTCACGTAGCGGCTGTGTTCCCGCGGGTGAACCTGACAGGGTATTGGTCAGGCTGGCTGACAATACTTGTCCACTCAACTCGGCGTTCAGCCAGGCACCGATACGGCTTAACAACCAGCCACGCACGCTATACAGCGCTCCCAGAATTAACAGGGCGAAAACAGTGGCAATGGTGAGATACAACAGGGTTTCATGGTGGCCGCTGCCCAGCACGCGCTGGTACACCGACAGCATGTACAGAGGGGTCGCCAGCATCAGTAAATTAAGAAAGAAACTGAATACCGCCACACTAACAAACCCCGAACGGAGTCGTAACAAGGCTTGCTGTAAAGCAGTCGGTTGGAGTGGTTTGCCGGATGGATTTTTCATACTCCCCCCGCCAGCCATAGCTGACTATAGTTCACATTGAATTTGACAGAGTCGAATAGAAATCCAATCTCAGCCTGTGGAACTACCTTTTCATTAAATAAACCATATGGCGTATTGCGAATAAACATCCCTGTCCCCTGCGGCACACGCAAGAAGTCAACTAATGAAGTAGGACTGGGGAAATAACGGATTTTAGATTAACTTCTCGCCTGATCTACCCATTCCGTATTGAAGTAA
>JAUXHA010000152.1 GCA_030621845.1 Spongiibacteraceae bacterium
AGACCGCTTGGCCTCCGACTTTATTACCGTGGTACCCCTGCCTGCCTTTTCAATGGTTTCCACGCTGAAATCTGCTTCACCGGCTGACTCCCAGTGAACACCTTCAGACTTGTCTGCACCAGCACGGCGTGACAGCACTTCAACACGATCAGCAACGATAAAAGCAGAATAAAATCCAACCCCAAATTGCCCGATTAACTGTGAATCTTTTTGCTGGTCGCCACTCAACTGGTTCATGAACTCAGCCGTTCCCGATTTGGCAATGGTACCCAGGTGCGTAATGACATCGTCCTTACTCATGCCGATACCATTATCGGCAATAGTGATGGTCTTTGCCTCGGAGTCAAAATCGATGGTGATTTTTAGCTCGGCATCATCTTCATAGAGGGCGCTGTCGGAAAGTGCTTCGAATCGCAGCTTATCTGCCGCATCGGATGCATTGGAGATCAGTTCTCGCAGGAAAATCTCTTTATTGCTGTAAAGAGAGTGAATCATCAACTGTAACAACTGCTTGGCTTCGGTCTGAAATCCCAGGGTCTCTTTATTCGTCGCTGTGGTCATGGCGTGTTTGTCTCCAATGTGGGTATTGATTGCCCTTATTAGTGTGGGCGAGCTGGCTATATTTCAAGTCCCCTGGGGTATTTTCTACGCTACAATACGTTTTTATCCTCTTAGCGGCCTGATTTGAACACAATAGCCCCCGAACAAAACCTGTCAAAAGGCGTTAGCCTGGGTATTTTCACTGTATTGATCGGTAGCTGTGTCGCTGCCGTCGGCAAGCAGCTTACCCTCGATGTGGATATTTCTGCCATCGTTTTATTCCAATACCTGATCTGTTTTCTATTCACCCTGCCCTGGTTATTCAAGCACGGAACTACCGGCTTAAAGACCCAATACCCCTGGCAGCACCTGATTCGCGGTATCAGTGGTTGCGCCTGTTTTTATACCTATTATGTCGCACTTAAATACATCCCCCTGGTCGATGCCTCCCTGCTACGGAACACCGCGCCGCTGGTGGTTCCAATCGTGATCCTGGCCTGGTTGCGCATTGGTATTCCCAAATCACGCTGGACACCACTGATCGTTGGCTTTATCGGCATTATGGTTATTCTCAGGCCCGGTCAACAGGGCGCTTCGATCTGGCACCTGGTAGGGCTTTGTTCGGGGGTGGGACTGGCGATATCGATGGTATTAACCCGAAGCCTGGCGCAAAAGGAACCGGAAAGTCGTATTCTTTTTTACTACTTTTTCATTTCCCTGCTATTTGTGGTGCCCTTTTTTGTCATCAATTACCAACCCATCCCCCCGTCTGCCCTGCCGTCATTAATCGCTATTGGTGTAGCGATGTATTTTACCTTTGTGCTCTACACCCGAGCCTACCGCTACGTCAAAGCATCGGTACTGGCACCCACCAGTTATTTTGCCGTGGTGTTCGCTGGTATTCTCGACTGGATTTTCTGGCAACATTTACCCGACCTTATGACTATGGCCGGCATTGGGCTGGTGGTCTCCGGTGGTTTACTGGTGCTCTGGCTCGGCGATAAGAATTAATCACTCCCTCCACTCAATCCCCGGCCAAAAAAAAGACGCCGAAGCGTCTTTTTTCATACCGCCTGAATTACCAACCGGTAGCTTCTTTCAAGGCATCGCCAATTTCGGCCAGGCTGCGCACAGTAGTAACACCGGCATCCTGTAAAGCGGCAAATTTCTCATCCGCTGTGCCTTTACCACCAGAGATGATCGCGCCGGCATGACCCATGCGCTTTCCAGCAGGAGCCGTTACACCGGCAATATACGATACCACTGGCTTGGTCACATTAGTCTTGATATAAGCCGCTGCTTCTTCTTCAGCTGTACCGCCAATTTCACCAATCATTACGATGGCTTCAGTAGCTGGGTCGGCCTGGAACAACTCCAGAATATCGATGAAATTGGAACCCGGAATAGGATCGCCACCAATACCAACACAGGTAGACTGACCAAAACCGTAATCGGTGGTCTGCTTGACTGCTTCATAGGTCAGGGTACCTGAACGGGAAACAATACCGACTTTACCCGGCAAATGGATATGCCCAGGCATGATGCCAATCTTACACTCGCCCGGTGTAATTACACCCGGACAGTTTGGCCCAACCAAACGCACGCCCAACTCATCACAGCGCACTTTACAGTCCAGCATATCCAGTGTCGGTATGCCTTCTGTAATACAAACAATCAGCTTAATGCCACCGTTAGCCGCTTCGAGAATAGAGTCTTTACAGAAAGGGGCTGGCACATAAATAACCGAGGCATCAGCGCCGGTCGCTGTAACCGCTTCCACTACGGTATTAAATACCGGTAGGCCCAAATGCTCCTGGCCACCTTTGCCCGGTGTAACACCACCGACCATGTTAGTACCATAGGCAATCGCCTGCTCCGAATGGAAGGTACCCTGAGAGCCAGTAAAGCCCTGGCAGATTACTTTAGTTTCTTTGTTTATCAGGATGCTCATTATTTGCTCTCCGCTGCTTTAACCACTGCATCGGCAGCTTCTTTCAAGCTATTGGCAGCAATAATATTCAGGCCACTTTCAGCCAGTAACTTGGAACCGAGCTCAGCATTATTACCTTCGAGGCGAACAACCACAGGCACTTCAACGCCAACTTCTTCTACCGCACCAATGATACCTTCAGCAATCAGGTCACAGCGAACAATACCACCGAAGATATTAACCAGTACCGCCTGAACACTACTGTCAGACAAGATAATTTTGAACGCTTCAGAAACGCGCTCCTTAGTTGCACCGCCCCCTACATCGAGGAAGTTAGCCGGCGAACCGCCATGCAGCTTCACAATGTCCATGGTACCCATGGCAAGCCCGGCACCGTTTACCATACAGCCAATGTTGCCATCGAGGGCGACATAGTTCAGCTCCCACTGTGCCGCATGGGCTTCACGGGAATCTTCCTGGGAAGGATCATGCATCTCTTTCAGCGCAGGCTGGCGATACATGGCGTTGCTGTCGATGGTAATTTTGGCATCGAGGCAGTGCAGCTTGCCTTCGTCGGTAATAACCAGAGGATTAATTTCCAACAGTGCCAGGTCAAGATCCTGGAACAAGGCCGCCAGACCCTGGAATATTTTCACAAACTGTTTAATCTGCTCGCCTTCAAGGCCCAGCTTAAACGCTAACTCACGGCCCTGGTATGGCTGCGCACCTACCAGCGGGTCAATTTCAGCCTTCAGAATCAAATCGGGGGTTTCTTCAGCCACTTTTTCAATTTCGACGCCACCTTCGGTAGACGCCATAAAAACAACACGACGGGTGGAACGATCGACTACGGCACCAAGGTACAACTCCTGGGCTATTTCAGTACAGCTCTCAACCAGGATCTTGGAGACAGGCTGGCCATTTTCATCGGTCTGGTAGGTCACCAGGTTTTTACCCAGCCACTGCTGGGCGAATTCCTTGATTTCTTCCTTGGTGCTGACCAGCTTTACACCGCCCGCTTTACCGCGGCCACCGGCGTGAACTTGCGCTTTAACTACCCATTTATCGCCACCAATGCGATCCGCCGCCTGGGCAGCTTCCTCGGGTGTATCGCAGGCATAGCCTTTAGACACAGGTAAGCCGTACTCAGCAAACAGTTGTTTGCCCTGATACTCATGAAGATTCATCTTGATTTACCGTCTTGATGTAAGAAATCGTCAGTAGCCCTGTTAAACAGGCTACCCCTGTTGAATTGCGACAAGTTCAATATCCGCAAATTTCGGTGGCGTATTCTCCCGAATTTTGCGTCCAACCGCAAATTTAAATGAAAGATTATTTGCGTTTTTTTCGATTTGCCTTGTGAATCGCCTGTCCATCCACCGCCAGCGCCGCTTCATGCACCGCTTCGGACAATGTCGGGTGACCAAATACGATCAAACCAATATCTTCAGCACTGGAACCAAACTCCATCGCAATCACCAGCTGCTGGATCAAATCAGCCGCACTGGGGCCAATAATATGGCAACCGAGAATACGATCGGTCTCGGCATGGGCAATCATTTTCACCATACCATCGGTATCATTGGCAGCCATCGCCCTGCCACTGGCAGCAAAGGGGAACAGCCCCACTTTATAAGCAATACCGTCTGCCTTCAGTTGTTCCTCGGTCTGGCCCACTGCCGCCACTTCAGGATGGGTATAGATAACGCTGGGGATACAATCGTAATTGATCGAGGCCTTTTTACCGGCAATACGCTCGGCAACCATTACCCCCTCTTCTGAACCTTTATGAGCGAGCATAGGGCCTCTTACCACATCGCCGATAGCGTAAACACCAGGCGCTTCCGTTTCGCAGTGATCATTGACAAAGATGAAACCACGCTCATCCATAGTGACCCCGGAATCAGCAGCTAACAGCCCCTCACCAAGGGGGCGGCGACCCACGGCGACAATAAGCTTATCGAAGACCTCCTGTTTTTCACCTTCGCCATCGCTATAAGTCACAGTAACTTTTTTACCGTCCACTACTGAGCCCGTCACCCGCGCACCCAGACGAATATCCAGACCCTGCTTGGTCAGTAGTTTTTTCGCCTCTTTAGCAATTTGCTTATCCACCGCGGGAAGAAAATCTTCCAGCGCTTCGATAACCACTACCTCGGCGCCCAAACGACTCCACACACTGCCCAATTCCAAACCGATAACCCCTGCGCCTATCACCCCCAGTCGCCCGGGTACTTCAGTAAACTCCAACGCGCCAGTAGAATCGACTATTAGCTCCTGATCAATCGGCGTAGGCGGAATTTCAACCGGCACAGAACCCGAGGCAAGCACCACACTTCCGGCTTCGATAATCTCTACCGATCCATCCTCCTTTGTCACTTCCACCTTCTTACCGGCCAGCACCTTGCCAAAACCGGCCATGGAATCCACCCCATTGGCCTTGAACAGCCCAGCAACGCCACCGACAAGCTGAGTCACTATTTGATCTTTGCGCGCAATCATCGCAGGCACGGCCATA
>JAUXHA010000159.1 GCA_030621845.1 Spongiibacteraceae bacterium
GACTTAACTAAAAACTATGAAAAATATCGTACTACTGGGCTGCAACGGGCAACTGGGCAAAGAAATCCAGACGCTGGTACCCACGGGCTACCAATTACTCCCCTATTCCCGTGCCGATATTGATGTCTGCGATGCCGGGCAATTGGCTAAAATCTGCGATGACCAGGCTGCCCTTGTCATCAATGCCTCCGCCTACACCGCCGTTGACCAGGCTGAATCTGAACCTGCTAACGCCTACGCCGCCAATGCCAATGCCGTTGAATTAATCGGCCAGCTCTGCGCCAAAACCGGCGCACGCCTGATTCATGTCTCCACCGATTTTGTCTTTGATGGTGAGCACTCACAACCCTACCAGCCCACAGATACACCGAACCCTCAGTCTGTCTATGGCGCCAGTAAGCTACAGGGCGAAGAGCATTTGGCCGCTATTACCGGGCTGGAATACCACATTATCAGAACCTCCTGGGTGCACTCCGCCAACGGCAATAACTTTGTTAAAACCATGCTGCGGCTTTTTCAGCAGCGAGACACGCTGTCCGTGGTCAGTGACCAACTCGGCTCACCCACCTGGGCGCACAACCTGGCCGAGGTTATCTGGGCCTTTGTACAGCAAGCCCCCGAAAAAGGGATTTACCATTATGCCGATGCCGGCGTCATTAGCTGGTATGATTTTGCCGTTGCCATTCAGCAAGAGTCCATCGCCGCCGGGTGGCCAGACAACCAAACCCTCATCAGTCCCATTCCTGCAACAAGCTACCCTACACCGGCAACAAGGCCCGCCTACAGTGCGCTCAACTGCCAAACTACCGAGCAGGCACTCAACATCAGTCGCCAACCCTGGCGCGACGCATTGCGCTGCATGCTTCTCGAACTCAAGGCCCAACAATAATGAAACGACTATTAATTACTGGCGCCGCAGGGTTTATCGGCAGCAACTTTGCTCATTACTGGCTCAAGCAGCACCCCGGCGACTTTGTGCTGGCCTTTGATTTACTCACTTATGCTGGCAACCGTGCCAATCTTGCTGCGTTGGAGAGCCACCCGGACTTTCTTTTTGTCCAGGGTGATATCAATGACACCGCACTGGTCAGTACGCTATTGACCGAGCACACCATCGACACCCTCGTTCACTTCGCTGCGGAGAGTCACGTTGACCGCTCCATCACCGGCCCCGATGTATTTATCCACACCAACGTCACCGGCACTCACAGCTTGCTAAAAGCGGCGCGGGATTGCTGGCTACAAGGCGATGGCATTCCGCACCGCTTCCACCATATTTCAACCGATGAAGTCTACGGCACACTGACCCTGGATGAGCCCCCCTTCCACGAGGAACTGCCCTACAAGCCCAACTCACCCTATTCCGCCAGCAAAGCCGCCTCCGATCACCTGGTTCGCGCCTATCATCACACTTATGGCCTGGAAGTCACCACCAGCAATTGCTCAAACAACTATGGGCCTTTCCATTTTCCTGAAAAACTAATCCCCCTGTGCATTAGTAATGCGCTAAGGGGAAAACCCCTGCCGATTTATGGCGAGGGCAAGAATATCCGCGATTGGTTACATGTGGAAGACCACTGCCGCGGTATCGACCTGATCCTGAATAACGGCCGTCTGGGAGAGAACTACAATATCGGCGGTAACAACGAATGGACCAATATCGATATCGTGACCACTATTTGCCAGCTTATTGACGAGCAGTTTGCCAACAAATCCAGCTATGCCGAGCGCTATCCTGAAGCCGCTGCAGCTCGCGGCGAGCGCTCTGACTCATTGATCACCTATGTGACTGACCGCGCCGGTCACGACCTGCGGTATGCTATTGATGCCAGTAAGATTAATCGCGAGCTGGGTTATAGTCCGGCTTATAGTTTTGAGCAGGGAATTTTACAAACGGTGAGGTGGTATTTGGATACGCCTGAATGGTGGGAGCCATTGTTAGATACGTAGTTTTTTGTTTCGCCTCCCGGCGGGGGGATTGCCGGGAGTCGCCCGGCGGCGAGTATCTTTTCTTTGCTTGCCCAAAGAAAAGACACCAAAAGAAAGGGCACCCCTATCCGCCGGCCTTCGGCAAACCTGATATTGCCCGGACAGCGCGGGAGCTGCGCAACTCAACCATTTTTACTGCGTAAAAAGCGGGACTGATTCGACTAGGCTAAGGCCTATTCTCTCCCTTGCGGGCTGCCTAAAGGCAGTCCAAATTGGCACGCAATTTGTCAAACAGTGCTCGCTCTTTTTCCGCGCTGTCCAGGCAATATCAGGCGACTACTAAGGGGATAGTTAACGTCAAAATAAAAATCAACCCGAAACACTGAAGGCTTTAAATCTTTTGAACTGGTAGCGCTTTTGACCTTGGGGCCCCCGTTGAAGTCGCCTGAAATAGCTTAGATTTTTCGGGAAAAGGGCGAGCACTGTCTGAGTCCCAATTTTTGCATCGCAAAAATGGTCGAGTTGCGCAGTCCCCGAAAAATCTAAGCTATTTCAGGTTTCCCACAGGGCGATGTATGCGGGGTGTCCTTTCTTCTTGGGTACTTCTTCTTTGGACACGCAAAGAAGAAGTACCTCGCCTGCGGGGCGACAACCCGCGCGCCGCCGGGCGACCCCCGGCAATCCCCTCGCCGAAAGGCGAACCCCACCCGAAAGGGCAATCAATCAAACTTGGGCGCATCCGCAAAAGAAACTCCCTCTGCATCCTTGCCAGACAACTGCGGATCGCCCCCATCAAGCGGCCAATCAATCGCCAAATCCGGATCATCCCAACGCAGGCTAACTTCCGAAGCGGGATCGTAATAGTCGGTGCATTTGTATAAAAACTCGGCAGAATCCGAAGTCACATAAAAACCATGGGCAAAACCCGGCGGCACCCAGAACATTTTCTTATTCTGCTCGGAGAGTAAAACCCCAAACCACTGCCCATAGGTGCTCGAAGCCTGCCGCAGGTCAACCGCAACATCAAACACTTCACCACTGACCACCCGCACCAGCTTACCCTGGGTGTGTTCCGTCTGGTAATGCAGCCCGCGTAGAATTCCCTGCGCCGATTTACTGTGGTTATCCTGGACAAAGTCCATGCTTAGGCCGGCCTCACTAAAGGCCTGCTTATTCCAGCTTTCCAGAAAGAAGCCGCGCTCATCACCAAACACAGCAGGCTCGATAATCACCGCATCATTGAGTGGCGTTGCAGTAATTTTCATGGTCGTTTCAACTCATTCAACAAATCCATCAGGTATTCACCGTAACCACTTTTCCTCAGTGGCGCGGCAAGGCGCTCTAATTCATCGGCATTAATATAACCCTGGTGAAAGGCGATTTCTTCAGGGCAGGCAATTTTTAAGCCCTGGCGCTCCTCGATCACGCGAATGTAAGTTGCCGCATCCAATAGCGAATTATGCGTGCCGGTATCCAGCCAGGCAGTACCCCGGCTCAGCACCTCGACATTGAGCTGATTGTTTTGCAGGTAGACATTATTAACATCGGTGATTTCAAGCTCACCGCGCGATGACGGCTTAATATCCCGGGCAATATCCACCACCTGGTTATCATAGAAATACAAGCCGGTAACGGCAAAATGGGATTTAGGCTGACTGGGCTTTTCTTCAATTCCTAAAGCCACGCCCTGCTGATCAAACTCAACCACGCCGTAACGCTCGGGGTCTTTTACATAGTAGGCAAACACTGTTGCCCCCTCGGACCGCGATGAAGCACTTTCCAGTCGATTGGTTAAGCCGCCGCCATAATAAATATTATCGCCGAGTATCAAACTGACATTATCACCGCCAATAAATTCTTTACCGATAATAAATGCCTGGGCCAGGCCGTCGGGGTTAGCTTGCACCGCATACTCAAAATTCATCCCCCACTGACTGCCATCACCCAATAAATGCCGGAACGCCTCCTCATCCCTGGGCGTAGTGATAAATAATACATCCCGGATACCGGCGATCATCAACGTGCTGAGGGGATAGTAAATCATCGGCTTGTCGTAAACAGGCATCAGCTGTTTACTGACCGAGTGTGTGAGCGGGTGCAGGCGCGTGCCGGAGCCTCCTGCGAGGATGATGCCTTTATACGTTGTCATAGAAACTCTAGGGTGGTGGCTGCTTAACCGCGAAACTGTTGTCGATTATCCACAAACCACTGATAGGCTTGCTGTAAACCATTTTTCAAATCGTATTGCGGCTGCCAACCCAATTTATTCAGGGTGCCGGTATCCATTAATTTCCTCGGCGCACCATCGGGCTTGCTGGCATCAAACTTCAGCTC
>JAUXHA010000109.1 GCA_030621845.1 Spongiibacteraceae bacterium
GTTCCGGGGGCGATTCGGATTCGACGCCGGTACCAAAACTTATGTGTGCATGTCGTGATGGTAGCCAATCACGTTAATCCAAAGCTGCAAACTATTAGTTGCCAACGATGACAACTACGGTGCACAACTAGCTGCGTAAGTAGCTCTTTGTAAACCAATCTAGCGGTTCGCCGCTAGCGGTCTTTGACAAGGTGCCAGTACCGCGTTAATGACCGTCATACAGAACTGGCTCGCAGTGAAGCCGCGCCTGAGGCCGATCAGCTAAATATTAATCAGGATCGCCAATTACGTCCTGCCCGTCGGGCTGTCTGCGGCTAAATCAATTGACGGAATCTAAACATGTAGAGCGCTAAGCAGCGGACTGACGGACGGGGGTTCAACTCCCCCCGCCTCCACCAATTATAAAAGGTCAACCGTTCTAGGTTGGCCTTTTTTATTGCCTGCGCTCCGCGCTACAGGCCTATACAGCAAGCCTTTACGGACTTCGAGCATTTTCAGCCGCGTACCTTTCAACAAAAAACGCTCTATGTCCGTAATCACCACATAAACATGCTCGCCAATAATCCGATAAATAATACGCCTGGGCGCTGATTGCGCGCGGCAAGGAAAATATCACGTGTAATGCGATTATTAACATCGCGAAAGAATGGAGGCGATGTACTTGTAATTGTCTCTATTGTTAGTTTACTCTCCATAATAATAGTGGAGAATCACGATGGCCTTTCTAGTCAAGCATGCCGAGATACAACCCGCCGCCAACCAGATTGCCCGACTGCTGAGTGCCGCCGGGATTTCTGCGCGGGGCGTGGTGGCGGTGCTGCTCCCCAACGGCCCGGAGATGCTATTTTGTTATCGGGCGGTGTCGTGGTCTGGCAAAACCTGGACGCCGATCAGCTACCAGCTACCCGTTGACGATGTGCGTTATATTCTCGGTGATAGCGGCGCCGAGATTTTTATCGCCCACGCGCAATTTAAAGCAGTGGCGGTGGCCGCCGCCAGCGATATTCCCGCCCAACGCTGCTTTTCTGTGGGGGGCGACATTGAGGGCTTCCAGCCGCTGGAAGCCTACCGGCAACTCCCCGACACCTCGCTCGAAGTGCCGCTGGCGGGCGGTGTCATGATGTATACCTCCGGGACCACCGGTCGCCCCAAGGGCGTATCGAGACCGGCTCTGGAACCTGCCCCGCCGCCTAGCTACATCACGCGCATGGGTGCGGGAATGATGCAACATTTTCTCGGGGAAAAGGCCGGTGGTACTCACCTGGTCGCGGCGCCGCTCTACCATGCGGCGGCCAATACCTATTGCGATGGCGCGGTGGAATGCGGCGCCGATATTGTCATCATGACGCACTGGGACGGCGAGGAATTTTTACGACTGGTTACTGAGCACCAGGTGATATCCACCTTTTTAGTGCCGACTCACTTTGTGCGACTACTCAAGTTACCGGAAGCCACTCGCCATTCATATCAACTGGATTCCTTGCAACTTGTCTCCCATGGTGGCGCGCCAACCCCGGTGCATATTAAACGGGCGATGATTGAATGGTTGGGGCCGATCTTATTTGAATCCTATGGCGGCACAGAGGGCGGCGGCATTCATATCAGCTCACAGGAGTGGCTGGCGCACCCCGGTTCAGTAGGTAAGCCCGGGGCGCAATTGGCATTGACGATTTTAGACGAACAGGCCAAGCCCTGTCCGATCGGCACCGTGGGTAGCGTGTATATGGCGTCACCGGAGCCCTTTGAATATCTCAATGACCCGCAGAAAACCACTGCCAATCGCCAGGGGTCGCTGTTTACCCTCGGTGATATGGGGCGTCTTGATGAGCAGGGCTATCTGTATCTTTGTGACCGGCGCAGCGATTTGATTATCAGTGGTGGTGTCAACGTCTACCCCGCTCAAGTCGAGGGAAAATTACTACAACACCCACAGGTGGACGATTGCTGTGTGATCGGTTTGGATGACGAGGATTGGGGGCAACAGGTTTGCGCCATCATCCAGTGTGCGCCGGGGGTTGACGAGGCCGCGTTGGCTGATGAGTTGACCAATTTTTGCTTGCAACAATTAGCTCCAGCCGAACGCCCCCGGCAACTGTTTTTTGAGCATCAGCTGCCACGAACCGCCACCGGTAAATTATTACACCGAAAAATGCGTGAACAATATCAAGCGATGCAGGGCGATAAGCGGAAGGTTGACGAATATGACCGATAGTATTCAGTGCCAGATCAAAAAAGGTATCGCCACGGTAACGTTAAACCGGCCGGAGAGCTACAACGCCCTCGATGTCGCGATGCTGGAGCACTTACCGGAGCTACTGTCCGCATTGGCGGCAGATGAAGCGGTACGCTGCGTGCTGGTCACCGGCACCGGCGAAAAAGCATTTTGCGCCGGTGGTGATATTTCCAGCCTGGCCGAAGGAGAGGCAACTCCCGAGAGCTATGAGCCGTTGATTGCAAAGCTCAACAGCTGGGCACAGGCATCGGTACTACTGCATACCATGCCCAAGCCTACCGTGGCAGTAATTAATGGCGTTGCCGCGGGGGCTGGCCTGGCGCTGGCGCTGGCTTGTGACCTGCGTATTGCCAGCCACAAGGCCAGCCTGGTGACGGCATTTGCCAAAGTGGCGATGCCGGGTGATTTTGGCGGCAGTTATTTTTTATCCCGGCTAGTGGGGAGCGCCAAAGCCAAAGAGCTATATTGGCTGAGTCCGAAACTCAGCGCCGACGAGGCACAACAACTGGGTTTAATTAGTCGTCTCAGCGATTCAGCAAGCCTGATGGCTGACGCTCAGGTACTGGCAGCACAGCTAACAGCGCTGCCCGCCGCAACCACCGCGGCGATGAAAGCCAATATCAATAGCGCGGTGGACATTGGTTTAAGCGCGACCATTGCACAAGAAGCCGAGGCGATGATTCGAGCGGCGTTTAGTCCCGAGGTGCAGGGTGCTGCCCAGCGCGTGTTAAAAGATAATGGGAAAAAGGATAAGTGAATTGTGAGTGACGAGCTAGAAACATTTCGACAGCAGACTCGCGTATGGCTAAACAGCAACTGCCCCGCCAGTATGCGTACGCCAGCCAGCCAGGCTGAGTTGTTTTGGGGCGGGCGCAACGCCCAATATATCAGTGACGATCAGCGCCACTGGTTTGAAACCATGCGCGATCAAGGCTGGCTCGCCCCCGATTGGCCGAAAGTTTATGGCGGCGGCGATTTGTCGCCTGAAAAAACCGCCCTGTTAAAAGAAGAAATGCAACTGCTGGGTTGTCGTCCGCCGCTGGTAGGTATGGGACTGTGGATGATAGGGCCAACCCTGTTGCAGTTTGGTAACGAGCAGCAAAAACAGCAGTTCTTGCCTGCCATCGCGCGGGGAGAAACTCGCTGGTGCCAGGGTTATAGCGAGCCCAATGCCGGTTCAGACCTGGCTAGCTTGCAGTGTCGGGCGCAGCTTGATGGCGACGAACTAGTGATCAACGGCAGTAAAATATGGACCTCCATGGCCGATCAATCGGATTGGATTTTTTGCCTGCTTCGCACTGGGCCGCTGCAGCCAAAACATGAAGGTATCAGCTTTGTGTTAATTGATCTTGCCTCGAAGGGTATTAGTCCGGAGCCGATCAAGTTGATCTCGGGCAACGCTGACTTTTGTCAAACTTTTTTTGATGATACGCGGGTACCGAGAAAGAATATCCTCGGGGAGTTCAATAAAGGCTGGACGGTTGCCAAGTATCTGCTGCAATTTGAGCGCATGGCCATGGCCGAACTGGAGAGCAGTTTTTCCAGCCCCAAACCCAGCCCCGTCGATGTGGCGAAAAGCTATCTGCCACGTTCTGGCGGTCAGTTAGTCGACCCGCTACTAAGGGATCGTGTCACCCGGCATTTAATGAATAGCCGCGCCATTGCGTTGACCCAGTCGCGTATGGAACAGCAATTTCAACAGGGTGATGGCGGCGGCATGCAAACGGCGTCCATTATGAAATACGTCAACACCGAAGAAGAAAAAAACAAACTGCAACTCAATATCGACATTATGGGTAGTGCCGGAGTGGGCTGGGAGGGAGCCGGCTTTAGCGATGAACAGCTGAGCGCCTGCAAAGATTGGTTGGCCAGTTATGGCCTGACGATTGCCGGTGGCACCTCGGAAGTGCAACTCAATGTTATCGCCAAACGGGTTTTGGGTTTGCCAGTTTAATCGTGCTCGCTGCATGGCTTATCGTTGATGGCCATGCGCCCTGACAACTAAATCATTTCCACAGTATCAGGTGATGTTACGCTACACCCGCCATCACAAATACCCCGGCAATCACTGCAAAAAAAAACACTTCAGCCATCGGCGCCTTCCCTAATTTCGCCAGCACATCGGGGTGTCTACACAGCGGAATACGCCACAAACTCAGCAGCGCAAAACCCACTGCACAGGGCAAGGCAATCTTTACCGCCAGCGCAGGGTCACCGGCAGCAGCCAGTAAAATTAACGCCCAAACCACGTTGACGCTGCCACAAAACGCTAAAAAATAATGCAACACGCCATCATTACCCAGCGCCGACTGCCCCTTGGTGATAAATTGCAGAGCCGGTAATGAAATGACTACACCACCTGCTAACAATACCCAGCCCATCACACTGACAAATTGAGGATAATACTGCATCATACGCTCACTCCAGCGCTTGATTAATTTGACGATGAATCGCTTGCAACAAAGGCTCCACTTTACCCAGCACAATCGATTCGAGCGCGCCGCTGTTAAAGGCGCGCTGACAACCCTCCATAGTTTTTAAATCCTCCTCTCGCTGTACCGTATAGAGCAATTCAAACATGTCGAGATGCGGCTTGCGCTGTTCCTCGGTCGTCATCTCATCCCAGGTATAGGTACTAAGACGAACCCGGGATTGCCCCGGGGTATCGGCAGGTTCCACCCGCTGTAAAAACACTTCCATTTTACTGACAACCAACATACTGCTGGGGAAAAGACTGTGCACCAGTGTCAGGTGTGAAAATGCATCCCACTGAGACTCTTGCTGATCTTGCAACTCCAGCAAACTGGGGCTCGCAGTCACCAGACGGTGATGCGGGCCAAAGCTGTCATGGGCAAAAGCCGGCAACGACATTAAACCAACGGTATTTTTATGCAGGTGATGAACATGATAGCCCTCCATCACAAAATCATTGCCGAGTTTCCAGTTCATCTCGATCAACTCATCGCGCTCGGCAATAAAATTCAACTTGCCTAAATCAAAGCCAGCCAATTCTGGCAACAGATCGCCCAACAGGTTTTCTGCCGTCATTAAATACTCACCGTCGGACTGCGGATAGACAAATATCATGCCGTTGTACTCCAACACAGGCAGTGCCAATAAGTTTTGCTGATGTGACAGCGTATCGGTAAACAGCGCCTTATGAGGCACGGCCTGCAAATGACCATCGGGGTTATAGGTCCAGCCGTGATAGGGGCACTGAATACGAATTTCATTGCCCCGCCCCTCAAGTAGTTGCGCCGCTCGATGACGACAGGCATTGATAAATGCGCGCACCTCACCCCGCTCATTACGAATAATAAATACCGGTAAATCCGCGACCGTTAACGCCAAAAAATCACCGCTATCAGGCAGGTCTGCGGTCATCGCAACTAAATGAGGCTGTTGGCGAAACAGCCGCTCTTTTTCTCGTCCAAATCGCTGCAAGTCGGTAAACCGGTCGCTGCTAATGGCAACAGACTCTTCACCGGTTTCAATTTTTTGCTGTTCATTAAGTGCCAGCATCCGCTGAGCCAAGACCTTAAGTTTATTGTTATTCATAAGCCAACCCTAAAAATGAATATGTGCCACGACCTGTTCCGCCAGGCAATCCAACTGCTCCTGTAACGCGAGTGACCGAACTAAATGGTCATTGTCATTGATCGCGCCGTGTAGTCTGGTAGCGCGCTATCAACCTCACCGCGCTCATGCTGTTTGGCGTGATCGAAAAAACGGTTAATCTGGGGGCCAAAAATATCCATCCGTGTGGATTGATAATCCTCACCGCCAAAGGCGAGAATGGTTTCAGTTTGGCGGGCCAGAATGTCGATATCCTGGCGCAATACTCGCTTCATAAATACACGAATCATCGGTTTGAGTAGGCGAGCCGCCCGAGGCATTTTCATATAACTGACAAAGTAGACCCGCAACTGCCGCTCCTCGATCGGCGTATGAAAGCCTGTAATCAGACTGTGACTGGTCTCACCCGCACGGTACTCAACCTGCACTGTGGAGGGCATCATAAATCGATCCCAGTGCTCGGGTAAAACACCGGGAGGAGGCTCTCTGCCACCAGGGAGAACTTTTTCGCCAATGTATTCTGCTTCAAAGCCCTGCTCGATAGCCCGCGTTTCCACACGAATTTCATTGCGCTCGTGAATACCGCGAAACAGGCCCCGATGGATAAAACTGGTGTGCGCGACGTCCAGGGCATTTTCCAGCGCGGCGTGTAGCGAGCCGTTTAAGTCCAGCGTCAATGAAATTTTCAGGTAAGCGGACCCCGGATTTGGCAAGGCCATGGGTGGCTGTCGGGGGACATGACCCGGCTGTGGGCAGACCCAGATAAAACCATCTTGTTCGCGACACGCATAGCTGGGCACGCTGCAGTTTTCGGACGATGGCGGGGAGTGTTCCAAACCCGGCACCAGCGTGCGCTCACCGCGACCATTAAATTGCCAGCCGTGATAGGGGCAGGCCAACTCCCCCGTCACCACTTCGCCAAGGGATAACGGCGCGTTGCGGTGGGGACAGCGATCCTGCAGCGCGCAGGGCTGGCCCGCACTATTGCGAAACAATACCAGCGCCACACCGCAGATTTTAATCGCCTGGGTTTTCGCTTTTTTAAGTTCTTTACTGGTCGCGGCAACATACCAATACTGCAGCGGGTGATCCATGGCCAGCTTACTCATAACACGCTCCGTCAACCTTATACTGTTAGTGCTGTAATACCGTTAGAAGAATAGCGGGGTCAGGTCTCACATGATCACTTTCTCATGTTAGTGCGTTTATTCCAAGAAATGATGATGTGAGACCTGACCCCCAAACTATTTGACCGTTGGTGTTTTTTATTTGCCTGCGCTCCGCGCTACAGGCCTATGCAGCAAGGGCTTCTCCCTCAAAATACAAACATTGACAATCTTTGTATTCCAGCACAGCATGACCTCTATAAATGTCTACCCTTGGAGGTCATCATGCACATATCACTGACAACCGAATTAGAGTCTCGCGTTAGGGCCAAAGTTGAAAGCGGCTTATACAACAATGCCAGCGAAGTGATTCGCGAAGCTCTGCGCTTTATGGATACACACGAAGACTGGATCCACGAAGTAAAATTGGCTCGTCTACGCGAGCAATTGAAAGTAGGCACTGATCAATTAGACCGTGGCGAAGGCATTGCCATTGAATCAAAAGCCGCCCTGGATTCACTGTTCGACGACATTAAAGCTTAAGTCGCATGCCAGTAAAGCAGGTAGTCATCGCTCCAGCAGCCAGAATAGATCTTAAAGATATCTATCAATACGGGCTTCGGCAGTGGGGGAAAACCCAATCCGATAGCTACCTGGAAAACATCAAAGATCAATTTTGGTCACTTACAGAGCAAGCGCTAATAGGCATCGACTGCTCCGAACTCCTACCCGGTGCCAGAAGCCTACCTATTGAAAGCCATGCCCTGTTTTACAGAGTCACTACTGATACGGTAGAAATTATCCGCGTACTACACGGCCGCCAAGATCCGCAGCGACACTTAAAATAATTCAAGAGCTTAAGGACAAATTTAACCGACCTTCCATGACATCTTTATCACAACTATCATCATTCTCACTAAACTTTTCCTGAAAACCTTAAAGTAAGACAGGATTTCTGGCCATTAAATAAGTCGAGAGAATACTAAAAACCTGCTCACCTTTTTGATTCACCAGCGCACAGCGGCAAGTAACAATACCCCGATCATTTTTACTTTTAGATAATCTTGCTTGCTCTACCGTTGAGGTGCACTGCAGTTTGTCACCAACGTAAACCGGCATGTGCATGCGCATTTCATCAAAGCCCAGGGAGGCGATTGCCTGTTGAACCACACCACTCTCCCAGTTTTGACTGGTGAGACAAAAGATCGAAAAAATATGCGCCGAACACGCGGTCAAGCCCCCAAAAATTGAAGCCTTGGCCGCCACCTCATCAACATGCCATGGCTGCGGGTCCCACTGACTGGCAAAATTGATCACCTGTTGTTTTTCAACCGTGTATGACATACCACGCTGTACCTCACCCACCACATAATCGTCAAAATAATATGGCTGTCCTTGCTGATCGGTTAACCCTGATGATTCCAAAATTATTCCCCTTGTATTTAACAGCCAGATTTTATCTGCTTAACTCAATCAATAAAATTTACAGCTGACTAACCGCATCAGCTGCGCTGCGCGTTGCCTTGGCGATCAAACCCAAGCCGGTACTGTCTCCAATCGCCTGCGCGTGGATACCCTGCGCCACTAACTGATCAGCTAAGTGGGTATCGGCAAGCGTGGAACCGGCAACAATAATATGATCACCGCTAATGGCTCGCTCGCTACCAGCAACCTTAATCATTACTGTATTTTTTTCAATACGCTGTACCTCTACCGAGGTATTGATGGTGACTTTTAAACGATCCAAACGATCCATATGCTCCTGTCGTCGCTTTTTTCCCACTTCTGGCGCGATCTTTTTAGCACTGTCCAGCAAATGCACACGACGACCACGTTCGGCTAAAAATTCAGCCAATTCAATCGCCACAAGATCAACCCCGATAATCACTACCTCACCGCCCAACGGCATCCAGTAACGACTTATTGCACGCAATAATCGCGGGCTTATCCAGGGCTGAAGCGCGGGAACACATCGATTAACCAAATAGCATAGCCAGGCTGGCATACG